>NZ_JBEXHQ010000080.1:0-21851 GCF_040607915.1 Micromonospora sp. NPDC005215 | reverse complement strand
CACCGACCGCTGGCCGGCACCCCACACCCGGGGTACCGGCCAGCGGCGTTTTCGGCTGGGCGGGTGGGGGTTGTGCGCGAAGCGTCGTCGTCGGGCGTCCGCGAGAGGTGATTACCCTGGCCTGGTCGCGGTTGTTCGGAGATCTTGGACAATTTCCGTTACCGCGTAACGGAAATTGTCCAAGATCTCCGACCGGCGGCGGGTGGGGCCCGCGTGATGGCACCGAGTGATTCGGTCGGCCGTTGGGTGTGTATACCAGCCGGCGCGGTGAAGCGAAGCGGCCACGACATGGCAGCAGGCAGTGACACCGGCAGGCAGCGGCACCGACCCCAGCGACACCGGCAGCCAGCCGGGTGGTGATCCGAGGGCATCCGGTCGGGTGCGGGCTCGGTCGCGGTACGCGCGGAGCGCTGAAACGGGGGTGGCCGCGGGTGCGGTGCTCGGCGCACCCGCGATGGGGACCGCTCTGCCGAGCGGATCTACCTCGACCTGGTGACGGGCGCGAACAGGGTGACCGTGTCGTCCAGCTCTCGGTGAGCCTTGACCAGGAAGCACTGCGGCGGCTCGTGGGCGTGAGCGTACAGTCGGGCGGTGGAGCGTACCGAGTCAATGCTGGCGCAGACCCGGCCACCTGGCGTGGCCGACGTGGATCCCGGCAGTGTGCTGTTGCCCGGCCACGACGTGCCGTTGGGTCGGTACACCACGGTGCGGCGGCTGTTGCCGCAGCGGGTCCGCCGGATGGTCGGCGCCTGGTGTTTCGTGGACCATTTCGGCCCGAACGATGTGGCGCAGCGGCCCGGCATGGAGGTGCCGCCGCACCCGCACACCGGCCTGCAGACGGTGACGTGGCTGCTCGACGGTGAGATCCTGCACCGTGACAGCCTCGGCAACGTCCAGCCGATCCGGCCCGGTCAACTGAACGTGATGACCTCGGGGAACGGCATCGCCCACTCCGAGCGGTCGCCGGTGGTCCACCCGCCGGTGATGCACGGCGTGCAACTCTGGGTGGCACTGCCTGATCCGGCGCGGGCCGGGGCGGCCGACTTCGCGCACCACGCCGACCTGCCGCGCTGGCGCGACGGCGATCTGGACCTCACCCTGCTGGTCGGCGAGTTCGCCGGGCGGCGGTCACCGGCGGTGGTGCACACCCCGCTGGTCGGTGTGCAGGTGGAGCTGAGCGGCGAGGCGCCGACGACGCTGGCGCTGCGGCCCGACTTCGAGTACGCCCTGCTGGCGATGTCCGGCGCCGCCGAGGCCGCCGAGGTGGGGTTCGAGCCGGGGGAACTGCTCTACCTGGGCTCGGGTCGCCGTGAGCTGACCGTGCGCGGTGGGGCCGGGGCCCGGTTGCTGCTGCTGGGCGGTACGCCGTTCGAGGAGCCGCTGGTGATGTGGTGGAACTTCGTCGGCCGATCGCACGAGGAGATCGCCGCCGCCAGGGAGGACTGGATGGCCGGGGACGGACGTTTCGGCGTGGTCGCCGACGATTCGGCGCCCCCGCTGCCGGCGCCCGCCCTGCCGACCACCCGCCTCAAGGCTCGCGACCGCACCGGGGGCCTGCACGGCTGACGCCGCGTGCGGGCCGCGCGGGGCGGACGCGTGCCGGGTGTGACCGACTGTCGCGCGGGTAGTCGCGGGCATGCCGACCACTCTGATCACACCCGTAGCGGACCGGAAGCGTCTGGCGCGCCGCCTCGCCGGCAGCGGACGGGGCTTCGCCGAGCAGTACGGCTTCCGGGTGACCAACAACCCCGCGAGCCTGTTCCAGGTGCTCTACCTGGCGGTGCTGCTGGCCCGTCGGGGTGACTTCCGCCGGGCGTTGGACGGAACGCGGGCGTTGCGCGACGAGGGTTGGGACAGCGCCGCCCGGCTGGCCCGTTCACTGCACGAGGACCGGGTCCGGGTGCTGCGCGCCAGTGGTCAGCGCGGCGACGTGGACGCGCTGGCCGACGTGTTGGGTGACCTGGCCCGCACGGTGGTCGAGCGGTACCGGGGCGATCTGCGCCGCTTGCGGGCGGTGGCGCGGCACGACCCGGTCCGGGAGCGCGCGCTCCTTGCCGAGCTTCCGGGCGTGGACGGTCAGGTCGTCGAGTTGTTCTTCCGCGAGGCGCAGGCGCTGTGGCGGGAGGTGGCCCCGGTCGCCGACCGCCGGGCGTTGGCCGCGGCCCGTCGGCTCGGGTTGGGTCGGTCGGCGGACGACCTGGCCGGCCTCGCCAGTGGCGAGTCGGAGCAGTTGGCCTGGCTGGTGGGGGCGCTGGCCCGGGTCGATTTGGAGCACCGGTACGCGGAAGTGACAGGTCGACAGTGACGTGCCCTGGCCCACACTTCGCCAAAATCTGACCAAACGGAGGATGTTCTGTCGTATGGTTGGACCCGGCAGTGCTGACCGCTCGGTTCGAGCGGGCATCCACCGCCTGGTGACCGCGACCGGTTCGGCCGCGGCTCACCGCCTGGACAGGCGTACGTGGCGCCCTGGGTCGCGGTTCGTGACCAGGGGCGCCCGCCTGTCCCGGCCCTTCGTTCCGCTCCCGCCCCGTGCCACCCTCCGGGGCCACCGCGACCACTCAGCGGGCCAGACCGGCCAACAGGTTCACGGTCACGGCGATGATGAAGGCGCCGAACAGGTACGACACCATCGAGTGCCGGAGCACGGTGCGACGCATCTCGTTGCTTGTCAGGTTGGTGTCGGAGACCTGGAACGTCGTCCCGATGGTGAACGCGACGTACGCGAAGTCGGAGTAGCGCGGCGGCTCGGGTTGGTTGAAGTTCACCCCGCCGTCGGGGCCCGTGTAGTAGATCCGGGCATACCGGGCGGCGAACACGGTGTGCACCACGAACCAGGAGAGCACCACGCTGAGCACGCCGAGGGCGCCGTGCGCCTCCCGGCCCAGCCCGGGTGGCGAGCTCTGGGCGCTGGCCACCACCAGTCCCACGGCCAGCAGGCTGGCCAGGCAGGCGACGAGCAGCAGCGCGTCGCGAATCGCCCGGTTCGGGTCCTCGTGTACGGCCAGCTGGGCGGTCCGCTCGGCGTCCATCGGCCAGAGCTTGTGCCAGACCAGCGCGAGCCAGCTCAGCGCGCCCACGTCCCAGCCGGCGAGCGCGGCGAGCGGTAGTGGCAGCAGCAGCGCGAAGAGGCAGCCGGCGAGGACGCCGACCACTGCCACCACGGCGAGCTGCATGGCGGCGGCCGGGAAGCGCGTGTCCGGCGCGCGCGCTGACGGTCGGGACGCTGGGCCGGTGGGGCTCACCGGCGACGCCCCGGTGTCGGAGCCGTGGCCGCCACCGCCGGGTCAGATGCCGCGCAGATGCTGCGAGACCCGGTTGTGCGTCTTGTCCCGGGCCTGCTCGGCGCGCTGCGCGGGACCCACCTCGGGCGCGGCCTCGATGCCTGCCGACCGGGCCACTTCGGTGCCGTTGGCGTAGTCCACCGGCGGCAGGGCCCGCAACGCCTTCAGCACGTCCGGCGGGGCGCCCTCCCGTTCGGCCTCGCGGACCACGTCGTCCTTTTCGGCCGGGTAGTCCAGGCTCGACAGGTACTGCAGGACGTCGGCGTAGCTCGCCATGGCGTGGGCTCCCTCGGGGCATCGATGTGGTCACGACCGGCGGCGGTTACCCGCCCGCCGGCCGGTCACGCCCGCCCGAGGGAGGAATCCCGGCGCCGTTTCCACAGCGCCGCCGCGGGTACCCGCAGGCGCCGACGCGAGCCCAAAGGAGTACGCGATGAACTACGACACCTTCATCGATCAGGTTTCCCAACGCACCGCGACGTCCTCGGAGCGGGCGGTCGAGGTGACCACTGCCGTTCTGGAGACGTTCGCCGAGCGGCTGACCGGCGGTGAGGTCCTGGACCTGGCCGCCCAGCTGCCGCAGCCGCTGCAACTGGTGCTCAAGCCGAGCCCGAGCACCGAGCAGGCGGACCGGTTCGGGGCGGCGGAGTTCGTCGCCCGGGTGGCGTTGCGTGCCGGAGTGCAGGAGCCGGCCGCCCGGGACGCCGCGCGGGCGGTCTTCACCACCTTGCGGGAGGCGATCACCGGTGGTGAGTTCGATGATGTCGTCACTCAGCTGCCGCGTGACTATCGGGGCCTGGTGGAGCAGGCGATGGCTCCGGGGGCGACGCTGCGCCGTGGCTGACCGCCGACGCTGGCACGGGTCGTTCCCGGTGCGCACAGCGGTTGATCAGGGCAACCATTGATGTCCCGCTTGGCGTGGGGATTCAGCCTGGCCTAACCTTGTCGTGCGAGGGGAGTACTTCCCACGAACCATTCCGGTCAGTACGGCGCGCCCGGCGTGCCTCGGGTGGTTGCCCATCAGGTGATGGGTGAAGGAGACCTCGAACATGACGGTGTTCGAGGAGACCCCAATGAGCGAAGTGTCGTACCTGTCCGCCGCCAGCGACCTGTCGTCGGTGGGCACGCCCACGCTGTGGGCGGTGACCATCATCGGCGTGCTCCTGCTGTTGGTGTTGGACTTCCTGGTCACGCGCCGCCCGCACGAGGTGTCCATGCGGGAGGCCATCGGCTGGTCGGCGTTCTACATCGCCCTGCCGTTGGCGTTCGGCGGCTGGCTCTGGTCCCGCTACGGCTCTCAGCAGGGCGTGGAATACCTGACCGGTTACCTGGTGGAGAAGTCGCTCTCGGTCGACAACCTCTTCGTCTTCATGCTGCTGCTGGCCGCGTTCGCGGTGCCGGCCGTGCTCGCCCAGCGGGTGCTGCTCTACGGCATCGCCGGCGCGCTGGTGCTGCGGGCCGTCTTCATCGCTCTCGGCGCGGCGGCCCTGCAGACCCTCGACTTCGCCTTCCTGCTCTTCGCGATCATCCTCATCGCCACGGCGGTGAAGCTGCTGCGCGACGCCATGTCCGGGCATCAGCAGGAAGTCGACATCAACAAGATGCGGTCGGTGCGGCTGCTGCGCAAGGTCATGCCGGTGGTCGACGAGTACCACGGCACCAGGATGACCGTCCGGCAGGGCGCGAAGCGGGCACTCACCCCGTTCGCCCTGGTGGTGGTCGCGGTGCTGGCCACCGACATCGTCTTCGCTGTCGACTCGGTGCCGGCGGTCTACGGCATCACCGAGGACCCGTACCTGGTCTTCGCCACCAACGCGTTCGCCCTGCTCGGTCTGCGGGCGCTCTACTTCGTCCTGCACGCGGCGCTGAGCCGGCTCGTGCACCTCAGCTACGGCCTGGCCGTCATCCTGGCGTTCATCGGCCTGAAGCTGGGTCTGCACTGGGCGCACGGCATCTGGGACAGCGTGCCACAGATCCCCACCCTGGCCTCGCTCGGCGTGATCATCGGTGTGCTGGTGGTGGTCACCCTGACCAGCCTGCGCGCCACCCGCGGCGGCGACGTGCCCGAGGACCGCCAGGTCGTCACGGAGCGGCACTGACCGCGCCGCGCCGGGGCGACCGGGAGGTACGTCGGAAAGCTCCCGGCCGGGCTGGCGCGGGTGGTACGACTGTGCAATGGGAATCGTGTCACCGGGCTTTCAGGGTCGGCCCCGAACGCAGGAGCCGGCCCTGCCGCCCGGCCAGTATCTGACCGAGGACTATCCGGTGCTCTCGGCCGGTCCGACGCCCCGGGTGTCCCTGGACACCTGGGAGTTCGTCATCTCCGCCGAGAACGGCAACGAACACCGGTGGTCGTGGCAGGAGTTGATGGCCCTGCCGCAGGAAACACCGATGGTGGACATCCACTGCGTCACCCGCTGGTCCAAGCTCGGCACCACCTGGCAGGGCGTCTCGCTGGACACGCTGCTGGAGGGCGTCGACACTGGCGCACACTTCGCGCTCACGCACTCCTACGGCGGGTACACCACCAACCTGCCGCTGGACGACCTGCGCGGCGGCCGGGCCTGGGTGGTGCACACCTTCGACGGTGCTCCGCTACCCGCCGAACACGGCGGCCCCGCGCGAATGCTGGTGCCGCACCTGTACTTCTGGAAGTCCGCCAAGTGGGTGCGCGGCATCCGGCTCAAGACGATGGACGAGCCGGGCTTCTGGGAGACCGCCGGTTACCACGACTACGGCGACCCGTGGCGCGAACAGCGGTACCAGGGTGACTGAGCGCGCCGTGGCGACGGGCAACCCGCCCCGGACGGCCAACCGGTGGCAGGTCGGCCGGCTGGTCGAGCGCCGGGTGGAGACACCGAGCGCGCAGACCCTGGTGCTGGAGGTGCCGGACTGGCCGGGGCACCTGTCGGGGCAGCACGTCGACCTGCGACTGACCGCCCCGGACGGCTACCAGGCCGCCCGGTCGTACTCGATCGCCGGGCCCGTCGTGGACGGCCCGGGCGGACCGCGCATCGAGGTGACCGTCCAGCGGGTGCACGACGGCGAGGTGTCCCCGTACCTCATCGATGTCTTTGCCCACGGCGACCCGGTGGAGGTCCGCGGGCCGCTCGGTGGCTGGTTCATCTGGCGACCCGAGGAGACCGCGCCGGTGCAGCTGGTCGCCGGTGGTTCCGGCATCGTGCCGCTGATGGCGATGATCCGGGCCCGGCGGGCGACCGGCAGCAAGGCCCCGTTCCGGCTGATCTACTCGGTGCGCACCCCGGGCGACGTGATCTACGCCGACGAGTTGCGCCGCCGGGTTCGTGACGACTTCGGCCTGGACATCGCGTACGTCTACACCCGTGCGGCACCCGAGGGCTGGCGCGGCGAGCCGCACCGGATCGGGCTGGCCGACGTCAACACGCACGGCTGGCCGCCGGACCTGGAACCGCTCACCTACGTGTGCGGTCCGACCGCGTTCGTGGAGACCGTGGCCGACCTGCTGGTGGGGCTGGGTCATCCGTCGCGGCGGGTCAAGACCGAACGCTTCGGCCCCACCGGCTGACCGCCCGCCCGCTCCCGTACCGCCGAGGAGATCCGATGACCGAGATGTCGTACCTGGACGGCAACATGCTCGACGGTCCGATGCGTGAGCTGTTCACCGTCGACCTGAGCACCGCGATGGGCCGCTGCGAAAACTGCGGGACGACCGGCTCGATGGCCAGCCTGCACGTCTACTCGCACGCCCCGGGCCTCGTCGCCCGCTGCCCCTCCTGCGAGGCGGTGATGCTGCGACTGGTCCGCGGACCGGACCGGGCCTGGCTGGACCTGCGCGGCACCACGTTCCTCCAGGTGCCGATGCCGATGGAACAGACGTTCCCCGGCCCGCTCTGACGGATTGGCCTGGCCATATCAGGGGCCGGCGACGGTCCTGATCGCGCGTATCGCCTCGGCGACTCCACCGGACCACGGCGGGCCGTGGCCCGGCAGTACCCACGATGCCTGAACGCCTTCGAGGCGGTGCAGCGACGCCAGCGCCTGGTGGGGATCGTCGGTGAAGGGTGCGGGTTGCGGGCCCCGCTGCCCGGTCAGCACATGCCGGGTGGTCAAGGCGTCGCCGACGAAGACGGCGTCGGCGATCGGCACGTGGATGGCGATGCTGCCCGGTGAGTGACCGGGGACGCTGATGACGCGTGGCGCGCCGGGCAGGTTGAGCACCTGGCCGTCGTGCACGGCGACGACCTCGCTGAGGTGAGTGGTGCGAAGTCCCCCCTTGCGCATCGCATACCAGAAGAAGCCAGCCGTCGCGCCGAGCTTCAGGTGCCCCCAAGAATTGTCGGTTTTGACCTCGCCGCGCGCGCGGGCGGCGTCCGCCTCGTGCACATGGACCGGTACCCCGTGGTCGCGCCGGAGCCGTTCGGCGAACCCGAGGTGATCACTGTCGCCGTGGGTGAGGATGACACCCCGAATGTCTTCCACCGAGCGGGCCATCTCCGACAGCTCGGCCCGCAGCTCGCGCCAGTGTCCGGTCATGCCCGCGTCAATGACGGTCACGCCCTTGTCGGTGTCGACGAGATAGGCGGCCACGATGTCGTTGCCGATGCGGCGCAGGTGCGGGGCGAGCCTCATCACGGCACCGGTACCGGGATTGCTATCGTCTGCATGATGGCTAGGCTACATAGCCATGATGGCTATGGTCAATAGCCATGGAATGACGCGCGCGAACGGGAGGGAAGTGGCATGCCGACCCCTGATCGAACCTCCCTCGAAGCCATCGTTCACGCCGGACAAGACATCCTGGAGTCAGCGGGCCTCTCCGGCCTGACCATGCAGGCTGTCGCCGACCGGGTCGGCGTACGCGCACCGTCGCTCTACAAGCGTGTGCACAACCGTGAAGACCTGGTACGCCTCATTACCGAGGCCACCATCCGCGACCTCGGTGAACGACTTGCCACGATTGGTGCTGGCACCGATCCGCGTCGCGACCTGGCCGAGTTGGCCCGGGCCTACCGCGCGTTCGCGCGCGCCCGGCCGAAGGGCTACCAGCTGATCTTCGCGCCGGGACCCGGCCTGGCCGGGACCAGCACCGAAGCCCTCACCCACGCCGTCGAGCCGGTGTTGCGGGTAGCCGGGAACCTCGCCGGCGAACACCACGCCCTGGACGCCGCGCGCACGCTCACCGCGTGGGCGAACGGGTTCATCAGCATGGAGTTGGCCGGCGCCTTCAAGCTGGGCGGTGACATCGACCAGGCGTACGAGTTCGGCATCGCCCGTCTCGCCGACGCGCTGGCCCGATGAGCACCGGTCGATGGCGCGGTACGCCGCTCGCGGTCCGCCTGGTCGTGTCCGTCGCCGTGCTGGTCTTCGCGTACGGCACCGTGGTGCACGTGGCCCAGTTGCTCGTACCGGAGTTCCGGCCGCAGCTCGCCCTGCCGGGGTGGCTCACTGTCTGTTTCATGTCTTTGACGCTGTGGGATCCCCTGGCCGCGCTGCTCCTGGCGGCTCGCCGGGTGGAAGGGCTGGCGCTGGGCTGCGCGGTGCTGGTGACGGACGCGGCCGCCAACTGGTACGCCAACTACGTGCTGGACCCGGCGGTCGGCGTCACCGCGGGCCGGATCGGGCAGGCGGCCATCACCGCCCTCGCCGTCGCCCTCGTCGCACTCACTCCGTGGCTGACGCGCTGGTACGTCTCACCTGGCCACCCGGATCGCCCGTGATCCACTCGGTTTCACAGACCTCGGGGTGTCCAGACGTCCTGGTCAGCCCCACATCAATGAAACCGAGTGGATCATGTGCTCGCCGGCACCGGCGCCGGCCGACGTCTCGTCGCCGGCCGGCACCGCACTGTCGGGGCGCAGCGGTCCGATCAGACCTGGTTCGCGCCACCGTCGACGAAGATCTCGCCGCCGGTCATGAAGCTGCTCTGGTCGGAGGCCAGGAACAGCACGGCGTTCGCGATCTCCTCCGGCTGGCCCATCCGGCCCAACGGCACCGTGGTGACGAGCATCTGCACCAGCGCCGGGGCTTCCTCCGGGCTGGCGGCCAGCCCGGTGATACCCGGAGTGTCGGTCGGACCCGGGACGAGGGTGTTGACCCGGATCCGGCGGCCGGTCAGCTCGGCGGCCCAGGTGCGTCCGAACGAGCGGATGGCAGCCTTGGAGGCGGCGTAGACCCCGAACGCGGGGGTGCCCTTCGTCGCCGCGGTCGAGCCGGTCAGGATGACCGACGCGCCGTCGTTGAGCACCGGCAGGGCCTTCTGGACGGTGAACAGGGTGCCGCGCACGTTGGTGTCGAAGGCGTCCGAGTAGTGCTCGACGGTGATGGCGCCCAGGGCGGCGAACTCACCTCCGCCGGCGTTGGCGAACAGCACGTCCAGTCCGTTGCCGTGGGCCGTGATCGCGTCGAAGACGCGGTCGAGGTCGTCGAGGTCGCTGACGTCGCTGCGGATCCCCGTGGCATTCGGGCCGATGGCCTGGACGGCCTCGTCCAGCTGCTGCTGGCGGCGGCCGGTGACGAAGACGTGCGCGCCTTCGGCCGCGAAGCGGCGGGCCGCGGCCAGGCCGATGCCGGTGGTGCCACCGGTGACCAGGGCGGTTTTGCCATTGAGCTGTGCCATGAGTCGTACTCCTTGGGGTGGGTGGTTGGGCACGACGGTCAGTCGGTGCCCGGTGTGCGAGGGCTGAAGCGGGACAGCAACGTGGCGAGTTCCCGCCACTGCTGCCGTGGCAGATCGGCGCCGTCGCCGGCGTCGGGCCGCAGGACGTGCACTGTGACGTGGTCGGCGCCCGCGTCCAGGTGGGCCTGGATGCGGTCGGCGACGTCGTCGAGGTCTCCCCAGGCGACGAGGGCGTCGATGAGCCGGTCGCTGCCGCCCGGGATCAGGTCCTCCGCGCCGAAGCCGAGGCGGCTCAGGTTGGCGCGGTAGGCGGGGAAACCGATGAACATCCCGATGCCGGCGCGGGCGGCCGTCCGCGCCCGCGTGGGGTCGCGGTCCAGGACGACCGCGAGGTGCGGGGCGATGAGTGGCGCGTCGCCCACGCGCGCCCGTTGTGCCGCCGAATACTCGGGAGTCACGAGGAACGGGTGCCAACCGGAGGTACGCGTGCTGGCCAGATCGACCATCTTCGGACCCAGCGCACCGAGGAGGCGCCGGTCGGCCGGAACCGGTTGGGGTGCGGCGTCGAGGTCGTCGAGGAAGCGCCGCATCGAGACGGTCGGCTTGCCGTAGTCCTGGCCGGCGTTGGCGGCGGAGTGGGCGTTGCTGACGCCGAGGCCCAGGACGGCGCGCGGGCCGTACGCCGCCTCCAGCGCGGACCAGCGGCTCCCCACCGCGGCCGGGTCCTGACCCCACATCGACAGCACGCCCAGGGCGACGGTGGCGTGCGGCGCGGCGGCCAGCAGGTGCTCGACGTCGTCCAGTGCCCCCGGGCCGTCGAGACCGGGGATCCAGAGCGCCGGAAAGCCCAGCTGATCCAGCTCGGCGGCGGCCTCGCTGACCTCGGTCCGGGCTGCCCCGCGCAGCTCCATGCTCCAGATCCCGACCGGGCCGAGCGTGCGCTTCACGTGGTCCATGGCGACTCCCTCCACACATCTGTACCGCTCGGTATGAAAAGAACCTAGCAGGGTCCACCGCCATTCCCCAAACTTTTGTACCGATCGGTTTTGGTGGGCGGTAGAGTGGGTGCCGTAAGGAGGACCTGAGGAAATGACCCAGACCGGACGACCGCGTGCTTTCGACACCGACGAGGCCCTGGATCGGGCGATGGAGGTGTTCTGGCGGCACGGCTACGAGGGCGCCTCGCTGACCGCGCTCACCGGTGCCATGGGCATCAACAAGCCCAGCCTCTACGCGGCGTTCGGCAACAAGGAGGGCCTGTTCCGCACGGTGGTGGCCCGGTACGCGGATGTCGAGATGGCCTACGCGCGCGACGCGCTGGACCAGCCCACCGCCCGGGACGTGGCCGCGGTGCTGCTCCGGGAGAACGTGGTGGCGCTGACCCGACCCGACCGTCCCGCCGGCTGCCTCTCGATCCAGGGTGGCACCGCCTGCGGCACCGACAACGCGGCCATCGCCGACTTCCTGGCGGCCAGCCGGCTGACGGGCGAGAACGCCCTGGCCGCCCGCTTCGCCCGCGCCGTCGAGGAGGGTGACCTCCCACCGGAGGTCGACCCCACCGCCCTGGCCCGCTTCCTCAGCGTCGTCACCGAGGGCCACGCCATCCACGCGGCGGCCGGAGCGCGGCGCGGCCAACTGGAACAGTCGGCCGCGATCGCCCTGCTCGCCTTCACCGCCGCGGCCTATCCCGTCCGCTGAGCGCGCGGTCAGCAGCGGCTTGCCGCCGCACCGGAAACTCGGGTGCGGGTGACTCGGCTCACCCCTAGGCTTCCGCTCCAACGGCCGGTGCGGCGTCCGGTCGCAGGGGAGATGGGCGATGTGATGACTGCACACCTGTTCGCGATCAGCTTCGACGCGCGCGAGCCGCTGCGACTCGCGCAGTTCTGGTCCGGGCTCCTCGGTCGGGAGATCGTCGACGATCCATCCGACGGCGTCCTGCTGCTGCCCACCGGCGACCCCGACTTCCGGATCCGCTTCGCCCCGCACCAGCAGCCCAAGGTCGTCCAGAACCGGATGCACTTCGACCTGACGAGCAGCTCGCTGGAGGACCAGCAGCAGTCGGTGGCCAGGGCGCTGGATCTCGGCGGACGACACATCGACATCGGCCAGGACCCGGCGGACGATCACGTGGTGCTCGCCGACCCCGAGGGCAACGAGTTCGACGTGATCGGGCCGGGCAACAACTTCCTCGCCAACACCGGGCCGATCGGCGCGCTCGCCTGCGACGGGTCGCCGAAGGTCGGCTACTTCTGGAGCGCGGCGCTGGGGTGGCCGCTGGTCTGGGACCAGGACGAGGAGACCGCGATCCAGTCACCGCACGGCGGTACGAAGATCTCCTGGGGTGGTCCGCCGTACATGTCGAACGGGGGCCGGGACCGGGTCCGACTCGACGTCGCTGCGGGCGTCGGCGTCGACCGGCAGGCGGAGATCGACCGTCTGCTGTCGCTCGGCGCGACTGTCGTCGACGCCGATCCCCGCGATTCCGTCGGGCGGGTGTTGATGGCGGACCCGGACGGCGGTGAGTTCTGGCTCCGGACGCCCCGCTAGCGCGGCCGGGCCCGCCAGCGCGGTCCCCGAGCCAGGCCGACGGCGTGCGGACGGCGCGGACGGCGCAGGTCAGTCGAAGACCGAGACGCGGGTGCGGTGGTGCCGAGGGGATTCGATCTCGTCGATCACGGCGACCGCGAGATCGGCGTAGGACAGGGTGGTCGATCCGGACCGGGGTACGGCGTCCCCGCCGACCTGGTACCGGCCCAGTCGTGGGGCCGCCGCGTCCAGCATCGACGGTGGGGTGAACATCAGCCAGTCAACCGGAGTGTCCGCCGTACGGAGCCGGTCCAGGCCGGCGGTGTGCGACAGGGCGAATGGGCGCAGCTGGCTCGGGAACGACGTGGGGTCGTCCAGGATCAGGCGGCCGTGCTCGTCCTGAAGGTTGGCGAAGAGTCCGATGAGGACGAGGCGCCGCACTCCTGCCTCGGTCAGTCCGTGCAGGAGCGCGTCGACGGCGTTGACGAAGAACTGGTCGTCGAGCCGGCCGAGGGCGGCCAGGGCTTCGGGTCCGGACGCGGGGCTGACCGCGCTGACCACGGCATCGTGACCGCGGGAGATCGTGGACGTCGAGCGCAGGTCCGTGACGTCGCCGCGGACCACCGAGACGCCGTCCGCGGCGATGTCCTCGATCGTGCCCGGATTCCGAACGACGGCGGTGACCCGATATCCACGGGCGCGCGCCTCGGCGGTGATGGCCCGTCCCGCTCTGCCGCCGGCTCCGAAGATGGCAATGCTGCTCATGGGTTCGTCCCCCGTCTGGTTGTCGCTGTGGACCCGAGGAACGGTATCTACGAGATACTGGTTACTACAAAGAAACTGGGATGGATTGGGGCGTATCGTGACGGATCTGGATCCCGAGATGTTCGATCCGATGTGCCCCTCCAGTGCCATGCCGTTCCAGATCGGTGACAAGTGGACCGGGATGGTCGTGCTCTGTCTGCAAGGCGGTCGGCGTCGCTTCACCGAGATCCGGGTGCCACTTCGTGGCGTCACACCCAAGGTGCTGACGCAGACCCTGCGGGCGATGGAACGCGACGGGCTGGTGGTGCGCACCGCGTACCCGGAAAATCCGCCCCGCGTCGAGTACGAACTCACCGACCTGGGGCGCACGCTGTTGACGCTGATCGAGGCGGCGCGCACCTGGAGCAAGGATCATCTCCCCGCCCTGCTCAGGGCTCGGGAGGCGGGGACAAAAGCGGCACCGGTCGGTCAGGATGATCGGCCGTGAGATACCTGCGTCCGCACTGTCGGGTTGCACCGGTTGGAGGCGAACATCCAACCGGGTAACGAGCCGTCCCGCCGGGTCGCCCGCAAGCTCGGTTTCCGGCTGGAGGGCTTCTCCCGGGACTACCTGTTCATCGACGGCGCCTGGCGCGACCACGAGCGCTGGGCGATCACCGCGCCGAGCGGGTGCGCACGGCTGCCGGACGACGGCGAAGCCGCGTCACATGATTGACAGTAATAGCCTATAAAAACTGCAGAACGGTCATAAGCAGTGACGGCGGTCAACGGATACGATCGGGTTCGATTACCCTCGGCTAGGTGATGGTCAGCCCCGGCAATGAGCCCTGGCCGGTCCGGGTCCGTGCCCAGCACGGAGAGGTTCTGGGCGCCGGGATGGCGCTGGATGACCGCCACGTCCTGACCTGCGCCCACGTCGTCGGGGCGGCCGGCGAGACGGATCTCCCCAGCGCCGGCGCCGAGCCGACGTGGACGGTCCTGGTCGACCTGGTCGGCCAACCGGGCAGCCGGACGGTCCCGGCCCGGGTCGTGCCCGGCTGCTGGTGGCCACCCACAAGCGACGGGCGGGACGACATCGCCCTGCTCGAGCTGGCAGAACCCGCGCCGCGGGGCCCGTTCGCGCCGCTGCGCCGCATGCGGGGCACCTGGGACCGCCGCGTCATCATGTACGGATTCCCGGAAACCCTGGAACACGGCGTCTACGTCGAGGCCCGGCTCACCGGCCGGTCCGGGGCGGGACGCGAGCGCGTCCAGATGCTCTCGGCGACCACGGGACCCCAGGTCAGCCCCGGCTTCAGCGGCTCGGCGGTGGTCGACGCGCAGACCGGGCACGTCGTCGGGATGGTGGTCAGCACGTACCGCGATGGCGGCCGCAACCAGGACGTGGCCGGCGGCCTCGACGCGGGCAGCGGCCTGTCGTGGATGATTCCGGTCGAGACGATCCTGGGCCGCCTTCCGCGGCTCCGCGCCCAGGTGCCCGGCGAATCCGCTGTCGACCCGAGCTTCCGGTCAGCCGAGGACACTCCGGCGAACCAGCGGGTCCTCCGCCAACTCGCGGGCTTCTTCGGCCGCCTCTCGTCGGACAACGTGCTGGTCATCGTCATCGACCACAGTGATTCGGACGTCGCGGCGGCGGTGCGGCAGGCCGCCGTGCTCTCCAGTCGGGAGCTGCGGCCATCGATCGACCCGGAGACGATCCCGGACGCTCCGCCCATCGGCAGCATCGACCTCGCGGTGGACGCGACGGACCGGAGCACGAAGGACGTGTCCCGGCGGATCGCCGACTGGGCCGGCGAAGCGAGCGCCGCGAGCGCGGCACCGGGCCACGACCGGGCCGCCGACACGACGCCGCGCTCGATCATCATCAACAACATCGACGAGGCCGCCGAGCCCGAGACTCTGCTGTCCGAGGTGGTGCTTCCACTTGTCGGCGAGGCGCCCACCCGGGACCTGCGAATGCTGCTGACGTTCCGCGGTGAGTCGATCCCGCTGCGCACCACGCTGCTGGCGAGTCGCGTCGCCAGCCTCCAGGCCACCGAGGAGTCCACTCGCCGGGCCTACCGCAGAGCAGCCGCCGTGGTCGCCGACGTGCCCCGACTCCAGCCCCGGGCGACCGAGCTGCGCATCCAGCTGACCAAGCTGCGGGCCGCTGCCGCCACCACCGACGGCGACACGCTGGCCGCCCTGCTCGCCTCGACCGAGCGGGCCACCGACCGGGCGCTGGGTGACGCCGAGTCGGTCCGGCGGGAGATCGTGGCCCGGGAGGATCTGTGGTCCGAGCTGCACGGCCGGTTGGGCGCCTATCGCGCGATGGCCGTGCAGCACCGGCTCGCCGAGGACCCCACGCTCGGCACGTCCTACCGCCGCGCGTACGACCTGCTGCTGACCGCGCCGTGCGATCTGGTGACCGCCGAGGCGGCGGTACGCCAGTACACCGAGGCGGTCTCCCACCGAGTTGACGACCGGCGCGGAGAGGACGGGTCGTGACCACACCCTGCGACTGGCCAGGCTGCGCCGGCACCGTCGACGAGACCGGGTTCTGTGACCTCTGCGGCCTGGCGCCACTCGCCACCGGCAGCGCCAAGCCGGCCACCACCCCGTCCCGGACGACCGCTCGGGACATCTGGACGGTGGCCAGCCTCGTTTCCCTACCGGTGCTGACCTTCTCGCCCGACGGCACGAGCACGCCACCGTTGCGGGTGCCCGAAGAGTTCCGCTTCTGCCCCAAAGGGCACCCGGTCGGTCGGAGCCGGGGCGGTCGACCGGGTCGGGACAAGGGCTTCTGCCCCTACTGCCCGACCCCGACACCGTTCAACTTCCTTCCCGGCCTGCAACCCCAAGACCTGGTCGCCGACCGGTACGAGGTGGTCCGCTGCGTGGCCCGTGGCGGCCAGGGCTGGGTCTACCTCGCCCACGACACCCACAACGAGCACGTCGACGTCGCGCTGAAGGGTGTGCTGCACGCCGCCGACGAGGCGTCCCTCAAGGTCGCGCTCGAGGAGCGACAGTTCCTCAACGCGCTGGACCACCCGAACATCGTCCGGAGCATCGACTTCGCCACCCACGACGACCCGGTGGCCGGCCCCACCGGTTACATCGTGATGGACTACCTCGACGGCATGTCGCTGCGCAGGTTGCAGGTCGCCGCGAAGGACCCCCGACAGCCCGATGTCTCGCTGCCGATCGACCACATTCTCGCCTACGGTCACGAGATCCTCGCCGCGCTCGACTACCTGCACGGGCGCGGGCTGCTCTACACCGACATGAAGCCCGACAACGTGATGCGCACCGCGGATCGGATCAAGGTGATCGACCTGGGCGGGGTCCGCTGGGCCGACAGCGGGTTCGAGGGGATCGTCCACTCCGCCGACTTCTCGGTCAGCAAGACGGAGTACCAGACCCGGGGGCCGACCGAACGTTCCGACCTGTTCGCCCTCGGTCGCACGCTGGAGGAGTTGTACCGGTCCCGCACGCCGGGCCCGGACACGCCCGGCGCAGCCCCGGACGCCCTCGGCATCGAGTCGTTCAACCGGCTCGTCGCCCGGGCGGTCCGCCCGGACTGGGACCGACGGTTCGCCTCCGCCGCCGAGATGTCCGAGCAGCTCCTCGGGGTGTTGCGGGAGATCCTGGCGGGCCTGCCGGACCGGCGTCAACCCGAGCCGATCTCGCTCTTCCAACCCTCCGCGCAGCTGCTGGACGCGGGCCTGGGTCTGGCCCTGCCACTGGTTACCTGGATCGGCGCAGGCCACGGCACGCTCCTTGACGACGGCCGGCCCGCCGCCGTCGACGTGGCCCTCGGCCTGCCGGTGCCCCGACCCGACCCGGACGACCCGGCCGTCAGCGTGCTGCGCACCGTCGACGCGTCGGACGCCCAGGATCTGCTGGGTGAGCTGTCGATGGTCGAGCAGACGTCGGTCGAGGTCGAGCTGAGCAGGTGCCGCGCGCACCTCGCGCTGGCCGATCCCGACTCGGCCGCCGCCGCGCTGGCCAGCGCCGAGACGTTGACCGGAACCCGAGCCGACGTCGACTGGCGGATCGCCTGGCACCGCGGGCTACTCGCGCTCGCCGCTGACCGGATGGACGAGGCGGGGCAGCAGTTCGACGCGGTCTACAGCGACATCCCGGGAGAGGTCGCCCCGAAGCTCGCGCTCGGCTACTGCGCCGAGCGAGCCGGCGACCACGTGGCGGCGGCCCGCTACTACGCGGCCGTCTGGCTGCGCGACCCGTTCCAGGCCAGCGCCGCGTTCGGGCTGGCCCGGCTCCGCCTGGCGGCCACCGACCGCGCCGGGGCGGTCGCCGTCCTCGACGAGGTTCCCGAGCTCTCCCGGCACCACGACGCCGCGCGGGTCGCCGCGGTGCGGGTGCTGTCGTCCCGGTTGCCCGGCGGCCCACCCACCGCCGGTCAGCTCAACCAGGCCGTCCACCGGCTGGCCGCGCTGAACATCGACGGCGAGTCGCGGGACCGGCTGACCACGGCGATCCGGGAGATGGCGCTCGACCTGACCCGTGCCGGCGACGCCGCCGACCTGGCTGGCGGCCCGGTGCTGGGTGAGCCGCCGACCGAACGCGCCATCCGGATGTTGCTGGAGAGGTCCTATCGGTCGCTGGGCCAGCAGGCGCACCACGCCGACCTGCCCGACCTGGTGGCGGCGCGCCCGGGTCGCTTTCGGCTGGCTGGTCGCACCGGCGACACGGCCCGCCGCACCGCCCACGACGTGCTCGTCGACCGGGCGAACGCCGTCCGACCCCGCACCCGATGGTGACCGACCCGACCCGACCCGGAACGGAGCGTGAACCGGTGGATACCGCGATGCGGTTCGACCTGGAAGTCAACCAGAACAAATTCCTGCCCGTGGGCGGCCGGGACATGCACGCGGTCCTGTCGGTGACCGGACCGGAAACGGCGGCTGAGGACGACACGCCAGCCCGATCGGATCCGTCCCGGCTGGTCGAGGTGCTGGTGATCGACTGCTCGGGATCGATGGCCGACCCACCGACCAAGATGGCCGCCGCGCAGCAGGCCGCCGCCGCGGCCATCACCGTGTTGCCGGACGGTGTCCGGTTCGCGGTGATCCAGGGGACCCACGAGGCCACTGTGGTCTACCCGGCGACCCGGACGCTCGCGACCGCCTCACCGGCCACCCGGAAAGAGGCAGGTGCCGCGGTCGCACGTCTCAGCGCCAGCGGCGGGACGGCGATGGGCAGTTGGCTCGCGGCCGCCCGGGACCTGCTCCCGTCCACCTCGCCGACGATCAATCACGTGCTGCTGCTCACCGACGGCATCAACGAGCACGAGACCGAGGAGGAGTTGGCGCGCGTCCTGCGCAGCTGCGCCGGTCGGTTCGTCTGCGACCCGCGCGGCATCGGCGAGGGTTGGCACCCCGTGGACCTGCTCCGGATCGCCGCCGCGCTGCACGGCACCGCCGAGGCGGTACGGCGGCCCGGCGACCTGGCCGCCAGCTTCCGGGAGTCCGTTCTCGCCGCACTGACCAAGCTCCTGCCGGACGTCCGGATCCGGCTGCGGACCATGCCGTACGCGCAGCTGGTCTTCTTCAAACAGACCAGTCCCGCCATTCAGGACCTCACCGGGTACGCCGACGCGGTCGACGAGCGGACAGGGGAGTTCGCCACCGGCTCGTGGGGTGCGGAGCGCCGGGATTTCCACCTCTGCCTGCGGGTCGAGGCGCCCGACGACATCCTGGAACAGGACCGGTTGGCCGCCCGCGTCGACCTGGTGGTCGACGGGGAGGTGCGGGCCGCCGCCGCGACCGTCCTCGTGAACTGGACTGTCGACATGGCCAAGTCGGCCCGAATCGACCTCAGTGTCTCCCAGGTGACCGGGCAGGAGGACGTCCGGCAGGCCATCAACGCCGGCTGCGACGCGTACGACCGGGGTGACCGGGTCGAGGCACACGCGCAGTGGGCCCGAGCGGTGGCGCTGGCCTCCGAGGCACGGGACGAGGCGGCCCTGGAGCAACTGGGGCATCTGGTGGACATCGAGCCCGGCGGAATCGTCCGGCTCAGGGAAAATCTCAGCCAGACCGACCTCAAGGTCAGCATCGTCGGCTCGGTGCGCAATCCGACGCACCCACCCGCGCCACGGGGGCCGGCGGTCGCGGAGAAGATCTGCGGCGTCTGTCTGGAAAGTTCGCCGGCCGGCTCGGAGATCTGCGAGAACTGTGGCAACCCGTTCACTGACGAGCCGAGGGCGAGAGTGCGGGCATGACGGCGGACGCGCGTACGCCGCCGTGGGTCAGCAGCACCCGGCAAACCCTCGTGCGCCTGCGCGGGTGGCTGCTCGGGGTCACCGTGGTCGCCCTGGCGACCAGTCTGGCGGTCGTACTCGGTGTCGCCGGCAACGCCGACGTCGCCGCGGAGCGCTCGGTGCCGGCGATCCTCGCCAGTTACGACGCGCAGGACGCGCTGCGCAACGCGCACCTCGCGGCGGTGGACAGTCTCGGCGACGGTGGTGTCGTCCTCGGCGTCGGCGGCCCCGGGGTGGAGTTCCAGCGGCAGATCGCCGCCGCCGGCCAGTACCTCACCCTGTTGGCGGAGAACAACGCGGCCGGCGACGACGGCACCCGGGACATCCAGACGATCGAGGCGCTGCTTGTCACGTACACCGGGCTGATCGGCCAGGCCGACGCGCGCTTCCGGGACGCCGAGCTGAGGGCGCTCGGGGTGGCGGTGCTCCGGGACGCGGCGAGCCTGTTGAACGACATCCTGGCCCGGATCATGGAGCTTCGCGGCAAGCAACTGCTCGCCCTGGAGGACCAGACGCACAACCGCTGGACGAACGAGCTGACCGCGGCGCTCTGGTTGCTGCCGCTTGTCGCGCTCGGTGTGCTGTTGGTGCGGACACAGGTGTATCTGACCCGCCGCTTTCGCCGGGCGGTGAACGTCCCCCTCCTGCTGGCCACTGTCGCGGCGGTGGGGATGGCGGCTCTCACCGCGCTGAGTTCCTGGTCGGCGCACCGGCTGGACGAGACCCGAGCGGACGTCGTTGTGGTGCACGACAGCAGACAGTGGCAGATCAGCGACGTGAGCTTCCGGGCCGCCGACGGCCTCGCGGCCGAGGTGCAGGCAGAGTGTCGGATCGGCTGCGAGGACACCATCCGGGAGTTGCGCAGCAAGGCCCCGTCGCCGTCGCCGTCCCCGTCCGCATCGTCGTCCCTGTCGTCGACGGCGCCGCCGGATGCCGCGGCCGACGCCGCCATCACCGCCGATGCCCGCGACGCGGCCGACAGCCGCTCGGTCGAGCTTGCCCTGCCGGTGCTCGCGCTCGGCATCGCGGTGCTGGTGCTGGCGGGCTTCCGTCCCCGCCTGGCGGAATATGGAGAGCGGTCGACATGAGGCAGTCTGGACGGACGACCCGGACGGCGCTGGCGATGGTCACGGTGCTGCTCGCTGGTGTCGCGCTGAGCGGATGCGACGCCGAGCCGGCTCAGGAGGTGACGATCCTCGGCTCCTGGACCGGGGACGAACAGACGGAGTTCGAGGGGGTCCTGAAGGAGTTCGAAAAGACACACCACATCAAGACCCGCTACGAGGGGCACCGGGATGTCAGCCAGGTGCTCCAGGTGGGTATCGAGCGAGGTCGACCGCCCGACGTCGCGGTCCTACCGCGCGTCAACGATCTGCAACGGTACGTCAACGCCGGCCGGCTGGTGCCGCTGAGCGACGTGCTCGGGGCCGATGCGACGCCACAATTGGTCGAGCTTGCCCGCAGGATCGAGCCGGACGGCAGACCGGACGGCGGCCGGGTCGCCTACGGGGTCGCGGTGGCCACCAACCTCAAGAGCGTGGTCTGGTACAACCGGGCCGAGTTGACCAGGTTCGGGCCGCAGCCGCCGCGGACCTGGGAGGAGATGCTGGCGCAGACCCGGCGCACGATCGATGGTCAGCAGGTGCGGTGGTGCCTCGCCATGAGCTCCCCGCCAGTCTCCGGTTGGCCGGGCACCGACTGGGTCGAGGACATCCTGTTGCACCGGTCCGGCCGGGAGGTCTACGAGCGGTGGACCCGCGGCGACCTTTCCTGGACGTCGGAGGAGTTCAGAGGCGCCTGGACGACCTGGCACGACCTGCTGGCCGCCTCGTCGCCGGGCACGGACCGGGCCAGCCTCTACACCACCTTCGAGATGGCGGCGAAGGGCCTGTTTCCGGGGGAGGCGCGGGCGGACGGGCAGCCGACGGAGTCGTCCGCCGCGAGGGGGTGTCACCTGGACCACCAGGGTTCCTTCGCGATCCGTGAGTACTGGAAACAGCTCGCCAAGCTGCCCGGCCCGGACCAGGGTGCCCCGCCGCCGTTCAGTTTCTTTCCGACACCGCCGCCGGCCGACCAGCCGACCACCTCGTCGCTCCAGGAGGTCTCCGACGACGTCGCGGCCATGTTCCGGGACACCGGGCCGGCCCGGCAACTGATGAACTACCTCGCCGGGGAGCCGGCCCAGAAGGCCCGGCGTGAGCAGGCCGCCGAGGTGGCCTTCAGCCGGCGGGCGACACCACCGGAGGAGTACCAGAACCCGGTCCCGAGGGCTGTCGCGCAACGACTGCGCACCGGCACTCTGTGCTGGGACGGGTCGGCCCCGACGCGCTCAGCGGTATCGCGGCGCGGAGACGTTCCCGCCCGCGATACTGGCCCGAGCGGGAGGTGGGCGGTGAACTCGGCGAACAGCGCG
>NZ_JBEXHQ010000079.1:0-22245 GCF_040607915.1 Micromonospora sp. NPDC005215 | reverse complement strand
CGCACCCGGTGCGGACCACTTCGACTGGCCCCGGTTCTTCACCGTCCTGCGGGACACCGGTTACCAGGGCCCGATCTGCATCGAGTCGTTCACGGGAGAGAACGAGACCATCGCGACCGCCGCGGCGATCTGGCGACCGTTGGCACCCTCACAGGACCGTCTCGCCACGGACGGCCTGCGCTACCTCCGGGAGATCCTCGGGTGACCCCTGCCCGCCACCCCCCTCTAGAGTCAGGAGCACCGTCCCGTGTCCGTCTCGTCCATTCCACCGCTGCGGCGACTGTTGGCCGGCGCCGCCGCGTCAGCGTTGACCGCTCTGGTCGCGGTGACCGCCTCGGCGTCCCCCGCGCTCGCGGCCACCACCACCCTCTATGCGTCGCCCTCCGGCACCGGCACCAGCTGCTCGGCGAGCCAACCGTGTTCGCTGTCCGCCGCGCAGACCGCGGTCCGGGCAGCCAACAGCGCGATGTCCGGTGACATCGTGGTCGAGTTGGCCGACGGTGCGTACCGGCTCTCGTCGCCGATGCGGCTGACCGCTGCCGACTCCGGCAACAACGGCTACCAGGTGATCTGGCGGGCAGCCGCCTCGGCGCGTCCGACGATCACCGGCGCCCGCGCGGTCACCGGTTGGTCGCTCGTCGACTCCGGGAAGAACATCTGGCGGGCCAACGTTCCCGCCGGGCTCGACTCCCGTCAGCTCTACGTCAACGGGGCCGTCGCCACCCGGGCGCGGACCGCCGTCAACCGGTCCGACTTCACCTTCACCACCTCCGGTATGCGGTTCAGCAACAGCGCACTGAACTACCTCAACAACCTCGGCAACCAGAACCGGGTGGAGGTGGAGAGCGTCGGCTCGTTCACCGACCGGTACTCGCCGGTGCAGAGCATCAGCGGCAACTTCCTGACGATGCAGCAGCCCGCCTGGAACAACAACACCTTCGGGTTCGACACCCTGTCCCGCCCGCACCGCGCCGGCCCGTTCTACCTGGCCAACGCGTACGAGTTCCTGGACTCGGCGGGGGAGTGGTATCTCAACCCCAGCAGCGGCCAGCTCAACTACATCCCGCTCGCCGGGCAGAACATGAGCAGCGTCAGCGTGGAGCTGCCGCAGTTGCAGTCCCTGGTGAACGTGGGCGGCACCTACGACGCGCCCGCGCACCACATCTCGTTCAGCGGGATCACCTTCACCGGCACCAGTTGGCTCGGCCCGAGCAGCAGCAACGGCTTCGCCGACCAGCAGACCGGCGCGCACATCGTCGGCACCTGGGCCCGTCCGTCCGACGCGCTGACCTCCTGCCAGGAGGGCTGCCCGCTGTTCGAGGCCACCCGCCCGAGCTGGGCACAGATGCCGGCCGCCGTGCAGGTCTCCGCCGCCAACACCATCACCTTCAGCGACTCCCAGTTCGTCAACCTGGGGCAGACGGCCATCGGCATCGGCAACGACGCCAACGCCCACGCCAGCGGCGTCGGACTGGGCGCCAGCAACATCACCGTCACCCGCTCCGAGATCGCCCGCAACTCCGCCGGTGGCATCGTGGTGGGCGGTGTACGCGCCGACGCCCACCACCCGAGCGACCAGCGGATGGTCAACCGCAACGTCACCATCAGCAACAACCGGGTGCACGATCTCGGACTGGAGTACCGGGGCGTCGTCTCGATCCTGACCACGTACGTGAACACCTCGCTGGTCTCGCACAACGAGGTCTACAACATGCCGTACACGGGCCTGTCGGTCGGTTACGGCTGGGGCGCCAACGACGCCGGCGGCAGCCAGCACTACGCCAACCGTGGCCTGTACAACTACCAGCCGCGGTACACCACGGCGACCACCGCGGCCAACAACCAGGTGGTCGGCAACTACGTGCACGACGTGATGCAACAGATGACCGACGGCGGGTGTATCTACACGCTCTCGGCGAACCCGGGCGGGCTCATCAGCGAGAACTACTGCCTGCGGACCAACGGCTGGTTCGGGCTCTACTTCGACGAGGGCTCCCGCTACTACACCGCCCGCAACAACGTGTTCTCCTCCATCGGCACCTGGGCCACCGCGAACTACTACTACGCGGAGAACATGGGTAACTTCACGGTCACCAACAACTGGGCGAGCAGCAGCGGCACGAACGTGACAAACGGTGATCGCGGCAACGTCGTCAACGGCAACGTCACGGTCACCAACGGCAGTTGGCCGTCCGGCGCGCAGACGGTGATCAACACGGCCGGCGTGCAGAGCGGCGGCAGCACCAATCCGCAGAACGTGCAGATCGTGGGCGTCCAGTCCGGCCGCTGTGCCGAGATCGGCAACTCCAGCACGACAAACGGCACGCAGGCCCAGATCTGGGACTGCATCAGCGGGGCCGCCAACCAGCGGTGGACCCAGACCGCGAGCCGGCAGCTCATGGTCTACGGCACCAAGTGCCTGGACGCCTCCGGCCAGGGCACCAGCAACGGCACCGCCGTGGTGATCTGGGACTGCAACGGTCAGGCCAACCAGCAGTGGAACATCAACTCCAACGGCACGATCACCAGCGTGCAGTCGGGTCTCTGCCTCGACGCGAACGGCGCCGCGACGGCGAACGGCACGAAGTTGATCCTCTGGGCCTGTGGCAGCGGCACCAACCAGCGGTGGCAGGTACGCAGCTGACGTAACCGCGGGCAGCAACGGGTCCGGGCTGGGGCGTGTCGCCCCAGCCCGGACTCGCGCGGTTACGGGCCTTCGACCTGCCGGCAACGGCTCGATTAGGTGCTCGGGAGCCTGGCTCCCGGCACGGGCGGTGTCACGTCGCGGCGAGCGTCCTCGCCGCGTCCACGACCAGCCCGGAGGACGCCCGGTAGCGCACCGGAACGGGGTCGGTGATTTCCCCGACGAACACCTCGTCGACATGGTCGAGGAACCCGATGAGTGACCAGCCGTCACCGGGTCCGGGGACCAGCCGGGGCGCGTACAGGTGCGGGTGCGGGAACGGCCGGGCGGACGCGATGTCCCACGGGCCGAGGACCGAGTCGCCGGTCGCCACCCAGATCCGTTGGTCGTCGCGCCGGGCGTCGCCGGTGGCCTCGGCGGAGAACAACAGCAGCGGCTGCCCGTCGATGACGGCGACCTGGGGCACCTCGAGGTGACCGAACCCGGCCGGTGTCGACAGCGGTGGGGCAACGGTCCAGGTGACGAGGTCGGTGGAGGTGGCGTGGCCGACCACGCCACGGGTGTGCGCCGGCCCGGTGTTGGCGCGCGCGGTGACGAGCATGTGCCAGCCCTCGCCACCGGGGTCGGGAAACACCCACGGATCACGCCAGGCCTGTTCGTACCACTGGTCCTTGTCGAGCAGCTCGTACCAGGTCGGGTCGGCCTGGACGATCGGCTCGGTGCCGTGCCGGTGCCAGGTGATCAGGTCGTCGGAGACGGCAAGTCCGATGCGTTGGACGAGCCCGTCCTCGGCGCGGCTGACACCGGTGTAGAAGAGGTACCAGCGTCCGTCCGGTCCGCGGACCGTGCAGCCCGTCCAGGTCGCCAGGTCGTCCCAGCTGGGCGTGTCGGCGGGGACCACGGCGTCGGCGACCAGCCGCCAGGAGTGCAGATCGGCCGAGACGGCGTGGCCGATCGCGGCTCGGCGGTGGCGGCGGTGCGGGTCGTGCAGGGCGCGGGACGCGCGCAGGAAGAACACGTGCCAGAGGCCGTTGTCGTCCCGCGCGTACCAGCTGTCCCACACCCAGTGGTCGGGTAGACGAAGCATTGCCGAAACCTAGCACTAAACCGTTTTAGCAGCGGGACGTGTCAGCCTGTGGGCGGCCTGGCCGTGGTCACCCGGCCGGCGGCGCGAGGGAACGTCGCCGCCGCAGGGGCATCGACACGAGCGACGGGACGGTGGCGCCACCGTCCAGGAGCAGCTCGACCGCCCGGCGTCCCATCTGCTCGTGCGGCAGCGCCGTGGTGGCCAGGCTCGGACGCAGCCAGGCGGCGATCGGGTCGTCGTCGAACGAGATCACCGAAATGTCCTCGGGGACGCTCAGCCCCGCCTCGCCGAGTGCCTGGTACGCGCCGAACGCCAGCCGGTCGTTCATGCAGATGATCGCGCTGGGTCGCTGCGGCCTGCTCAGGAGGGTCCGCATGGCGGCGTAGCCGTGCTCGGGCAGCCACTCGGCGCAGAAGCATTCGGCCAGGAGGGTGACGTCGGCGTCGCTCAGCACCTGCTGGATGCCGTGCAGACGCGCCCGGGCGGCCAGTGAGACCTCCGGGTCGTCCTCCTTGAGTCGGTTTCGGCCGATCAGTGCGATCGCGTCGCGGTGGCCGAGTTCGAGCAGGGCGCTGGCGACGGCGCGGCCGGCCCGGTCGTCGTCGGGAAGCACGCTGGGCAGGCCGTCGGGGCTCGTGGCGTTGAGCAACACCACCGGACCACCGAGGATGGCCGGGGGCACCGTCAGGCGTCGGGTGGCCATGGCCGCGTAGATCACCCCGTCGACCTGCCGGTCGAGCACCGCCTCGATGGCGTACTGCTCGAAGGTGGCGTCACCCTGCGTCTCGGTGATGAGCAGCACGTGGTCCCGTTCGCGGGCCGCGTCGAGCGCGCCGCGGATGAGGCCACCGGCGAACCGGGTGGTGGCGACGATGTCGGAGACGAACGCGATGGTGGCCGTCTTGCGGGTGCGCAGGCTGCGGGCGGCGAGGTTGGGCCGGTAGCCGAGTTCCTCGGCGGCGGCGAACACGCGCTGGTGCGCCTCGGCCGAGAGTCGGGTGCCCTCGCGGCCGTTGAGCACCATCGACGCTGCGGTCTTGGACAGCCCGGCTCTGCGTGCGACATCGGCCAGGGTGGCTCTGTTGCTGCCCATCAGTCCTCCGAATCAGGCGCGGTGCCACGGGCGCCGCTCCTGCCCATCATGATGCGTCGCGACCAGAGGTCCACCGGCGGTCATGCCAGGCGTGGTGTGAACTCGACGTTTCCGCACCGTTGCCAAGTTGTCCTTGACAGCTTCCGATGCCACGCGCATGCTCTGCTAAATCAGTTTAGCGGCCACTTCTGGTGCATCCAAAGGCACCTTCGGTAGCCGTGCCGGATGCATGTGCTGACGGTCCGGGTGCTGCGCTCGGGAGGATTGGTCACGACGTACGCGGCGTGGCTGCCACCCGGCTGCGGGGTCCCGGTGGAGCCGTCGCGCGGCCATGGGTCGCGGGACGCGTGGAGATGTCGAGGAGTCATAAAATGGAACAATTGCTGACACGGGTTCCGCGCCGGCGAACGGTGCTCATCGCATCGCTGTTGGCGATCGGAATGACCGCGACGGCCTGTAGCGCGCCCGGGGAGGACCGTTCGTCCGCCCCGCAGTCCGACACCGCCGTCAAGACCGACCTCGGGACCGCTCCGATCACCCTGGAGATGTACGCGGAGACCGGCTTCCCGCTGGCCAAGGCGTTGGCCGACGAGTTCTCCAAGCAGCACTCGAACGTCACGTTCAACATCCGCGAGGACCAGTTCACGGTGATCGTGGAGAACGCGCCCCGGGTGATGGCCTCGGACAACTCGCCCGACATCATCCGGCTCCCGACCATGGTCGACCTGGTCAAGGACGACCTGCTCAAAAACCTCGACCCGTACTTCACCGCGTACGGCTGGGACAAGTTCCCCGCCTCGCAGCTCGTGCAGCTGCGGGTTGGCGAGAACACCCGGGGCACCGGCTCGCTGTACGGGATGGGGCTCGGCTACAGCGTCACCGGCGTCTTCTACAACAAGAAGCTGGCCAGCCAGATCGGCATGACCCAGCCGCCGGCCACTGTCGCCGAGTTCGAGGAGCTGCTGGCCAAGGCGAAGACCGGCGGGGTCCAGCCGATCATGCAGTTCAACAAGAACACCGCGGGCATCAACTTCCCGCACCAGGCGCTGCAGAACCAGTTCGGCGACCCGACCCAGGTCGCCGACTGGATCTTCCAGAAGCCGGGGGCCGCGTTCGACACCCCGGCCGCCCTGAAGGCCACCCAGACCATCCAGAAGTGGGCGCAGGCCGGCTACTTCACCAAGGACGCCAACGCCCTGGACTACGCGGGCATGGTCGGGGAGTTCCAGAAGGGCAACGGCCTGTTCATGTTCAACGGCGACTGGGAGTCGGCCAACCTCGACAAGTCGATGCCCGGCAACGTCGGCTTCTTCCTCTTCCCCACCGAGTCTCCCGGTGGAAAGCACGTGGCGATGTCCGCCCCCAACACCTTCGGCGTCTCCGCCAAGGCCAAGAACCCGGACGCCGCCGCGTACTTCCTGAACTGGGTCCACACCAACGCCAAGGCCCGTGAGATCTCGGTGACCGTCGGCGGCTCCAGCCCCGGCGGCCCGAGTGACCTGCCGGTGGCGGCCGCCGCCCCGAACACCGTGCTCGCCGAAACCCTGAAGGCGTCGCAGCAGCTCGGCGCGGAGAACGGGGCGGTGGACTTCACAGCGAACGCGACCGGCGGCATCTTCGCCGCCGCGATCACCCCGGAGATGCAGAAGCTGATCGCCGGCCAGCAGACGCCCGAGGGGTACGTGAAGGCGGTCCAGGCCGAGTACCAGAAGGAACTGTCCCGATGACGTCTGCCCTCGGCAGCGCACCAACCGGGCGGGACGATCGTCGCGTCCGTCCCACCCCCACGCGGGCCCACCGATCTCGGTGGGCCCGCGCGGCCGGGACCGGCTGGTTGTACGTCCTGCCCGCCCTGGTGATGTACGCGGTGTTCGTCCTGCGCCCGCTCGCCCTGACGCTTCAGTACTCGCTCTACGACTGGAACGGGATCGGGGTGGCCCGCTGGGTGGGCCTGGACAACTACCTCACCGTCTTCACCGACAGCGACCTGCTGAAAATCATCGGCAACGCGATCGTCCTGATCGTCTTCTTCAGCTTCATCCCCGTCGCGCTCGGGCTGTTGGTGGCGAGCATGGTTCGGCGGATCACCACCGGCGCGTTCGGCACCGTCGTCCGTACCATCCTGTTCCTGCCGCAGGTCATCCCCCTGGTGGCGGCGGGCATCGCGTGGAGTTGGCTGCTCTCGTCGAACGGTCTGGTCAACCAGGCGCTGCGTGCGGTCGGGCTCGGTGGCGTCGCCCGCGCCTGGCTCGGCGACTTCGACACGGCGCTGCCTGCCGTCGGCGTCATCGGGGCCTGGGTTCTGCTCGGCCTCTGCACGATTCTGCTTGTCACCGGCATGAGCAAGATCGATCCGGCGTTGTACGAGGCCGCCCGCCTGGACGGTGCCGGTCCGGTTCGCGAGTTCCTCGCGGTGACCCTGCCCAGCCTGCGTCAGGAGATCGGCGTCTGCCTCACCGTGACGATCATCGCGGCGCTGGCGAGCTTCGACATCGTCTACATCTCCACAAGCGGTGGCCCCGGCCTCCAGACCACAGTGCCGGGCCTGGAGATCTACCGGCTGGCCTTCTCACAGCGGCAGGTGGGGCTCGCCTCGGCGCTCGCTGTCGTGCTCATGCTGCTGGTGCTGGCATGTGTCCTACCGATCCAGCGTCTGAGCCGAGGGGAGAAGCCGTGAACCTGAGTCGACGCGAACAGGTGACCGGCCGTGTCTTCCTGATCGCCCTGATCGTCGTCACCCTGCTGCCGTTCGTGAGCATGCTCTCGGCGGCGTTGCAGCCCCGCGGCACCGTGCCCAGCGGCCTCGAGTGGCCCTCCGACCCGCAGTGGGGGAACTTCGCCGACGCCTTCACCGCCGCGAACATGGGGGCGCTGCTCCGCTCCAGCCTGCTCATCGTGGCAGGTGTCGTACCGGTGTCGGTGCTCATCGCGACGATGGCCGGCTTCGGGCTCGGTCAGCTGCGGGTGCCCGGTGGCCGACTCGTCTTCGGCCTCTTCCTGCTCGGTCTGACCCTGCCGTTCGAGGCCGTGGTCACGCCGCTCTACTACCAGATGCAGGACCTCGGTCTGCTCAACACGCGCTGGGCCATCATCCTGCCGCTGATCGGCCTGTACATGCCGTTCGCGGTGTTCTGGATGCGCGCGCACTTCTCAAACGTGCCGGTCGAGTTGTCCGAGGCGGCCCGGGTGGACGGCAGCAGCACGTGGCAGTTGTTCTGGCGGGTCCAGGTGCCGCTCGCCCGGCCGGCGATCGCCTCGCTGACGATCCTGATGTTCCTCTGGACGTGGAACCAGTTCCTCCTCGCCATCGTCCTCGTCGACGACGCCACCAAACGCACAATGGCCGGGGCGCTCGGCGCGTTCCAGGGCCAGTGGGGCACCGACCTGGTGCTGCTGTGCGCCGGGTCGCTGCTGATCCTCACCCCCACGCTCATCGTGTTCCTGATCTTCCAGCGACAGTTCATCAAGGCCCTGATCCAGGGATCAGTGAAGGGGTAGGCAGTGGTCACACAGCCGCAGATCCACGGCGAGGTCGACGATCGCTTCGGGCGCGTCGCCGACGTCTTCCGCGACAACTTCGCCACGCGTGGAGAGGTCGGCGCCGCGGTCGCCGTCTATCTGGGGGGACGCAAGGTCGTCGACCTGTACGGCGGGGTCGCCGACCCCCGGACCGGGCGCGCCTGGGACGCGCGTACTCCGGTCGTCGTCTTCTCCTGTACCAAGGGCATCCTGGCGATCTGCGCCTACCTGCTTGTCCAGCAGGGCCGGCTCGATCTCGACGCCCCGGTGACCCGCTACTGGCCGGAGTTCGGCCAGCACGGTAAAGCCGACATCCCCGTGCGCTGGCTGCTCACGCACCAGGCCGGCCTGCCCGCCCTGGACCGGAGCCTGACCCTCGACGAGGTGCTCGCGTGGGACCCGGTCATCAAGGTGATCGAGGCGCAGGCACCGTTGTGGCAGCCGGGCACCGCGCACGGCTACCACTCGATGACCTACGGTTGGCTGGTCGGCGAGGTGATCCGCCGCGTCACCGGCCAGCTGCCCGGCGCGTTCTTCCACGACACCGTCGCTCACCCGCTGGGTCTGCGTACCTGGCTCGGCCTTCCCGCCACCGAACGCGACACCGTCGCCTGGGGCCTGGCGCCACCCCCGGAGGCTGATCCGTTCGTCGATCCCGTCGCCGAACGCGGCATCACCATGGGCGGCGCCTTCGCCTTTCCCGCCGACGCCAACGGACTGGTCAGCTTCAACGACCCGGCGATCCAGGCCGCCGGCATCCCGGGTGCGGGCGCGGTGAGCACCGCGGAGGGTCTGGCGCGTCTCTACGCGGCCTGCGTGTCCGACATCGGGGATGGGCCTCTGCTCAGTGGCGCGTCGGTGGACGACGCGGTCGTCGTCCGTGCCCGGGGCCAGCAGCGACACGGCCCACCGGACACCGGCCAGCGCTGGGGCAGCGGCTTCCTGCTGCACTCTCCGCCGGCCCGGCCGCTGCTCGGCGAGCGCAGCTTCGGCCATGACGGTGCCGGCGGGAACCTGGCCTTCGCTGACGCCCGGCATCAGGTCGGGTTCGGGTACGTGGTCAACCAGATGCGCGGGATGGGCGACGAGCGGGCCAACAGGCTCACCGCCGCCGTCCACGCCTGCCTCGACGACTGAGGCGTCCGGCCAGCGCCACCAGCGACGGGTCGCGGTGTGCGGCGATGCCGCAGGGGGTAGGGAGGGAGTCGACGGCGGTCGGTCCGGTGGGATGCTGCCAGTGCCCGACGGGGTGGCTGCCTGTTCGTCCCTTTTCCCTGCCGGCCCGCGCCGGCCGCCGACAAGGACCATGTGATGACGCAGCCGAGAGCGGACCCCGCCGACGCGTTGGCCGAGCTGGGCCGGATCAGACTTGACGAGATCACCCTCGACGACATGCTGCATCGGGTCGCCACGCTGGCCAATCGAAGCGTTCCCGGCGCTCGGGACGTCTCGGTCACCCTGGTCCGGGGTCGGGCCGGGTGGACCGCCGCGTTCACCAGCGGGCTGGCCCGCGAACTGGACGAGTGGCAGTACGAGCAGCAGCGGGGCCCGTGCCTGGACGCCTCCGTCAGCGGTGGCACGGTCCTGGTGCCGGACATGGCGGTCGAGCAGCGCTGGCCGGAGTGGGCGCAGCGGGCGCGCACCGCGGGGGTGGGTAGTTCACTGTCGATCGGGCTGCCGATCCAGCAGTCGCTGGTGGGCACGCTCAACGTCTACGGCGGCTCGGCGAATGCCTTCGATCCACAAGCGATCACGGTCGCTGAGCACTTCGGCGCGTACGCGGCGGTGGCGCTGGCCAACGCCCACACGTACGACAACGCCGCCACCCTCGCCGAGCAGATGCGGGAGGCGATGCGGAACCGGGCGGTGATCGAGCAGGCAAAGGGGATCATCATGGGGGAGCGGCGTTGTTCACCCGAAGCGGCGTTCGCGCTGCTGACGAAGATCTCTCAGGACACCAACCGCAAGGTGCGCGATGTCGCCGCGGCCCTGGTCGCCAGGGCGGTGCAGAGCAGTCGTGTGTGAGTGTCGGAGCTGACCATGCACGGGCCGCCCGTGCGTCAGCATGGGCGGCCCGTGGACCATCGAGGTGCGGCGACGCCGTCCGGGGTCAGCTGTCCGAGGGCTTCCGCACGGCGTCGCGGACCCGATCGATGACCGCCAGCGCGGGACCCACGGCCAGGTTGCCCGTCGCCGACTGGGTGCTGGGATGCGGCCGGGTCGGCGCGGTGGCCTCCGCGGCCCGGACGGCGCCGGCGAGGGTACGCAGCCGGTCGGCCGGTACGTGCTGGCGCAGCTGGGGGAACTCGTAGCGTTCCTCGTAGCGGGCGTGGGTGAGTACGGCGTCCCGCAGCAGGATGATGCCGGTGTCGAAGCCGTCGGCGTCGACACCACCGGAGATCAAGGTCTTCAGCGTCTCCTTGGCCTGCCGTTCCTCGGCGAGCCGTTCGTCGACCATCGCGTCGCCGCCCCCGCCGGGCAGGGTCCTGGCGAGCGGGTGGACGACCTCCTCCTCGGCGGTTTCGTGTGCGGCGAGGAGTTTGACGAGGTCGTCGAAGGCGTCCCGGCGGGTGTCGCCGGTGCTGCCGATGACCAGCAGGAAGAGCTGCTCGATCCGGGCGTGCTGGGCGAGCAGCAGGGAGACGACGTCCTCGTCGGGGCCGGGGGTGGCCGGGGCGTCGGAGTCAGGCATGGCTGCCTCCCCGCGTGCGCAGCCCCTCGACCGGGTGCGGTCCTTCGGTCTCGATGCGGTACTCGTCGCCGAAGCGCTCGCGGTGCATGTCGACGACCTGCTCGCTGGGGGGCTGCTGGCCGTCGTGCAGTTGCTGCTGCATCCACTCGAACCGCTCGTGCGCCTCGGTGACGTAGCCCTCGCCGAGCTTGGTCAGGTCGACCTGGGTGGCCAGCAGGTGGCGCAGGTAGTCCTTGTTGGGTTCGAAGGTCAGCGGCTCGGGCAGGCCGGCGCTGCCGACGATCTCCTCGGGTTCCCGGCCGTCGTGGCGGCGCAGCAGGTCGGCGGCCTGCTGCAGGTGGGCCAACTCCATCTGCAGGTGCAGCTCCCAGACCGCCTTGATCCGGGGGTCGCTCTCCTGTTGCAGGAACGAGTAGTAGAGCCAGCACTCGTTGTACTCGTGCGTGAGCAGCCGCTCCCACCAGGTCTCGCCCGGGTCCACGAGGGACTCGTAGTGGGTGACGTGTTCCTGCTCGATCAGGCTGATCTCCTGGTAGAGCTGGCGGGCGATCGGTTCCATGTACTGCGGGCCGACGTTCATGTAGTAGAACATCACCTGCTGCTCGGCCGAGAGGATCGTCAACGCGTGCAGCTTCGAGCGCGGGTCGACGGAGTTGCGGTCGTACGGGGTGCGGACCTCGTCGAACGGGTGCCGGTGCTCCTGCACTGTGGGCCGGCCCGGCATCACCTCGGTGAGGCCGTCGACGATCTTCTCCGCCTTGCGGCGCTCGATCATCTCGTACAGGTTGGCGTAGCGGTACAGGTGGTCGAAGTCCTCCAGCACGCCGAACTCGTACGCCTGCCGCAGGTAGTCGTCGGGTTCGTGCCGGGCCACCCAGGCGGTGAGGTCGACAGCGACCTGCTCGTAGCCGAGGGTCGTCTCCAGCACGCTCGCCACGCCGGGCAGCAGCCAGTTCACCACCCGCTGCTGCTGACTCTCCACGTACCGCACGTAGGCGAGCTGCCGGCGTACCTCCTGGTCCGGGCAGTTGCGGGCGAACTGGTGCTGGAAGTTGATCGCCTCCACCTCGATGCCGTTCATGGTGATGATCCGGCACCGGGTGTACGGGTCGACCGCCTCCGGATCGATCGGCTCGACGTTCAGCTCGCGCCAGTTGCGGATCTGGTTCTCCAGGGCGATGCCCTTGTGATCCAGTGGGTTGAACATGTCTCTCCTTCGGCTGGAAAATGTGGGCCGTGCTCGGCGATTCGGTCTGCGCGTCATCGCGTCGGCGGGGGCCGGGCGAGCGGGCCCAGCACGATCAGGGCCAGCGGCGGGCGCGCCGTTGCCGGGAGAGGGGAATGCTTGTCGGTCACTGCGGTCTCCGCCCTCGATGAGGGTGGCTGCCCGCCGCGGCGTTCGCCGGGCAGGGCTGGCCACTGGAGGGCGCCCGTCTTGACCCGACAGTCCTGCTACCCGGGTACGGCGACGTGAAACACCCCGTCCGGCCGGGTACGCGGTGTTACGGGGATACTTCGGGCAGGTTTCATTGATGCTCTTGACAGGCATTGTTAGCGATAACACGATGGCCTTCACGCCGCTCTCGCGTCTGGAGTCCACCTTGGCCGTGTCGATCCGCCTGCGAGCATCCAGCCTCACCCGCAGATCCCTGCCGACCAGCCTGAACGCCGTGCTCGACCACCTCGCCAACGCTGTGACCCGGCTCGGATCCACAGTCCACACCCGTCAGCCCGGCCCGGTGCGCACGCTCGCATCCATCGCCGTTCTCCTCGGTGCGAGCCTGGTGGCCACACCCTCCGCCGCACACGCCGCCGAGGCGTGGACGCCCCGCTCGTCGTACACCTCGACCGACACCGGCGCCGGCACCTACTCGGTGCCGCTGCTCAACGCCGACGTGCCGGACATCAGCGTCGAGCGGGTGCCCGCCGCCGAGAACGACGAGGGCCGCGACACCTACTACATGATCAGCACGACGATGCACCTGAGCCCAGGCGCGCCGATCATGAAGTCGTACGACCTCGTCAACTGGGAGATCGTCAACTACGTCTTCGACCGGGCGAGCATCGGCGACTCGTTCTCGCTGCGCAACGGCCAGAACTCGTACGGCCAGGGCCAGTGGGCGTCGTCGCTGCGCTACCGCGACGGCATGTTCTACGCCGTCTTCAACACCAACAACCTCAACGGGGCGTACCTCTACCGCACCGACGACATCGAGAACGGCTCGTGGCAACGCACCGCCCTCGGCCGTGGACTGCACGACCCGTCGCTCTTCTTCGACGTCGACGGCACGCCGTACATCTTCTACGGCTCCGGCGGCACCAGCGCGGTACGCCTCAACGCCGACCTGACGGCCATCGCGCAGGACTACCCGAACATCTTCACCGCGAACAACTACGCCGGGCAGCCGTTCATCGGCGGGCTGTTCGAGGGCGCGCAGGTCTACCACATCGACGGCTGGTACTACGCCGTCATCATCACCTGGCCGTCGGGGCAGGGACGCCAGGTCGTGATGTTCCGGTCGAAGGACCTGCTCGGGCGCTACACCTCGGCCGGCGGAGTCAACACCTACGAGGCGCGCGGCGTGCTCAACTCCAACGGCTTCGCGCAGGGCAGCCTGGTGCCGATCAGCCGTGCCGACGGCCGAACCGACTGGCACGGCATGTTCTTCCGCGACACGTTCCCGATCGGGCGGATCCCGGCGCTCATCCCCGCCACCTGGCAGGACGGGTGGCCGACCTTCGGCACCAACGGGCTCGTGCCGGTCAACGGCGTGTTCGACAAGCCGATCCAGCTCAGTCCGGCCGAGGAGGTCTTCGAGCGCCAGAAGAGCATCGTCGCCTCGGACGACTTCGCCAACGACGCCCCAGCAAAGGCGTACCAGGACGAGCAGTGGACGATCCCGGCGCCGCTCGACCCGGCGGAGGTCGCCCCCAACGGGTCGCGACTGGACCTGGCGTGGGAGTGGAACCACGCACCGGACAACCGGTACTGGTCGCTCACCGACCGCGAGGGTTGGCTGCGGTTGACCGCCGGCAAGGTGGTCACCGGCCAGTACGTCTACACGAAGCTGTCCAACCGCGCCGAGCTGGCCTGGTTCGAGGAGGCCCGCAACACCCTCTCGCAGCGGACGTTCGGGCCACGGCAGTCGGTGGAGACCCGGATGGACATCTCCGCCATGAAGAACGGGGACGTCGCTGGTCTGGCCGCCTACAACCGCGGGTTCTCGTACGTGGCGGTCAAACGCGTCGGTGGTGTCAACACCCTCGGCGTGGTCAACCGGTCGCAGCCGTTCGCTGTCGACCTCGACCAGTCGACGTTGGAGACCTTCGTGGCGGGCACGACAGTGGCGTTGGGTGACGCGACCGAGGTGCACGTGAAAGCGGACCTCGACTTCTCCTCGCCGGTCGGCCAACTGTGGACGACGTTCTACTACAGCCTGGACGGGTTGACGTGGACCCGGCTGGGCAGCCGCGTCGGCCCGCAGGCGCTGGATGGCAGCCTCGCGCACTTCATGGGTCACCGGGTCGGTCTGTTCACCTACGCCACCCAGGAGACCGGCGGCAGCGTCGACTTCGATCACTACCTGCTCAGCGACACGCTGACCGCGCAGTCCCGACCGCTCGACACCACAGCCCTCGACGCGGCGATCGCCCACGCGCAGACGCTCCACGCCCGCCACTACCCGGCCGACGCCTGGGCCGCGACGCGGTCCGCACTCGCGGCGGCGACGTCCGCGCGGGCCGGACGGTTCGGCACCCAGAACCAGATCGACGCCCCGGAGCGAGCACTCAGCTACCAACTGGCCCGGCTCGGCGTGCTCGCGGCACTGCCGGTCACGGTCACCGCCCAGGTGCGGTGTCTGGCTGGCAAGGCGTACGTCGCGGTGCAGGCACGCAACGACTCGGACGGACCGGTCGGGATCACAGTGGAGACCCCGTACGGGAACCGGTCGTTCGCGACAGTGGCGCCGGGGGCGAACGTCTACCAGTCGTTCCACACGCGGGCGGCGGCGGTGCCGGCCGGTTCGGCGACCGTCCGGGTCACCGGGGCGATCGGTGGCCGGGACGTGACCACCGTCCGCACGGCGCAGCACCCCGCCACCACCTGCGGCGGATAACCCCACCACGAGCCCTCGGCTCACCGACGAGCACCACCGGCGACCGGCCGTGCGGCGCGGAACAGCGGACCTGTCCCGCGCCGCCGGCCGCGGTCGAGCCGGTGGCGACGGTCGACCCCTGATGTCCGGACCACCCACCACCGATCCCCCGTACACCGATGACCGCACGTCAGAGATGAAGGAGGATGTCTCGTGGCACAACGAATGCGACGCGCGACCCGAGGACGGGTCGCAGCGATCGCGACGGTCGGCCTGATGCTGGCCGCAGGGTTCGTCACCGGGGCGGCGCCGGTCCAGGCCGCCGACACGAATCTCATCGTCAACGGCGGGTTCGAGGACGGCCTGGCCAGCTGGTTCGTCAACAACGGAAACGCCTCCGACGGCGCCCAGTTGTCGGCCACCTCGAATGCCTACTCGGGCTCGAACGCCGCGCTCGTGACCGGCCGGACGACGACCGGATCCGGGCCGATGCAGGACCTCAGCGGCAAGGTGCAGGCCGGTCAGGCCTACACCCTGACGGCCCGCATCAGGTACGAGAACCCGAGCGGACCGGCCACCAAGCAGTTCTTCGCCACCATGCACTACGGCGGCGGCACCTACACCAACCTGGTCAGCGTGACGGCGACGAAGGGTCAGTGGGCGCAGTTCAACGGGACGTTCACGATCCCGGCGGGGCAGACCGTGTCGACGGCACGCCTGTTCTTCGAGACCCCGTGGACGGCCACCCCGGCCACGGACCCGGACCTGCACCTCATGGACTTCACGCTCGACGACGTGTCGGTGGTCGGCGCCGCGCCGCCCGCGCCGGCGTCGAAGACGATCGAGGTCGTCGGAAAGCTGCCCGGGGAGCACAACCCGTTGATCGGGCACAAGTTCGGCGCCGACGGCTTCGGCCTCGTGCACGACGGCCGGGTGTACATGTACATGACCAACGACACGCAGGGCTACGCCCCGAACCCGGCCACGGGCGTCTCGCCGGGGATCAACTACGGAGACATCAACCAGATCACGGTGATCTCCTCGGCGGACCTCGTGAACTGGACCGACCACGGTGAGATCCAGGTCGCCGGCCCGAACGGGGTGGCGCCCTTCACCACCAACTCGTGGGCGCCGGGCATCACCAAGAAGGTGGTGAACGGTCAGGAGAAATTCTTCCTCTACTACGCCAACGGTGGCGGTTCCAGCAACGTGATCACGGGTGCGTCGCCGCTCGGCCCGTGGACCAGCGAGCGCACCAGCACGCTGATCAACGGCAGCACCCCCGGTGCCGAGGACGTCGCCTGGAAGTTCGACCCGGCCCCGTTCGTGGACGACGACGGCCAGCCGTACCTCTACTTCGGTGGTGGCCCCGCGTCGACGAGCATGCCGCCGGCCGAGCGCTTCAACAACCCGAAGAACATCCGGGCGATCGAACTCGACGACACCATGGTCGCGACCCAGGGAACGGCAGCGGTGGTCGACGCCCCTGTCGCGTTCGAGGCGGGTCACGTCTTCAAGCGCGAGGGCAGGTACTACTTCTCGTACTCGTCGCACTTCGGCGGGAACGACTTCGGTGGCAGCCAGCAGCCGCTCCCCGGCTACCCCGGGGGTGGCCAGATCGGCTACCTGATCTCCGACAACCCCATGTCGTGGCCGAAGGAGACCTACGCCGGCGTGCTCTTCCCGAACCAGTCGCAGTTCTTCGGGGCCGGCACCGGTGGCAACAACCACCAGTCGGTCTTCGAGTTCGAGGGCAGGTACTACTTCACCTACCACGCCCCGACGTTGAACAAGCGCATCAACGGCAACACGACGCAGGGCTACCGCAGCCCGCACATCCAGGAGCTGGCCTTCAACCCGGACGGCACGATCCAGCAGGTCGTCGGCACCTACGCCGGCGTGGACCAGGTCCGCGACTTCGACCCGTACCGCGTCTTCGAGGCCGAGACCCTCGGCTGGAGCAAGGGCGTCGCGACCACGAAGGTCGACGGCAGCTCCGCCCAGTTCGGCGGCGCCGCACCGAACCTGGTGGTCCGGGACGTCGACAACGGCGACTGGACCGCGCTGTCCTCGGTGGACTTCGGCGACAACGGCGCGCAGAGCGTGACCGCGAAGGTGCGAGCGCTCGCTTCCGGCGGGCAGATCCAGGTCCGGCTGGACACCGCCACCGGTCCCGTTGTCGGCACGGTCGCGGTCGACTCACCGGTCGGCCAGTGGGCCGAGGTGACCGCCGAACTCGAAGGCGTCAGCGGCGTACACGACGTCTACTTCACCTACACCGGCCCGGCGGCCGTCGACCTCCTCGAGATCGACAACTGGGCCTTCCAGGCGGCCACCCTCGAACTGCCCGTCACGGTCACCGCGTCGGCGCGGTGCGTGGGGGGCAAGGTCTACGTGGCCGTGCAGGCGCGCAACGACAATGACACGCCGGTGGGGATCGCCTTGGAGACCCCGTACGGCGAGCGTTCGTTCGCGGCCGTCGCGCCGGGCGCGAACGCGTACCAGTCGTTCAACACGCGTGCCGTCTCGGTGCCGGCGGGTTCGGCGACGGTCCTGGTGACCGGGGCGGTCGGCGGACAGGCCGTGACGACCGTCCGCACCGTGCAACATCCCGCCGGCACCTGCGGCGGATAACCCTTCATGGCTGAGAACGGAGACCAGATGAACACAGACAAACGGCGGCGGATGCTCGCGGCCGGTGCCGTCGGCGCGGTGCTGGCCGGGGCCGCGGTGCTGCCGTCGCCCGCGCTGGCCGAGCCCGGCGACGACGCCAGCGTGCGGGTCACTGTCGACATCGACGAGATCAGGGAACCGGGCGTCCTCGCCCTGTCCATCGCCGGTGACGCCGTCGCGCTGTCCGAGGACGGCTCGACCCTGCTGGTCCGCCAGTTCGTCGGTACGCTGCCGACGGTGACGGTCACCGACACCCGCGTCGCCGACGAGGTGCCCGACGGGGCCAGCTGGGCGGTGCTCGGCAGCGCTACCAACTTCGCGGGCAGCTCCGGCCAGGCGCCGATCACCGCCGACCACTTCGGCTGGAAGCCCCGCCTGCTCGACGGCGGGGAGACCGGCCTGGTCACCGAGGGCGAGGAGGTGGTGACCGCGCTGGACGAGGCCACAGTGCCGGGCAACAACGTCGGCCTCGTCGACCAGGAGTTGCTGGTCTCGGCCTTCGACTCCGAGGCCGTCGCCAGCGACTCGTACTCCGTCAACGCCGACCTGTACCTGCGTACTCCGGCGGAGGTCGCCGCCGGCGAGTACAGCTCGACGCTCACGCTCTCCCTGTTCGAGTAGTGATGTGGCGGGGGCCCGGATCGGGCCCCCGCCACACCCCCCTGCTGAAGGGCCCCATCGTCATGACCGTCTCCCCGCTGCGCCGGGTGCTCACCGTCCTCGCCGTCGTGACCCTCGCGGTGACGGCCGCGCCGGCCGTGGCGGCGGCGGAACCAGACCCGAAGGCCCTGACCTGGACGGTCCAGCCGGCCAGCCCGAGCGGCCCCGACCAACGCCGGTGGATCAACGCCAGCCTCGACCCGGGGCAGGTCGTGACCGAGCACCTGGCGGTCCGCAACTTCAGCCGGAACGCTGTCGCCTTCTCCCTGAAGGCCGCCGACGGCTACCTCACCGACAAGGGTCGCTTCAACATGCTCTCGTCCGACCGCCCCTCCGTCGACGGGGGCACCTGGATCGACGTGCAGGAGAAGGTCACCGTCGGCCCCGACGAGACGAGGGTGGTGCCGTTCACGATCACGGTGCCCACGGGTGCAGCGCCGGGGGACCACCCGGCCGGCATCGCGGCGACCGTCACCAGCACCGGTGGCACTGTCAACGTCGAGAGCCGAGTGGGTTTCCGGGTCATGGTCCGGGTCAACGGGTCCGTCCAGGCCGCGCTGTCCGTCCGGGACGTCAGCGCGACGTACACCTCGTCGTGGAATCCCTTCGCCGGCGGCACTGTCCGGGTCCGTTACACGGTGGAGAACGACGGCAATGTCTGGGTCAGCGGGACGAGCCGCGTCGCGGTGTCCGACCTGCCCGGCCGGACCGACCACGACGCCACCAGTCAGGTTGAGGAGCTGCTTCCGGGCGGCAGGCGGCAGATCGAGACCCGCGCCGCCGGTGTCTGGACGCTGGGCCGCGTCCGGACGACCGTCAGTACGTCACCGACAGTGCTCGGTGACGCTCAGGCCGGCGCCGAGTTGCGGCAGGCGTCCGCCACCGTCACCACCTGGGCCGTGCCGTGGGCGCAGCTCGCGCTCCTGTGTCTCGTCGCCGCTCTGCTCCTGGGCCTGCGGGCGGTGCTCCGGCACCGGCGGCGTCGGCTGGCCGGGCTGCTCGCCCGCGCCCGGCAGGAAGGCCGGCAGGAAGCCCAGGACTCGGTCCTCGTCGGCGGTGCGTCCGCTGGTGCTGAGCCCGACCCGGGCGACGCCTCCCGATGATCCACCGCGCGCTTGGATCGCGCCGCCGGATCATGGCGAGGTGTCGCCCGGTCCCGCACCGTCAGTTGCCAGCGGCGGCGGGCTTGGCCTGGCCGAGGAGCCAGCGCAGGATGGTGCCGTCCTCGTAGGTCGGGCCGAACGCCGCGTGGTAGTCCGGCAACGAGAACGCGGCGTCGGCATACTCGGTGTAGCGGACGACGTCGGCGGCCTGCTCCGGGCTCTTGCCCCGGGCCTCGTACGCCTGCCGCAGCAGCGTCGTGGAGTTGCGCGCACCCGAGACGTTGAGCAGGTGGTCGTGCTCACCATGCGTGATCCACAGCGGCACCTCGGCCGCCGCGATGGCGGTCGCCTGCGTGGCGTTGACCGGGAACCCACCGGTCACCAGGCCGCCGGCGAACAGGTCCGGCCGCTTGGCGAACGCCGCCCAGAGCAGTTGGGAGCCGTACGAGACAGTTGTCGCGTACACCCGGCGGGTGTCCACCGCGAACTCACCGACGAACTGGTCGAGCAGCTTGATCAGCAGATCCGCCTCGGCGGCCCCGCCGACCCGCTGGTGCTGGGGTGCCAGGACGATGACGTCCTCGGAGGTGCCGGTCCACTGCGGCTGTAGCCAGGCGGTCGCCGGGATGTCGGCGGCGAGCTGGACACCGAGGTTGTCGCCGTCCCAACCCATTCCGTGACCCCTCCCGTGGGCTCTGCAACAAACCTGCAAGCGCCAAGCCTTGCCTTGAGGGAAAACGCTTTCCTACCATTGCGTCACATCGATGTTTCAGCCGTGAGACCGGATGATCGCATTTCGTGCATGCCGCCAGAGGGTGGTTGATGTGCGACGCTCCACCGCGCTCACCAGGGTCTCGTGGGTGTCGAAGGCGGCACAGTGATTGACCGCCGCCAATGTCAAAGACGCGCGTGGTACGGCCGGTCGCGACGGTCGTCGCTGTGCGTCGCGAGGGCCACACGAATGTGAAGCGAGGCGAGATGAGACGACCAGTCGCGTTGCGACTTCAGGCAGCACTGGCCACAGCAGCCGTGGGAATCGCGGTCGGGGTGGCTCTGCCGACGCCCCAGGCATCGGCGGCGGCCGGCAGCGCCACCGGCTACGCCACCCAGAACGGCGGAACCACCGGCGGCGCGGGTGGCCAGACGGTACGGGCCACCACGGGCACCGCGATCCACGCGGCGCTGTGCGGTCGCCCCAGCAGCAGCACCCCGATCACCATCGAGGTCACCGGGACCATCAACCACGGCAACACCAGCAAGGTGTCCGGGTCGAGCTGCAACACCGCGGACGGCGTGATCGAACTCAAGCAGATCAGCAACGTCACCATCATCGGGGTCGGTAGCGGAGCGCTGTTCGACCAGCTCGGCATCCACATCCGCGACTCCAGCAACATCATCATCCAGAACGTCACAGTCCGGAACGTCAAGAAGTCCGGCTCGCCCACCTCCAACGGTGGAGACGCCATCGGCATGGAGAGCACGGTCCGCAACGTCTGGGTCGACCACGTCACACTGGAGGCGTCGGGCGGGGAGTCCGAGGGGTACGACGGCCTCTTCGACATGAAGGACAACACCCAGTACGTGACCCTGTCCTACAGCATCCTGCGCAACTCCGGTCGCGGCGGCCTCGTCGGCTCCAGCGAGAGCGACCTCTCGAACGGCTTCATCACCTACCACCACAACCTGTACGAGAACATCGACTCCCGTACGCCGTTGCTGCGCGGCGGCACGGCCCACATCTACAACAACCACTACGTGAGCCTGCACGAGTCCGGCATCAACTCCCGGGCCGGTGCCAAGGCGAAGGTGGAGAACAACTACTTCCGCGACTCCAAGGACGTGCTGGGCACCTTCTACACCGACCAGCGCGGCTACTGGCAGGTGAGCGGCAACATCTTCGACAACGTGACCTGGTCCAGCGCCGGCAGCGAGAACTACCCCGCCGGCCCGAACCCGACGTCCAGCACCACGGTCAGCATCCCGTATCCGTACAGCCTCGACGGGGCGAGCTGCGTGCCGGACATCGTCCGGCAGACGGTGGGCGCCAACACGGGTCTGCGGGTGTCGAACGGCAGTTGCTCTCCGCAGAGTCCGCCGCCGACCACGGCCCCGCCGACGACCGCCCCGCCCACCACGCCCCCGCCCACCTCGCCTCCTCCGACGACCACCCCGCCCCCGGCCGGCGGGACCAACCTCAGCCTCGGCGCAGGTGCCGACGGCTCCAGCAAGGCCAGCGGAACCAGCTACGGCAACGTGCGGGACGGCGTCATCAGCACCTACTGGTCGCCGGCCGGATCGACGGGCACGATCTCGATCAAGTGGGGCTCCCCGACCCGGGTGTCCCGGGTGGTCATCCGTGAGCCGTCGGGGACCCAGGGCTCCATCGGAGCCTGGCAGCTCGTCAACAACGACAACGGTGCCGTCCTGGCCTCCGGTAGCGGGGCGGGCTCCAGCACCTTCCCCTCAACCGCCCTGAGCAAGATCAACTTCAAGATCAATAGCTCGAGTGGTACGCCGCGGGTCGGCGAGTTCGAGACGTACGCCAGCTAGCAGCCGGCGGCCGGCGGTGACCGTCGGTCACCTCCGTGGGGGCGGATGCGGTAGTGAGCGGTATACCTCTGAGTCATATTCATAACACAGAAGTATAAACCACAACCGCACCACACAAAGTGGGCCC
>NZ_JBEXHQ010000078.1:0-23064 GCF_040607915.1 Micromonospora sp. NPDC005215 | reverse complement strand
AGAACGACGCCTACCACAGCGTCGAGATCAGCAACCCCAACGCCGATGACAAGCAGACCGACCGGCTGCGCGCCGACGTCGTCAAGACCGTCGACGACGGGCGGGCCGTGGTCGCGAACATCGCCGGCACCAGCACCGACACCAACGGCGGTGTGCACTCCTACGAAGGCGGGCACTACATCAGCGTCGTCGGTTACCGGGACAACGGCACCACCGTCACGATCGCCGACTCCGCCGACCCCAACACCGCCTCCTACCAGATCACCATCGAACACCTCGCCGACTGGATCGCCACCCGCGGCTACGCCACCAGCTGACCCCACCACCACCGCACCACCGCACCACCGCAGCACCCGCAGCACCGCACCACCGCAGCACCCGCAGCACCGAAAGGGCCGGACCCCACCACGGGGACCGGCCCTTTCGGCGTCGTCATTTTCCACCAACTGCGGGACGTATTGACAAGTTTCGACACGGGAGCGAGGCTTGGGCGGCCGGTGAGAGCGCTCTCCCGTATCAGCTCCGCCGGTCACCACCAGTCTGGCCAGGGCAATCTCCGACGTCTTCGGCGGCGGCGGCGGAGCTACCCCTGACCCGTTCCCCGACAGGAGTCACGAGATGGACAGGGCCGCACCCCTCTCCGACAACCACCGCCGACTGCGCCTCGCCACAGCGATCGGCGCCCTGCTGGTGCTACTCGGCACGTACGTCGTCTCCACCACCGAGCGGGCCGACGCCGCCCCGGTCGCCAACGCCATCCGGGTTGCCGAGTTCCCCGCCGACTGCACCTACAGCCATCGGCTGCCGGACGACCCGATCGTCTTCCCCGGCCTACCCGGGGCGTCGCACATGCACAGCTTCTTCGGCAGCACGGTGACGAACGCCAACACCACACTGCCCGACCTGGTCAGCTCCCAGAGCACCTGCAACCCGCGGGTGGACGTCTCGTCCTACTGGGTGCCGACCCTCTACCGGGACAACGTGCCGGTGGAGCCGGCGATCGCCACGTTCTACTACCTGGGCGAGGGCGTTCGCTCCGACGTCGTCGCGAACACCCAGCCGTTCCCGCTCGGGCTGCGACTCGTCGCCGGCAATGCGAAAGCCACCGGGTCGAACGACAGCATCGCCCGGTGGTCGTGTCTGCACGCGGGACAGGTGGCGCCGTCGAAGAACTTCGTCACCTGCCCGTCCGGCACGATGCTGGAGTCGTACCTGGACTTCCCGCAGTGCTGGAACGGCCGCGACCTGGACTCGCCGGACCACAAGAGCCACCTGGCGTACCCGGTGAACCAGGCCTGCCCGAGCACCCACCCGGTGCACGTGCCGAAGTTGCGGCAGGTGCTGCGGTACCCGGTCAACGGCGACCCGTCGCGGTTCCGGCTGGCCTCCGGGCCGGGCTACACCATGCACGGCGACTTCTTCAACGCCTGGCCGGTCGCGGAGATGGCCCGGCGGGTCCAGGACTGCATCCGTCCCGTCATCAAGTGCGGTGCCGACGGCCGACCGATCTGAGCCGACAGGTACCCCCTGCGGAGGCGGGTCCGGTCACGCCGGGCCCGCCGTCCGCGGCGAGAGGAGGTCGGATGCGAAAAATCCCCCTGCGCGCGGCCGGGTGCCTGCTCCTCGCGGCGCTGCTGCTCGTCACCGCCTGCGCCGGTCGGGCACCTACCGCGCCCGCGGCATCGACCGCCGCACCATCCACCGCTACGGGCGTGACCGCCGCACCGGTCGGTTCGGCTTCACCCGGCGGCTCGGCCGGCCTGTTCGGCGCCACCGACATCGCGTGGCTTCAGCTGACGGTGGCGATGAACGAACGCCTACTGCGGGTGCTGGACCTGGTGCCGAGCCGGACCACCGACCCGGCGTGGCTGAGGTTCGCCGCTCGGCTCGGCACGGCGCACCGCGCCGACCTGAGCACGGCCCGCCGGCTGCTTGCCGAGTCCGGCGCGCCCACGACCAACCCGCACGAGGGCCACGACATGCCAGGCATGGTCACCGACGAGGAGTTGGCCGCGTTACGGTCAGCCACCGGTGTCGCGTTCCAGCGGCGGGCCGGCCAGCACGTACGAGCGCACCTGGACCAGGCGGTCCGGATCGCCATCGCCGAGCAGCGAGGTGGAATCCACCCCGCGACCACGGCGTTGGCCTCGGCGGTCGTTCGGACGGGAAACGCCGACCTCGCCGGGCTTGATCGCTTGAAGCAGCGGTGATGGCGGCCCGGTGACGATCTCGTCGAGCAGCGCGGCACGCTCGGCCGGCGGGGACAGCAGCGGCGAGTGGCTGGACTCGATCCGCCGGACGTCGGTGGCCCGGTCGTTGGTACGGCGCGCACCTACCGTAGGGCGAGTTCCCGACCGGGCCAACGGGAGCGGAGCCGCCGGTCGTGGCTGGCGACGACGATGGCGCCCGGTCCGGTGCCGAGGGCCTCCTCCAGCTCGTCGCAGAGCCGCGGCGAGAGATGGTTGGTCGGCTCGTCCAGCAGCAGCAGTTCCGGCGGGTTGGCGACGACCACCGCGAGACCGAGGCGACGACGCTGCCCGACCGACAGTTCGGCTACCGGACGGTCGAGGTCCGTCGGCGCGAGCAGCCCGAGTGCCGACAACGGCACCGCTTCGGCCCGTTCCATCCCGACCGCCGCGTCGAAGACCTGCCGGGCCGTCCGCTGCGCATCCGCGAAGACGCTGTCCTGGCCGAGCAGCCCGATACGAAGATCCGGACGCCGCCAGACGGCTCCACCGCGGGTCAGGCGGCCGGCGATGACGGCGAGCAGAGTCGACTTGCCCACGCCGTTGGGGCCAGTCACCAGGAGCCGGTCCCGGGCCGTGACCTCCAGGTGCGCCACCCGCAGCCGGCCGGGAACCTCCAACCGGTCTGCCGTGACGATGGCCTCGGTGCCGTCCCCGGTGGCGATGACCGGGGTGTGGAAACGCAGCGGCTCGGGCGGCGCGGGGACCTGTTCGTGTTCCAGCGCCGCCAATCGACGGGCGGCGTCGCGAACACGGCGGGAGATCTGGTTCTGCACGCGGCCGGCGGTGTGCCCGTACCCCATCTTCTCGCTGTCGCGGGGGCCCCGGCCGTGGGCGACCTGATGTCCGGTCACAGCGGCGGCCTCGCGCAGCTCGGCGAGGAGCGCCTGCTCGTCGTCGTAGCGTCGGCGCCAGCGTTGCGCCTCGGCGTGCTTCGCTGCCAGGTAGGCGGTGTAGCCGCCACCGTGGCGGACCGGCCCGTCGACCGCCGGGTCCAGATCGATGATGTCCGTGCAGACCGCGTCCAGGAAGGCGCGGTCGTGACTGGCCACCACTACCACTCCGGGCAGGGCGCGCAGCTGGTCCTCGCAGAACGCGGCAGCCGCGTCGTCGAGGTGGTTGGTGGGCTCGTCGAGCAACAGCGCGTCCGGCCGGCGGATCAGCATCGCCGCGAGGGCGAGGCGGCCACGTTGCCCGCCGGAGAGCGCGGCCAGTGTCCGGTCGGGGGGTATGCCGCCGAGGCCGAGGCCGGCGAGCACCGTCTGGGCGCGCCGGTCGGCATCCCAGGCGTCGCGGTCCTGCGCCCGCTCCAGGACTTCGCCGTACGCGGTCAGCAGCCGGTCGTGCTCCTCGGTGCCCTCCGGCGAGTCGGCGAGCGCCACACCGATCTGGTCCAGCTCGGCGAGGTCGGACCGGGCCTCGCCTAGCGCGTCGTCGAGGATCCCGGCGACGGTCGCGGACGGGACGAAAGGCAGCTCCTGGTGCAGGAAACCGAGACCCGGTGGGCGTACGACGGTGCCGGAGTCGGGTTCGTCGACGCCGGCCAGGACCCGCAACAGTGTCGTCTTGCCGGTGCCGTTCTCGCCGATGAGGCCGATCCGGTGACCGGGCGCGGCGGTCAGCGAGACACCGTCGAGCACCCGGCGGGTGCCGCGGATGCGTACCAGGTCATGGGCGATGAGAGCGGGTCGAACAGACATGGGGACCTCGGGGAACGGACATCCGGGCGCACACGGGTGGCCCGGCGGGAGCGGGGCATGACGACAGGGGCCGCGGCGACGGCGGCGCGATCACGCGCCCGTCGGCGGCCGGTCCGGGTGCTCACCCGGAGATGTCGTCGTCACCTGCCACGCCTGCTCCGATCTCCGGCAACTCGCGTCCGAGGTTAACTCACGCCAGCGGACCGGGCCTCAGCTGCCGCCCATGCTCGACGAGCTGTTGTCCGACGAGTTGCCCGGGCGCGACGTGTAGCGGCCCGCCAGTCGCCCGGCCCGCGCCCGACGCCCCAGCACGCCGATGATCGTCAGCAGCAGGGCGGCGAAGAGCGCGATGCCGCCGCCCAGCAGCGCTGCCATCGTTCCTGCCGACATGCCGATCGTCCTCTCAGCCGGTCGCCAGCAGCCGGGCGATCGCCGCCGGCTCCGCCAGGTGCGGGAAGTGGCTACCGGGCAACACCGTCACCACCACCTCCGGCAGGGCATCCGTCAGCCAGGTCAGATAGCGGGGCGGCGGCTCGGACGAGGTCACCCAGCGGTAGGGGATCCCCCGCACTCCGATGGACCGCAGAGCGCGGGTCCGCTCGGCGGCGATCTCCTCGTCGGACCCGCTCAGGATTTCCCCCCAGTAACCCAGCAGCAGGTCCGGCCGGGGATCGGTCGCGGTGGTCACGATCTCGCGCGCCTCGGCCGGCAACGAGTCGATGCCCATTCCGGCCAGCATGCCGTCCCACACCCGCCGCCAGTCCGGGCCGCGCAGAGTGGGCTCGGCCTGGCGTACGACCGCACCGAATGGGCCGGGCAGCAGGATCTGGTCCAGATTCACCACGCCGCGCACCGGGTAGCGGGCCGCGTATGTCGTGGCGACCACCGCGCCGACCGAGTGTCCCACCACGATCGGCTGGGCGAGGCCCGCCTCGGTCACCTGGTCGTGCAGGATCTCGGCGACCTCCGCCATCCCGTAGGACGACCGCCGGGGTGCGTCACCATGGCCGGGCAGGTCGAGAGCGAGGACCTGCCGGGCAGGATCGATCGCCGCCAGCTCGCGCCGGACCGGGTCCCACTGTCGCCGGTCGAAGGTGAGGCCGTGCAGCAGCACCAACGGTGGCCGATTGTCGTCTTTATCCATTGCCGTTCCCTTCCTGCGCCCCGGTCACTCGGGCACCCGAGCGCAGCGAGTCGATGGTGAGGTCGAGGACCGCCTGTAGGTGATCGATCTTCCCGGTGGAGAGCAGCAGCAGCACGCCGCCCTGGATGCCGGCCAGCAGCGCCGCGGCGGCGCGGTCGGCGTCCACGTCCGCGGCGATGTCCCCGGTCGACTGCATGTGCCGGATTCCCTCGGTGATCGCCTTCTGCCACCGCCACATGAGCCCGGTCACGATCGCCTGCGCGCCCGGTGCGCGTCGGCCGGTCTGACCGAGCAACCCGTTGAGCGGGCACTTCACGCCCTGCGCGAGGTAGCGCTCGATGAGCCGGTCGCGCCACGCCAGCCAGGCCGGCCAGGAGGTCAGGTTGCTGAGCATCGGCTCCTGGTCGATGAGCACCTGGTCGGCCTCGTGCTGGGCCACAGCGAGCAGCAACTCGTCCTTGCCGTCGGGGAAGTAGTGGAAGAGCTGACCCTTGCTGGTGCGGGTGCGAGCCAGCACGTCCTCAAGGCGTACCTCGTCGACGCCGCGCTCGCGGATCTCGTCGGCCGCGCCGGTGACGATCCGCGAGCGGGTGGCCTCGCCCTTGCGGGTGAACGCCCGTGTCATGCGACCTCCGTCACCGTCTGCGCGCCGTGCCTGCCGGTCCGACCCTAGCTCGGACTTTGGACTTGCGGGTCCATTTTCGCCGAGCAAAGGTCTGAGTCTGAGGCGCGGTCCGGTCCGGGCCGACACCACGATCGGGAGGGGCACCACCGTGAACCACTACTACCTGCTCGGGCGGTCCGGCCTGCGGGTGAGCCGGCTGGCGCTGGGCACCATGAACTTCGGGGTGGACGGGTTCCACGCCGCGTACGGCAAGACCGAGGAGGAGGCGGAGCCGATCTTCCGCCAATACCTGGAGGCGGGCGGCAACCTCATCGACACGGCGGACTTCTACACCGCCGGGGAGAGCGAGAGGATCCTCGGCCGTCTGATCGACCGGGCCGGCGTCCGCGAACGGCTCGTGCTCACCAGCAAGGCCACAAACACCGTCGATCCGACCGACCCGAACGCCAGCGGCAACGGTCGCAAGCACCTCGTGCGGGCCGTGGAAGGGTCGCTGAGCCGGCTCGGCACCGACTACATCGACCTGTACCTGCTGCACACCTGGGACCGGATCACCCCGGTCGAGGAGGTCGTGCACACCCTCGACGACCTGGTACGCGCCGGCAAGATCCGGTACGCCGGGCTCTCCGACGTGCCGGCCTGGTACGCCGGCCGGGCGCAGAGCTACGCCGAGGCACACGGGCTGGCCCCGATGATCAATGTGCAGCTTCCGTACTCCCTGGTGACTCGGGGCATCGAGGCTGAGTTCGTGTCGATGGCGCAGAGCCTGGGGATGGGGCTCACCGCGTGGAGCCCGATCGGCGGTGGGCTGCTCAGCGGCAAGTACCGACGGACCGGCGAGGGCATAAGCGGGACCGGCCGGTTGACCAACCCGGATGCCGCGGGTCGGGAGATCAACCCCAGCGACTGGAAGATCATCGAGGCACTGGAGAGCGTGGCCGCCGACCTGGGCCGCAGCATGGCCCAGGTCGCGATCAACTGGGTGGCCACCCAGCCCGCCGTCGCCTCGGTGATCGTCGGGGCGAGCAGCCCCGAGCAGCTCGCCAGCAACTTCGGCGCGCTCGACTTCGAGATCCCGGCCGACGCTCGTCGCCGGCTCGACGAGGCCAGCGCCCCGGACCTCGGGCTGCCGTACGGCATGTTCACGCCGCAGTACCAGTCCTGGGTGGTGAGCCCCGGCCTCGGCATCGGCGACAAGCCGGCGGGTTACGCCCCGCCGGTGTTCAACGGGGCCACCCAGCCCACGACGTGAGAGACCCCGCGGACCGCGAGCACCACCGGCACGGGCGCTGCGCGCGCTGCGCCCGTGTCGGTGTCACCGGGCCGCGACGGTCAGGGCCGGCTCTGCTCGGGAAGCTGGTTGCCGTAGTAGGCGCCGGCGCCGTGCTTGCGGGTGAAGTGGCGGTCCAGCAACCACTGTGGCGCGGCCGCCGCGGGATTCAGCGACAGCGTCTTCAGGGCCATCTCCGCGACCGCCTCGCAGACGATCGCGTTCTCCACCGACTTGAGCGGGTCCTTCGCCCAGGTGAAGGGGCCGTGGTTGGCGGCGAGGGCGACGGGGTTGGCCAGCGCCTCGGCCTCTCCCCCGATCAGCTCGATGATCGCCTGAGCCGTGTTGAACTCGTAGTCGTTGGCGCACTCGTCGGCCGTCAGGTCCCGGGTCACCCGGATCGGGCCGGCGAAGGTGTCGGCATGCGTGGTGCCGAGCACCGGCACGTCCCGCCCGGCCTGGGCGAAGGCGACGGCGTGCGTCGAGTGGGTGTGGGTCACTCCGCCGATGGACGACCAGTGCAGGTAGAACGCGCGATGGGTCTCACTGTCGACGGAGGGCCGCAGCTCTCCGGCGACGACCTGCCCGGTCTCCAGATCCACCGGGACCAGAAGGTCGGCCGTGAGGTCCTGGTATGCCACGCCGGAGGGCTTGATCACATAGATGCCCGCCTCGCGGTCGACCCCGCTCACGTTGCCCCAGGTCAGCGCGGCCAGGCCGGCCTGGGAGATGAGGCGGTTCGCGGCGAGGACTGCGGCGCGCAAGTCGGTTGATCCGGCCGTACTCATTGCAGGTGACGCCTTTCGGGTGGGGGGTGGCAGTCGGTGCGGCGCGATGCGGTAGCGCGGCACGTTAGCGCTAACATTCCGCCCGGTCAATAGCAGGTGCGCGGTGCCGGACAGCGGTGACGCGCCCGCACGAGGCACGACAGGGCGCAGTTTAGACGCCGGCGCACCAGCGCGCGGCCCACCTCACTCGTCGACGCTGGCCGCCCGGGTGAGTCCGGGCGTCGGCGTCGGACCGCCCTCGTAGAGAGCGACGTACCGCCGGCGCAGCTCGGACCCCTCCGCGCCGAGCGCGGCGAGGTTGAGCAGGTTGTGGCCGACACCCAACGCCTCGGGCAGGGTGCAGACCCGCAGCGGGATCGCGTTCGCGTCGGCGATCCGGCGGGGCACGCTCACCGCCGTGGCGAGGTCCACCACGCCGTCGAGTGGGCTGATGGCGACCGCGGCGGTCCGCAGACCGGTCCGGCGCGGTGGATTCGGCAGGCTACGCGCGATCGTCAGGTACTGCGTGACGGCGGAGAGTGAGTAGCCGCGTGACGTGACGCGATCCGGGAGGACGCGCCGCCCGTACAGCGTGATGAGCGGTCGGACCACGAAGGCCGGCGCCTGACGCGGGTCCGGGCCGAAGAACGGCGACAGCAACAGCAGGTGCCGTACGACGTCGCCCGGCACCTGGGCCAGCCAGGCGGCCAGCACGGCGCCGCCGGAGATCCCCACGACGCCCACCTCGTCGCCGAGGCCCGCCGCGACGGCCAGCGCCCGCGCGGCGTACGTCGTCAGCTCCTCGGCCTCGACCCGGTGGTGGGCCAGCTGGTCGACGGTCCCGTGGTGGGGAGCCCGTGGAATCCAGACGTTGTACCCGCGATCGAAGAACTCCTCGGCCAGCCCGTCGTACTGCTCGGGCGCGAGGGTGTATCCGTGCAGCAGCAGAACGACCCGGCCGGTACGGGAGCCGTGGCTCAGCAAGCGGCTCCGCGATTCCGGCCGGACCGCTGGATCCGCCGCCTCGGCCGCGATGATGGCCTCGGCGGCGCGGGTGGCGGTGTCGAAGTCGAGCGGTGGTGACGCTGCGACGCGTAGCCCACGGCGGCGCAGCGGCCAGAGATACAACGCGGCGACCAGCGCCACGACCAGCGCCAACCCACCGAGGACGAGGGCGATGATCTCCGGCATGCTCCGATGCTGACAGGGGTACGGGTCGGTGCCGGCCGAGGGGTGCGCCCTGGTGACAGGGCGCACCCCGGTCAGCTATTCCGGTGCGTCCGGCGGCGCGAAGGCGACCCTGGACCGCAACTGCCGGAACCCGGTCCGTTCCAGTTCCGCGAGCACCGCCACCCGGTGGGCGTCCACGTCGGCGATGACCTCCCGGGCACCGCCGGCGGCCAGCACCCGGACCGCCTCGGCCAGCAACTCGGGTCGGGCCGCCTCGTCGAGCAGGCCCAGATAGGCCAGCAGCGGGTAGCAGGCGTCTCCGGCAGTGCCGACCAGACCCACCGGCTCCCCGGCCTCCAGCGCGATCCGCCATTCCTCGGCCGCGTCGCCAAGCCAGTCCAGGGGGTGGGTGGCCAGGTCGACGCCGGCGACCGCCCGCGCGATCTCGACGCCGGTCAGCACGTCCGGCTCGGCGATCCGGGCGACCAGGGCATTGATCTCCGCCGCGTCGGCGGGCCGCCGGAAGTGGTAGCGCCCGGAGGACGCCGGCAGGGGCGTGCCCGCCCAGGAACACCTGAGCCGCTCCCCCCGCTCGACCAGCCCGGCGAGCCGGGCAGCCGCCATCGGCGCCCGTACCACGGCCAGCACCTCGGCACGACGCCGCCAGTGCGCCGGCAGCGCAGCGTAGTACCGGCCGGGACCGCCCAGCGCCTCGTGGGCGGCGCGCAGCAACTCGGCACCCACCTCCGGCTCGGCGTCCAGATCGAACCGCTCCAGCCAGGGGGCTCCGACGGCGCCCGGCGGGAGCAGCCAGGCGGCCCGGCCGACCACCCGGCCGGCGCGCAGGGCGACCCAGGTGGTCTCGGCTCGGTAGCCGCCGCCGGCGATCCCGTCGGCGTAGGCGACCTGGCGCAGTTGGGGCAGTGGATCGGGCATGGAGTCGAACAGGTTTTCCTCGCCCGCGACGAGCGGACGGATGACCAGATCAGTCATGGGTTGGGCCTCCGGGAAGCGCGCGCCCCGGATCAGATCCGCGCGGACGCCGGAGCGCGGAGGGGGCGCAGAACATCGGACATTGTTCTGACCTCCTTCCCACTCGACGGCGTGCCAGCAGACCATACGCGCGGCGGTCGCCGGGCCGCAACGGATTGTCACAGCGTCGGGTTGGTCTCCGACCCGCGCCGGTGTACCCGCTGGTCGGCGACGGCGATGCCGGCCAGGACCAGCGAGGCGGCGGCCGCCACGGCGACCGGCGGGAGCAGCACCATCAACGGGGCTATCACGGTCAGCGCGAGCGCACCGACATACAGCGCCCGGCAGCGCGGGGCAAGCCGGCTCTCCGTCTCCAGGAAACTCCGCCCGAGCAGGAACAGCACCGGGCCGCCGAAGACGATGGTCACCAGAGCCCAGTCGATCGGCGGGTGCGGATCCTCGATGATCTGTCCGAAGCCAACTGCGGTGCAGATGATGCCGCCGACGATGAGCAGCAGGCTGTAGCTCGCCCACCGGGACAGCTGAATCCCCTCCCCGCTGGACGTCGAGGCATGACCGGACCCGACGTGGTAGAAGTAGATTCGCCAGAACGAGACCACCGCCACGAACGAGGCGACGAGGACGATGGTCCCCCCGGTCGAGAAGCCCGGGAAGCTGACCGCGGCACCGGCTTCGAGCACCACCTCGGCGAGAGCGATCATGAAAAACTGGTTGTACCGTTCGGCGAGGTGTGCCTGCGAGACGGTGACCCCCAGGGTGCTGAGCTGCCGGCCACCCGTTCGCGGGAGGGGATAGGTGGTCGCGGCGCCGATCATCTCGATGGCGAGAGCGAGGGTCCAGAAGACGCCTCGACCGAAACCACCGCTGATGCCGCCACTGATCCAGAGCACCCCGGACGTCAGGTGCCAGGTCAGCACCCGGATCGAGAACGCGTGCACCGTGTGCCCCTGCAGGGCGAACGCCAGGAACAGCGGACGGCCGACCTGGATGACCACGTAGGCGCAGGCGAAGATGACGCCACGTTGACCGAAGGCCTGCGGCAGCGTGACCGCCAGCACCAGCGTGCCGAACATCGTCGCCAGCAGGACGGCCTGGAGCTCGGGACGCCGAGGATCGTAGGTGCTCGCCAGCAGCGCGTTGAGTGACCAGATCATCCACATGGCAGTGAAGAAGAGGACCGTCTGGCCCGCCTCGGACAGCAGCGTCTGCCGGACGATGGTCAGGTCGTCCGCGACCCGCCCGGCGAGGCGGGCGAGCGCGAAGACGTAGACGATGTCGAACAGCAGTTCCAGGACGGTCGCCGAGTTCGGGCTCCTACTGTCCCCGAGACCGCGGAACACGGCACGTGTCAACACGGACGGCGGGACAGCTCAGCCGGCCAGGGCCGCCGACACGGGCGCGCCGAGGTGATGACGGTGCTCGGCGATTCGCCCCGCTGCCATCGCCTGCGAGCCCCCTCACCGACCGTCCCTGCGTCACTCCTGCCTGCGTACTTTATCGGGCTATATGCGAATCTTCGTGGTTATGCTGGATACCACTGTGCCCACCCGCCGTGCCCCCATCGGCGGTACGGGCGATCATTCGTGCCGTCACCCCCCGGTACGAGCGCGGGTCCACGGGGAGCAGCCACTGCCGGGCCCGGGTCAGCGGGCCGAGGTTGAGCCCCAACTCGTTGAGCACCTCATCGATGTTGTGCATCGAGAACGGGATGATGTTCGTGCCACGGGCGTGCCGCCCGTTGGTGCGCGCCGCCATCCAGGCCAGGCGGGCGCGCACCTCGTCGCGCATCCGGGCCTCGGCGGGCAGGGCAATCCCACCCCGCAGGTACGCGGCCGTCCACACCGCCGCCATCTCCGCGCCGAGCGGACTGAAGAACGACGAGTTGTAGCCGGCGAACGTCAGCCGTGGCACGCCGATCGGCAGGATCTGGCGGTAGAGCTGAAAGTTGCCCGCGTCGTCCTGTAGCCGGGCGTGCAGCGCGTCGTCGAAGAACGGCACGTGCTGGCGGAAGCCGGTGCCACAGATCACCAGGTCGGCGGGGACCACCATGCCGTCGGCCAGGCGGGCGGCGGGCCGGCCGTCATCGACAAGCAGTTCGCTGATCACCTGGTCGCGGTGCACAGCGATGCGACCGTCGGCGACACGCTCGAAGAAGCCCTCCGTGACGAGGCTGACAGTGCTGCGGGCGATGTCCTCGAAGCTGCCCCTGGGCACCAGACCCAGCTCACGCAGTCTGAGCTGCCGGGTCGCTACCGAACCGACGCTGTCGACCATCCGTTGGCGCAGGCCGTTACCCGGACCGTGCAGGAACCGCTCGAAGCCCTTCAGGTCGAGGTAGCGGAACAGTGCCTCACCCATCCGGGTGAGCAGCAGGTACTTGTAGTTGAGCGCCCCGCCGAGCTTGCGGGGCATCTTCCAGAGCAGGTCCCGGGCCACCACGTGGGTCTGGGCGGCGAGATCGCTCAGCGGGACCGCCACGTCGCAGGACGACTTGCCGTACCCGACGACGAGGACGTTCCTGCCCCGGGCCGCCTCGACGTCGTGGAACTCCCCCGCGGCCAGGACGCGCCCACCGGCGGCGGCGAAGCCCGCGTGCCCGTCGAACGACGGAACGACCGGGTCGGAGAAGATACCGTTGGCGACGATCAGGTGGTCGTACCGCTGCACCGTCACCGGGTCCTGGGCCCCCGTCGGCCGCGACGTGATCAGCCACCCGGTGTCGTCGTTGATGAGCTCGGCGGAGGCAATCTCCGTGGACAGCCGCAGCACGCTGGCGAGCCCGAACTTCTCCACGTAGCTCTCGAGGTACCGCTGGACCTGCTCGCCCGAGGGCCACTGCGGATAGTCGGCGGGCATCGGCAGGTCGGACAGGTGATAGGTGCCCTTGTTGTTCTGCGTGTGCAGACCGGGATAACGCCGGGTGCGACTCCACACCCCACCGACGTCGGGCGCCTTCTCGAACACTGTGACGTCGAATCCGCTCTGCCGCAGCACCTTCGCTGCGCTCAGCCCGGCGAATCCGGCGCCGACGACGGCAATCCTCATGGCATCCTCCGAAGCGCGTGAACCACTGCGACAGTGGTGGTGAGCGCACGCTAACCAGCAGGTCGCGACGGTCGCTATCCGCTGCGCGCGAGGTGTGTCCGCTCCGCGCAGCCGACCGGCCCGTGTCGGGTGCGCGGCTTTCCGGCACTGTCCTTCCCGGTCCCGCCTTATGGTCAGCGCACCAGGACGCCCGGGAGGGGTCGGATGGATGCGGTGACGGTCCGCACGGACGACGTCGACCAGGCCCGCGCCGAGGTCGGCAAGGTCTTCTGTCCGCACCGACTCACCCCGCAGGCGGGCGTGCGCACCGTCCAGCTGCGGATGGCGGCACACCGGGTGGGCGGGGTGGGCGTCATCGACCTGGACTACGGGCAGTCGGTACGGATCCAACCCCCCGCCCTGGAGAGCTTCTATCTCGTCCAGATTCCCCGGGCCGGCAGCACTGTGGTCCAGCACTCCGGCCACACCGTGACCTCGACACCCGACGTCGCCTCGGTCCTGTCCCCGTACGACCCCTCGGACATGCGGTGGTTCGAGGGGTCGCCACATCGGATCTTCTACGCCGACCGGCGCGCCGTCGACCGGGAACTCACCCGCCTCCTGGGCCGCCCGGTGGACGATCCGGTCCGCTTCGACGTCGGCATGGTCATGACCACGCCGACCGCGCAGGCGTGGGCACGCGGGGTGACGTTCCTCGCCGACGAGCTGGCACAGCCGACGGACGCGTCCCTGTTCGACCACCCGCAGGTCGCCGCCCGTTTCGAGCAGGGGCTCATCGGCCAGCTGTTGCTGGCCCACCGACACAGCCATTCCGACCTGCTCGCCGAGCCGGGCGACCACGCCAACCCCGGGCGGCTGGTCCGCCGGGCCTGCGCCCTGATCGCCGACCACCACGGCGAGGCACTGACCGTCGGTGATGTCGCCGAGGCGCTGCGGGTGAGCGTACGAACGGTGCAGGACTGCTTCCGGCGGGAGTTGCGGACCACCCCGACGGCGTACCTGCGTGCCTGTCGCCTCGACGCGGCGCACCGGTCGCTGCGGGCGGCCGAGCCGGGGGTCTCGGTGACGACTGTCGCGCTGCGGCACGGGTTCGTGCACCTCGGTCGGTTCGCGACCGAGTATCGGACGCGATTCGGCGAGGCGCCGTCCACTACTCTGCGCCGTTGACGGTCCTCGGGCCGACCACAGTCGAAACTGTTATCCGGGCGCGTCTGGCGAGTCTCCTGAGGTGAGGCGTTGGCGGGATTCCCGCCAACGGAGCATCGATCAGCGGTGCGATCACACGAAGGAGTCGAGACGATGCGCGCAACCGGCCAGGGTGCGGCGGACACCCCGAAGGGGACCCGGGGCGTCCACGCGGAGCCCCGCCGCGGGTTGTCCCGCCGCCTCCCGAGCGGCGTTCGGCGCCTGCGGTGGCCCCTGGCCGTGGCCGCCGTGGTCGCCGTACTGGTGACCGGGGTGTTCGTCGTGGTGCAACCGACCGGGCCGACGCCCGCTCCCGCCGCCACGCAGGCGCTCGACACGCCGCCGCCGACGAGCCCGGCGCCCGGCGCACCCACCGCGAACACGCCGGCCGCCTCGACCAGCCCGGCGGGAGTGACAATGACGCCGACGACCAGGCCGACGGCGACGCCGACGACCGGGCGTCCGGCCGCCCCGGCGGCGACCGCCGTGACCTCGAAACGCAAGGGTGTCGGCGTGTGGACCTTCGACGGGGTCAGCCCGGCACTGGCCAACTCCGGGGCGAGTTGGTACTACACCTGGGACGTGGCCCACCCGGGCGTCACCAGCCCGAAGAACGCCGAGTTCGTCCCGATGATCTGGGGGGCGAAGAGCGTCACCGCCAGCAACCTGGAGAAGGCCAGGCAGAACGGCCGTTACCTGCTCGGGTTCAACGAGCCGGACCTGAAGGGTCAGGCGGAGATGACAGTGGAGCAGGCGTTGGAGCTGTGGCCGCAGCTGGAAGCGACAGGGCTGCCGCTGGGCAGCCCGGCGGTGGCCTGGGGCGGTGACCGGCCGGGCGAGTGGCTCGACCGCTTCATGGCCGGGGCGAAGCAGCGCGGTCACCGCGTCGACTTCATCGCCCTGCACTGGTACGGCGGCGACTTCACCACCGCCAACGCGGTCAACCAGCTCAGGTCGTACCTCCAGGCGGTGCACGACCGCTACCAGCTGCCGATCTGGCTCACCGAGTTCGCCCTGATCGACTTCGCCAACGGCGTTCGCTTTCCGAGCCAGGCGGAGCAGGCCGCGTTCCTCACCGCGGCGACCCGGATGCTGGGCGGCCTGTCCTGGCTGCACCGGTACGCGTGGTTCGGCCTGCCCGCCACCGACAAGGACCAGACCGGGCTCTTCCGCACCGGCAGCGAGGCGACCGCCGTCGGTCGCGCCTACCAGGCGGCGCGCTGACCTGGTCTACACGTGGTGCCGCCACGAGTGGCGCGGCTCGTATCCCAGGACCCGGCGTGCCTTGTCGATGCTGAGCAGGGTCTCGTGCTCGTCCAACTCCTTGCGGATCTCGACGCCCGGGTAGACCTCGGCCAGCAGGCTGGCGCTGGACCTGCTCATGACGGTGTCGGCGTTGGCGATGATGAAGACGTCGGCGCCGGGCCGGTCGTGGGCGAGCGCACGCTCGACCGCCTGGGCGCCGTCGCGGGCGTCGACGTAGCCCCACAGGTTCCACCGGCGTAGCCGAGGGTCGGCGTCGAACGAGGGGAACGGCGCGTAGTCCTCGACATCCATCACGTTGGAGAAGCGCAGACCCACCATGACCAGCTCCGGGTCCCAGCGGCAGAAGTGCCGCGCCATCTCCTCCTCAAGGGCCTTGTTCAGCGAGTACGTCGACTCGGGCCGCGGCGCGTACTCCTCGTCCACGGGCGCGTACGGCGGCGGGGTGTCGAACGGCAGCCCGAGCACCGTCTCGCTCGACGCCCACACCACCCGCTTGATACCGGCCGCCCTGGCCGCGGCGAAGACGTTGTACGTGGCGGCGGAGTTGTTCGCGAACGTTGTCGCGTTGGGCATCAGCCCGGGGGCCGGGACCGCCGCCAGGTGCACGATCGCGTCGATCCCACCGGCGTGCTCGTCAGCACCCCCGGTGAACGCCTCCACCAGCTGCCCGTAGTCGGTCAGGTCGACAAGGAGGAACTCGCCGTCCACCGCACGGGGGTCGCGACCACCGGCGCGGTCCACCGCCAGCACGTCGACGCCGACGGCCCGCAGGTGGGCGACCACGGCACAGCCGAGCTTGCCGGTGGCACCGGTGACGACGACACGCCTGGGCAGTGCGGATTCGGTCATTACCCCATCTTCGCCGGGAGCGGCCGCAGGCCCGCACGCGGGTGCCGCGCCACCCCGGGCGGGACCGTCGGGTGGGGTCCATCTCCGCCGCACGTGGTCCTTCCGGCGTGGTACCTGCCGGTCCGAGCCTGTTCAGGGCCGGCGGGTGCGTAACGTGCAGGGGTAAACGCTGACGCGACGAGGAGACTGCATGTCCAAGCCACCGCTTCCCGAGGCCGCGATCGCCATGCTGCAGAAGCCGAACCCGGCCGTGATGACCACGCTTCGCAACGGTGGTCAGCCGGTGTCCGCCGCCACCTGGTACCTGTGGGAGGACGGGCGGATTCTGGTGAACCTGGACGAGAGCCGCCGCCGGTTGGAGCACATCCGCAACGACCCCCGGGTGTCAGTGACAGTGCTCGACGAGGCCGGCTGGTACACCCATGTCAGCATCGTCGGGCACGTCGCCGAACTGCGCGCCGACGAGGACCTGGCGGACATCGACCGGTTGTCCCAGCACTACACGGGCAACGCGTACCCGCGGCGGGAGCGCGCCCGGGTCAGCGCTCTGATCGAGATCGACCGCTGGCACGGCTGGGGTTCCCTCAAGGACAACGACCAGGTCGGCTGACGCCGCTGTTCAGGGGGTGAGGCTGGCGGTGGACCGGTCGACTCTTGACCGTGGAGTGTGATCGGCTTAACTTCATCAATCAGATAAGTGTCTTTACTGATTGTGCGCCAACCATCGTGGGAGTGTGCCGATGCGACAATTCCGCCACCGCCGTCTCACCGCCGTCGTCGCCCTGGCGACCCTGCTGATCACCGCCACCCCGCCCACCGCCGCCAGCGCTGGCGACCACCAGCAGCGCAGCGCCGGCTACCACCGGGTCGGCTACTTCACCCAGTGGGGCATCTACGGGCGGGCCTTCCCGGTCAAGAAGCTCGACACCTCCGGTGCGGCGAGCCGTCTCACCCACGTCAACTACGCCTTTGGCAACGTCAGCGAGGACGGCCGCTGCTACCTGGACGGCGGGCCGGGCGAGGGCGACGCCTGGGCCGACTACCAGCGGCCCGTACCGGCGGAGGAGAGCGTCGACGGCGTCGCCGACGCCCCGGGCCAGGCGCTCAACGGCAACTTCGGGCAGCTCGCCAAGCTGAAGGCCAAGCACCCCAAGCTCAACGTGCTGATCTCGCTGGGCGGCTGGAGTTGGTCGACGTACTTCTCGAACGCGGCCCGCACCGACGCCTCCCGCAGGGCGTTCGTCGCGTCCTGCATCGACCTCTACCTCAAGGGCAACCTCCCGGGTGCCCCGGGCGCCGCCGCCGGCGTCTTCGATGGCATCGACCTCGACTGGGAGTGGCCCAACTGGGCGGGTGAGCCCGGCAACGTCATCCGCCCCGAGGACCGGGAGAACTTCACCAAGCTGCTTGCCGAGTTCCGCCGGCAGCTCGACGCGTACGGGCGCACGACCCGGGCGCACCACCCGCTGACCGCGTTCCTGCCGGCCAACCCGGCCACCATGGACGCCGGCTACGAGGGCCGCAAGATCTTCAAGTACCTGGACTTCGCCACCGTACAGGGGTACGACTTCCACGGCGGCTGGGAGGCGGTGGCCAACCAGCAGTCGGCGCTGCGCGTACCGGCGGGATCGCCGGACAACCCCGACTTCTCCGTCGAGGTGGCCATCGACGGCTGGATCGCCCGCGGCGCGCCGCGCGACAAACTCGTTCTCGGCATCCCGTACTACGGGCGGGGCTGGACCGGCGTCACCGGCGGCGGCAACGGCCTCTTCCAACCGGCCACCGGGCCCGCGCCGGCCACCTTCGAGGCCGGCTACGAGGACTACAAGCAGCTCAAGACAATGGCCGGCAACGGCTACACAGTGCACCGCGACCTCCGCGCCGGGCACGCCTGGTTGTTCGACGGTACGACGTTCTGGACGTACGACGATCCCGCTGTCGTGTTGCAGAAGACGCTCTACATCCGTCGGGCCGGTCTGGCCGGCGCGATGATCTGGTCGCTCGACGGAGACGACGACAACGCCACCCTGACCAAGACCATCGGCCTCGGCCTCACGACCTGGTAGGCGCACCCCACGCGGCTCCCTTGATCATGTGACGAAAAATAGGTGTCAGAGGCGTCTCCGACCTACTTCTCATCACGTGATCAAGGGAGCCGCCCCTCTTCGGGGGTGACCGCGCGCACCGCCGCCTCGATGAGCGCTGTCACCCGGTCCATGTCCCGCGCCTGGCGGACGTCCACGTCGGCCGTCCATCCGTCCGGCCGGGCAAGCCGCACCGTCACGTCCTCACGGCGGTGGACAAGCCAGCCGGCGATCGCCTGCACCAGCACCATGGCGGCGCCCGCGTCGTCGACCGCCACCCTCAGCGGGTCCGTGCCGTCGGCCGACGTCTCACCGGCCGGCGTCGAGGCCACCCCGTCGCGCAGCCTGTCCTCGGTGCGCAGCCAGGACGCAAGAGAGCGCCGAGCATCCGCGGACGGTAGGTCCGGATGGACCGAGAGCGTGATCATCTCTGACACGTGTCCCCCTCCCCAGACGACAACAAGCACATGTCGCCATCCTGCCAGTCCGCGTCGGAGCCGGCACGTCCTGTAGTCACCTTCGTCGATCAGAGCTTGACCGCCACCTCGGCGGGTTCATAGGCTCCGGCCACTGCGAGGCTGTTCCCGAGAAGGGAAACACGACACATGGCCCCATCGATGCGCTCGTTCTGGACAGTCCCCCCGAGACGGCTGGCGGGTGCCGCCACGATCGCGCTCCTGCTCGGCCTGACTCCCCTGCTCGGCAACACGCCGGCCGCGAGTGCTGCGCCGCCCGCACCGTGCGGCGACGACCCGACCGCACGGTTGGGCACGGTGCCCGCCCCGGAGGCCGTGTTCGGCTTCCCGCTCGGGGTGGGTCAGGAGCGGGTCGTCACCAACGAGGAGGTCCGCACCTACCTGACGGCGGTCGACAGCGCCTCGGACCGGGTGGTCACCGGAGTGCTGGCCACCAGCGTGGCCGGCCAGCCCCTGCCGTACGCGGTGGTGTCCAACGAGCGCAACGTGCGGCCCGCCGCGCTGCGCCGGATCGCCGACGACGTACGGGACCTGCGTGATCCCCGTCGGACCAGCGCGCGGACGGCCGCCCGGACGGCGAAGGACAGCCCGGCCATCGTCTGGGTCACCGCGAACGTGCACGGCGGCGAGAAGAGCGGCACCGACGCGGCCCTCAAGACGCTGTACGAGTTGGCGGCGGGCCTGTCCTGCGCGGTCACGCACCGCAACGACAACCTGGTCACCGTCATCGTGCCGACCCAGAACCCGGACGGTCGGGACGCGACCCGGCGGCAGAACGAGTTCGGCTTCGACCTGAACCGGGACTGGTTCGCCCGCACCCAGCAGGAGACCGACGGCAAACTCGAACTGCTGCGCCGCTACCCGCCGCAGGTCTTCGTCGACGCCCACGAGATGGGTGGCCGGCAATACTTCTTCCCGCCCAACGCCGACCCGATCCACCACGAGATCGCCGGCGAGGCGGTGGACTGGATCAACCGGATCGGCGAGGCCAACAAGGCCGGCTTCGGCTACAACGGCGCCTGCGACGAGACCGTCACCACCGAGTGCTACTTCAACTACGACACGTACGACATGTTCTTCATGGGTTACGGCGACACCGTGCCGACCACCGGCTTCGGCGCTGCCGGCATGACGTACGAGAAGGGCAGCGCGTCGGCGGTGGCCGACCGGGTCCAGCAGCAGTTCCACACCCAGTGGTCGACGTTGGGTTGGGCCGCCGCGAACAGGCGCGAGGTGCTCAGCGGCTACTTCGACATCTGGACCGACGCGCTCGCCCAGGGCCGGGCGGGCACCCTCGAACCGAACGAGGTGGTCCAACCCACAAACGAAGTCCAGTTCCCGGTGCCCGACATCAAGATCCGCTCGTACTTCCTGCTGCCCGACCGGCAGCTCGCCGACGTCCGTCAACTCGTCGAGCGGCTGCGCCGGATGGACGTCGAGGTGTACGAGGTGCGGAAGCCGACCCGGGTGCCGACCGCGCGGGTCTTCGGCGGCCGCAGCGCCACCAACGTGACGGTGCCCGCCGGCGCGTACTGGATTCCGATGGACCAGCCGCAGAAGCACTGGATCCAGGCCATCATGGGCGAGGATCCGTACACGCCGTTCCCCTACTTCTACGACGTGTCGTCCTGGAGCAACCCGCTGCTGATGGGCGTCTCCACCATCTACACCGGTGACAGCGTCCGGCCGCAGGCCCAGCTCGTCCGCGCGGTCTCCGGCGGCCGGACCGCCCCGGCGTGGCCGTGGGGCTCGTACACGTACCCGCTCGACTCGGCAGCCGCCGCGGAGCTGACGTTCAACCTGCTCGGTCGCGGCGTTCCGCTCGTGCGGGACCTGACGACCAGCCGGGTCGCGCTCCCGGCGGCCAAGCTGAGCCGGACGGTCGACGAGCTTGCCGAATCCTTCGGGGTGACCCTCACTCCGGGCGGACGCCCCACCGGCACCCCGCTCGCCCTGCCCGACGTGGGACTGTTCCAGGGCACCGGCATCTCCACCACCTCCGGCTCACACGGCGAGGCCCGCTACGTGCTCGGCAAGCGGTGGGGGCTCGACCTCACCCCGGTCACCACTGCCGACATCAACGACAACACCGAGGCGTTCGCCGGTCGTACGGTGCTGCTGGTGCCGGACGGCAGCAGCGCGACCGGCGGCCTGACCGCCGCCGGCCAGGCCAACCTGCGCGACTGGATCGCCCAGGGCCACACCTACGTCGGGCTGCGCAACGAGGGCACCCGGCTGGCCCGCACCGCCGGGCTCACCTCCACCACCGAGAAGACCAAACCAGCCGACTATCTGGTGATCGGCTCGCACCTGCGGGTCGACGTGGACACCGCCAGCCCGGTCGCCCTGGGTCGCCCGGCGGAGGACTTCGAGTTCAACAACAGCGACCCGATCCTCAACCCGAGCACCACCGGCACGAACGTGCTCAGCTACCCGACGGGTGACACGTTCTGGGCCAACGGCTACACCGTCGGCGCGGACACACTGAAGGGGACAGCGGCAGTGGTCGACGAGCCGACCGGCGCCGGCCGGGCGGTGCTGTTCGCGTTCAATCCGCTCTTCCGGGCGTACAACGAGAATGGTCTGCACCTGGTGGCCAACGCGCTGCTCTACCCACCAGGCACGCCGGCCGCCCGGCGCACGGTTGGCGTCGACCCGGCGCGCGCCAGCGCCGCCGCCGCGCCGGTGACGGCGGACCTGGGCGGCGGGTGGCGGCCGATCACCATCGAGGTCGCGGCGGCGGACCTGCCGCGCACCCAGGCCATCGTCGAACGCTTCACCACCGACGCGGTGACGTCCGCGAAGGGCACCTCGGCGTACGTCGTCATCCCGAACCCGCAGGGACTCCAGATCGACGAACACCCGTTCGCACGAGATCTGGTACGCGCGCTGCACAACGGGCGAGTGCCGCTGCGCTCGGTGGTGGGCTGACGGAGAAGCGCCCGTCCCCTCGACTGGGGGGACGGGCGCTTCGGCGCGTTTCGGGGCTATGACTGTCGGGTGACCTCGGTGACGAACGCCCGCCACGACGCCGGCTCGAAGACCAGCGCCGGCCCTGCGGGGTCCTTGGAGTCCCGGACACCGACGATGCCCGGCAGGTTGTCCGCGACCTCGACGCAGTTGCCGCCGCCGGAGCCGCTGCGGGTCGACTTGCGCCACGTAGCGCCGGTCAGGTCCATGACGTCACCACTTCCTTCATCAGTTCGATCGACTGACGGCGGGGCAGCGCCTCGTTGCGAACGGTTTCCCACCTCGACATCAGAGTATCCACATCGTCGTCGCGGTCGATGACAACGCCGCCGAGCTGATTCTCCATCTCCGCCACCCACTTGTGGTCGGGCAGGCGGGCCAGGCTGAACGGCCCGGTCAGACCGACGTGCATGCTGACCTCGTCCGGCAACACGTGAACGCTGATGTTCGGCCGCTCCGCGAGGGTGGTCATCTGCTTGATCTGCCCCGCCATGATGTCGCGGAAGTCCGCGCCCGCGCGGCGGATCACCGCCTCGGCGATGACGGCGATGAACTGCGGCGCGTTCGCCTTGGTGAGGACCGCCTGCCGGTCGATCCGGTGGGCGAGTCGCTTCTCGACCTCGTCATCACTCAACGTGTCATCGCAGCGGATGACGGCGCGGCCGTAGCTCTCCGTCTGGAGCAGACCCGGAACGAGGCTCGGCTGGAAGCACCTGAGCTGAGTCGCGGTGCGCTCCGCGTCGAGCCACGGCAGAAACCAGGAAGGTGCCCCCAACTGCGCGACCATGCGCTCGAACAGGCCGCGGTTGTTCAGTGCCCGGTCGGCACCCTTGATGAAGTCCATCGTCAGCGCACGCGTCTCGCTCTCCACGGCGCTGACGTGCGATGCGCTGAAGCCAGCGCCCCGACCGAAGGCATCCTGCGTCATGCCGGCCGCCCCTCGGGCGCGGCGAATCTCGGCCACGATGAACGCGGCGAGTGGGTGCGGCAAGTCGGACATTGGGCACTCCCCAAACCGGAAGATCAACAACTCACGCCGCCACCCGGCGTGGAACGTTTCGCCAGCTCGGCCCGAACCAGCGAACCGCCTTCCGAGCGTAGTGCCCTCCACAGCAGAGTGTCACCAGCGGCGCGCCCCGCACCCCGCGCCCCGCGCCTCGCGCCCCGCGCCCCGCGCCCCGCGCCCCGCACCCCGCGCCCCGCCCCGCACCCCGCGCCCCGCGCCCCGCGCCCCGCGCCCCGCGCCCCGCGCCCCGCGCCCCGCGCCTCGCGCC
>NZ_JBEXHQ010000077.1:0-24060 GCF_040607915.1 Micromonospora sp. NPDC005215 | reverse complement strand
GATCGTCGGCAGCGCGTCGATCATGTCCTGTGGACCGATCTTGGTGGGGATGGTGGTGACGTCCAGGTGCCGCGCCGACTCCTGCGCGACGTCGACGCCGACCCGGCCCTCGCCCACCGCAACGTGGGCGGGTCGCCTTCGCGGTCTCAGGTGCAGCGCCACACCAGCGGCCGGTACGCCTCGTTCTCGTAGACGGCACCGACCACGGTCCGGCCGTCGTCACTGATCCCGTTGGCCGTGTAGGTGCCCGCCCCGGTCGGGACCTCGGGCCGGCCCGGCAACCTGCGCGACGTGCCGTCCGAGGCGACGATCAACGGTTCGGTGTCACCGACCAGCAGGTCGCCGTTGCCGGCGATCCCGTTCGCCGAGGGGAACGGCAGCAGGTTCGCCGCCCCGGTCGTGAGGTTCCACCGCACCGGCAGCATCCGCACGGCGCCATCCCGCTCGGCACCGGGGACCATGCCGATCGCCCAGTTGCCGCGTGCCGAGTCGACCGAGGCGCGCGGGTAGCCGTCGGGCACCGCGAGCGCGACCCCGACGCCCTGGGGCGTCCACCGGTAGGGCGAGTCGCCCGACGTGCCGACGACAGTGCCGTCCTCGGTGATCCCGGTCGCCGCGGATCCCGGTCGGCCGAGCAACCGGTACTGCTGCGGGCGGTCCACGGACCACAGCACCGCACGGTGGGAGTCGTTGGCTCCCCGGGCGGTGCCGGCGATGTCACCCCGGCCGTTGACCGCGTGCACCAGGACCGCGTCGTAGCCGGGCGGGGTGGTCAGGAAACGCAGTGATCCACCCCGGTAGACCCAGCCGGTGCCGTCGCCGTTGGTGCCGACCACGTACCCGCCGGCGTTGACCGCGGCCCCGTGCCGCGCGGTGGCCGGCAGGACCTTTGCCCGGCCGTCGGTCCACAGCACGACCCGCCCGTCCTCGTTCCCGGTGCCGATGTCACCGACGATGTGCCGCCCGGTGGGGTCGACACCGGTCGCCACCGCGACCGGACCGAGGATCGGCTGCGGCAGCATGGACGCCGCGCAGGTGAGCCTGGCCGGCGCGGTCGACACGGACACGGTCGGCGACGCCGCGAGGGCCGGCGGGACCGGAGCGGGCTCGCCGGCGACCCCGCCGAGCTGGACGGTGCCCACGGCGGCGAGCCCGGCCAGTACGGTCACCGTGGCGAAGCCGCCGACCCGGCGGCGCTGGCGGCGACGCCGGCCGTCGCGGATCGCGCGGTCCACGTCGACGTGCGGCTCGGGGACCGGCGCCGATCGCAGTAGTGCGGCGATCCGCTGATCGTCCAACGTGGTCATCTCGAATTCCTCCCGGCCATCTCGGTGACGTCGAGCACCTGGCGGATCGCCGCCAGCGCCCGAGCCGTCTGCGACTTCACGTTGCCCTCGGAGCAGCCCATCGCGGCGGCCGTGTCGGCCAGCGACAGGTCGCACAGGAACCGCAGGACCAGGACGGTGCGCTGGCCGCGGGGCAGGTGGGCGAGCGCGGCGACCAGGCTGTCCCGCTCGGCCACCTGGTCGTGCGGCAGGACCGGGCGCTCCGGCTCGGGCGTCGACCCCAACAACCGGACCTTCGACCAGCTCAACCGCTTCTCGTCGACGAGCTTGTGGACCAGCATCCGGTGCACGTACGCGTCGACGTTGTCGGCCCGGCTGACCTTGCGCCAGTGCGCGTACAACGCCGTGATCGTCTGCTGCACCACGTCGTCGGCCAAGTGGGCATCGCCACACATCAGGAACGCGGTCCGATGCAGGCTCGGCAGTCGCGCGGAGACGTACTCCACGAACTCCCGTTCGGCATCCATCATTGAGGCTCCCTCCTCCGCAAGCTCGACGGGTCCGGACGACCGTCGGGTTGCGTCCGGGCCGAGGTTCGGCGGGGTGCCAGGTCAGCGCCGGTGACCGTAGCAGCGGGGGCTGTCATCGGCGTCCGGAGCAGATCCCTCCGGCGGGGGAGCACCTCCCCTGTCGGCGGGGTTCGCCCGCGCCGGGGCAGCGGAAGGATCGGACGCATGGCGACACCAATCGCCCGCAGGACGGGCCACGGCCTGACGTACGCGGTGCTCGGCTGGGCTGTGGCATACGGGGGCGTGCGTCTGGCGTGGGCCGTCGGCGAGGCTCCGGAGTTTCGGCAGTTCGGGTCGGACCTGTTGGGATTCACCGGTTGGCGGTCGGTGGCGTTGTGTCTGGCCGCGGCCGTGCTGGCGGTTGCGTTGGACCGAACGCCGACGTGGCGGCCGGTGCTCGCGGGAGTCGCCTGGGCGGTCACCGGGGCGCTGGTCGCGGCCGCCGCGATCCTGCTGCCGGAGCTGGTGGGTCTCCTGCTGTTCACTGTCAGCCCGGACTTCGACCTGACGGCGTTCGCCAGCCGGCTGGGTTGCGTGACCGGAGCGGCCCTGCTGGGCCTGGCCACCTCGCGCTATCAGCGGCGCACCCGGGGTGACTGCCCGGAGTGCTGCCGGACCGTCCGACCCGGTCACCGACGCGCGGTCCCCGCGCGGTGGGCGCGCTGGGCCGCGTACGCCGCGGTGGCCGGCCTCGTCGTGCGCTTCGCGGCACAGGTCGCTGTGGGGTTCGACGGCCTCATCCAGGACGCCTCGGTGATCGGGCTGGAGGTCGGCCTGTTGCTGGCGGGAGGGCTGTTGCCGCTGGCGCTCGTACACGGCTGGGGTGAGGTCTGGCCGGGGTGGGTGCCGCTGCTCGCCGGCCGCACGATCCCTCGTCTGCTGTTGCTGGTGCCCGGCTTCGGGCTCGGAGTGGGCATCGTGGCGTACTTCGGCATGGGGCTGGCGCAGTTGTTGTCCGGCTCGGTCAGCGAGTTCTCCGACACGTTCCTCTGGGTGGCGATGTCGGCGTACTGCGTCCTGGGGCTCGGTCTCGTCGCGGGGTCAAGCGACTACCACCTGCGTACCCGCGGCGCGTGCGGGGCCTGCGGACGATGACGGGAGCCCCAGCCGCGCTGGGGCTCCCGCCGGTCAGTGCGAGTGGCGGGGTACGGCGCTGCCGCTGCCGCCGACGAGGAAGTCGAGATCCGCGCCCTGGTCGGCCTGCAGAACGTGCTCGGTGTACAGCCGTGCCCAGCCCCGGTCGGCCGTCAGCGGTGGCGGTTGCCAGCCGGCGCGACGTTGGGTGAGCACCGCGTCGTCGACCAGGAGGTCCAGGCGCCGCGTCGGGACGTCGACCCGGACCAGGTCGCCGGTGCGCACCAGCGCGAGCGGGCCACCCACGGCGGCCTCCGGGGCCACGTGCAGGACACAGGTGCCGTACCCGGTGCCGCTCATCCGGGCGTCGGAGATCCGCACCATGTCCGTGATGCCGGCGGCGAGCAGCCGTCGTGGCATGGGCACGTTGCCGACTTCCGGGAAGCCGGGATAGCCGCGTGGGCCGGCGTTGCGGACCACGATCACCGTGTCCGGGGTGACGTCGAGGTCCGGATCGTCGGCGGCGACGACGTAGTCCTCGATCCGGTCGAAGACGAGCGCCGGCCCGGTGTGCTGGAGCAGGTGCGCGGAGGCGGCGGAGACCTTCAGCACGGCCCCGGACGGCGCGAGTGACCCGCGTAGCACCACGGTGCCCGAGCCGGCGGGCTGGAACGGCTCCGCCAGGGTGCCGATGACCTGCCGGTTCCAGCACTGCACGCCGCTGATGTTGTCGGCGACGCTCTGTCCGCTGACGGTGACGTGGTCCATGTGGAGCAGCCCGGCGATCTCGTTCATCACCGCCGGCACACCCCCCGCGTAGGCGAAGTCCTCCATCAGGTACGCCCCGGACGGCATCAGGTTGACAAGCATGGGCACGTCGGAGGTGAGAGTGTCGAAGTCCTCCAGGGACAGCGGGACGCCGAGGCGTCCGGCGATCGCCAGCAGGTGGACGACGGCGTTCGTGGAACCGCCGATCGCGGCGTTGACCCGGATGGCGTTCTCGAACGCCTCCCGGGTCAGCACCGTGGACAGCCGTTGGTCCTGCTCGACCATGGCGACGATCCGACGGCCGGCGGCCTGCGCGAGCGCGTACCTCCGTGAGTCGACCGCCGGCACGGCTGCCGCTCCCGGCAGTTGCACGCCCAACGCCTCGGTCACGCAGGCCATCGTGGAGGCGGTACCCATGGTCATGCAGTGGCCCCGGCTGCGGGACATGCCGACCTCCGCCTCCGCGCAGTCGGCTGCGGTCATCCGGCCGGCCCGCTGCTCCTCGGTGAAACGCCAGACGACGGTGCCGGAGCCGATGTCCTGGCCCCGGAACTTGCCGTTCAGCATCGGACCGCCGGTGATCATCAGGGTGGGCAGGTCGACGCTCGCCGCGCCCATCAGCAGGCCGGGCGTGGTCTTGTCGCAGCCGGAGAGCAGCACCACCCCGTCGAGCGGGTTGGCGCGGACCGACTCCTCCAACTCCATGGCCAGCAGATTGCGGTAGAGCATGGTCGTGGGTCGCATCAGGGGCTCGCCCAGGCTCATGGCGGGAAACTCCAGCGGCAGGCCGCCGCTCTCCCACACGCCCCGCTTCACCGATTCGGCCAGGTCGCGAAGGTGGGCGTTGCAGGGTGTCAGCTCCGACCAGGTGGTGGCGATGCCGATCACCGGGCGACCGTCGAAGACGTCGTCCGCGAAGCCCTGGTTACGCATCCAGGAGCGATGGATGAACCCGTTGCGGCCCTCCGCACCGAACCACTGCCCGCTGCGCAGCGGACGATCCGTCGTCGACATCAGCACACCTCTCTGTCATCCGTGCGGCCGCGTGGGTGCGCGGCGATCAGGGGTGGTACCTACCGGAGGCCGCCGACGGACAGCCCGCCGCGCCAGTGCCGTTGCAGGCTGAAGAACGCGATGACCAGTGGAATCACTGACACGAGCGAGCCCAGGATGATGAGGCTCCACAGCGAGGTGCCTCCCGAGTTGTTCGCGGAGGCGATGCCCTGCCAGAGGCCGAGGCCGACGGTCACCGGAAAGAGCCGGTTGTCGGAGAGCATGGCCAGCGGCAGGAAGTAGTTGTTCCAGGACGCCACGGCGGACAGCAGGAGCACGGTGACCACCGCGGGGCGCATCAGCGGGAGAGCGATCTGGAAGAACGTGCGCAGCTCCCCCGCGCCGTCGACCCGTGCCGCGTCCAGCAGTTCGTCGGGCACGGCGTCCCGCGCGTACACGTGCATCAGGTAGACGCCGAACGGGTTGAGCAGCGACGGGAGGATCACCGCCCAGACCGTGTTGGTCAGGCCGAGCCGGGAGAACATGATGAAGGTCGGGATGACCAGGGCGGTGGCGGGCACCATCAGCGCGCCGAGCACGACGGCGAAGCTGAAGCGCCGGGCGGCGAAACGGTACTTGGCGAAGCCGTAGCCGGCCATCACCGACAGGACCGTGGCGCCGATTCCACCGGCGATCGCGTACAGCGTGGAGTTGAGGATCCACCGCAGGTAGATGCCACCGTCGTAGGTGAAGAGCTGCCGGAGGTTGCCGACGTAGTCGATCTGGTCGGAGAACCACAGGGTGTTGCCTCCGCCGAACAGTCCCGGTGCGTCCTTGGAACTGTTGACGATCACCCACCAGAACGGTACGAGGAAGTAGATCACCATGAAGCCGAGAAGGATCTGCAGAGGCAGGTAGCGCTGCGGTCGGCGGGGGCCTGCGCTGACGCTTGTGCGGTTGGCCATCAGAGGAAACTCCTCCGCTTGCGGGTGAAGAACAGGAATGCGTACACGCAGATGAACACGATGCCGCCGAGGGCGAACGAGATCGCCGATCCGTAGTTGAAGTTGGCGAGTGAGAACGCCTGCTGGTACGCGTACATGTTGGGGGTGAAGTCCGACCCGATCGTGCCGGCGGCGAGATACCGCAGAATCTGCGGTTCGTTGAAGAACTGCAGGGTGCCGATGAGCGAGAAGACCAGGATGAGGATCAGTGCGGGCGCGATCAGCGGGATCTTGATCCGCACCGCGACCTGCCACCGTCCGGCGCCGTCCATCCGGGCGGCCTCGTAGAGCGTCGGGTCGACCCCCTGCAACGCCGCGTACAAGATGATCATGTAGTAACCGACCCACTGCCAGGTGACGACGTTGAGCAGGCCGTAGAAGATCAGGTTGCTACTCAGGAAGTCGGGTGCGGTGGCCCCGAACATCCCGAAGATGTCGGTGAGCGGGCCGAAGCCCTTGCTGTAGAGGAACCCCCACATCACCGCCCCGATCACCGTGGGGATCGCGTAGGGGAGGAAGATCATGAGGCGGGAGAAGCGCGCGAACACTGACGTCACCGCATCCAGGATGAGCGCCATCGCGAGCGCGATGGCGATCTGCACCGGGATGGCGACGAGTGAGAAGCGGATGACGAACCACACCCCGGACAGGAAGCTCGGGTCGGTGAACGCCTTCACGTAGTTGTCGAAGAGGACGAAGCTGGTGCCGCCGATCAGCTTCTTCTGAAAGAGACTGAGGTACAGCGCGTATCCCAGCGGCGCGATGAGGAACGCCAGGAAGACGACAGCGAATGGCCCGACGAAGAACCACCCCATCAGGTGCTCGCGGAGGTGCACCTTGCCACGGATCTTGCGCGTCTCAGTGCGAGTACGCGGTGTGCGCTGCTCGGTCAGGAGTGTCATCTTTGGTCTCCGGGACGTGGACGCTGCGGGTCGTGGGTGGGTGGGCCGGCCGTCGAGCGGCGGCACGGCCCACCCATCCGGTCACTGAACGGTGAAGCCCTGTTCCTTGGCGTACTTCGCCACGTCCTCCTGGAGCTTGTCGGCCGCCTGCGAACCCGTGACGGAGCCCTTGATGATCTCGCTGACCTGCTTCGTCACGGCGTCGAGGTAGTACTGACCGAACGGTGCGTAGGCGACGCCCTTGTAGGCTTCGGCGGCGGGAAGGTAGACCTCCTTGTTCGCCTGCTGACCGTCGAAGAACGCCACCTTCAGGTCGACGAACGCGGGATCCTTGAGCGCCGTGAGGTTCAGCGGGAAGATGATCTGGTTCGTCCAACCGTCGGTGAGCGACTCCTTGTCGGCGTAGAGCCCGTAGGCGACCTTCGCCGCCAGCTCCGGCTTCTTCGCCTGCTTGGTCACCGAGAAGGCCGACCCGCCCCAGTTGACCTGCACCGGGTTGTTCGCATCCCACTGCGGCAGCGGCGCCACCGCGAACTTGCCGGTGTCCTGGCCCTTGCCGACACCCGCGCCGGTGAGATAGCCGGGCGCCCAGGCCGCCGAGATGTACGTGGCGTAGTTGCCGTTGATCACGCCGGAGATGTACTCCGGGGTGAACTGGTCCTGCGTCCCGACCAGGCCCTTCTTGGCGAGGCCGCCCCAGTAGTCCAGCACGTCCTTGGACGCCTGGTCGTTGAGCTTCACGCCGATCGCCTTCGGCTGCGCCGGATCGAAGGTGAAGGGCGAGGCGCCCTTCTGGATCTGGAGCGCCATCAGGACCGCCGGGACGTTCGCGCCCAGATCCCCGAACAGCGGGCCACCGGCGTCCTTCACCTTCTGCGCGGCCTGCTCGTACTCGGCCCAGGTCTTCGGTGGGGTGATCTTGTACTTGTCGAAGATGTCCTTCCGGTAGATCATGCCCATCGGGCCACCGTCGACCGGGACGCCGTAGACCGCGTCGCCGACCGACACGTCCTTCCAGGCGCCCTCGCCGTAGTTGGCCTTGACCGCGTCGAAGCCGTACTTCTTGATGTCGATGAGCGCGCCCTGGATCTGGAAGGTCGGGATCCGATCCGCCTCAACCATGATCACGTCGGGCGCGCCGGTGCCCGCCGAGATGGCCGTCTGGAACTTGTCGTACTCGTCGCCGCCCTGCCCGACGTTGGTCCAGCAGACCTGCACGTCGTCGTGCAGCTTGTTGAAGTTGTCGACGACGAGCTGGGTGTTGGGGTACCAGCCCCACATCGTCACGACCGGCACGTTCTGCTTGGTGATGGTGTTCGTGCAGTTGCTCGCGTCGCTTCCCCCCTCGTCGGAGGAACAGCCGACGAGCCCGGCCCCGGCCGCGAGCATGGTTACCGTGGCGAGCATTCGTTTCGTCTTCATTGACGTGCTTCCCTTCGGGGATCGCGGTGCGACAGTTTCCTGCTGGGCGGGCACCACCGGGGCAGGAAGCCCTGCCCCGGTGGCGCCGCCGTGGACGTGCTCCTAGCGCTTGAACAGGCGCGGCGCCAGGTCGATGAGGTTCTTCTGCCACACGTCCCAGCCATGCGGCCCGGGGGTCACCCCGTCGAACTCGTAACGGATACCGAGGTTGTCCAGCGTGGTCAGGGACGCCATGAAGCTCGGGTACACGAAGTCGGTCCGGTCGCCGACGTACAGGCGCAGCATCTTCGTCCTGCTGTTGATCGCCTCGACGTCGACGCCGGTGCCGCTGCCGAACCCGGCCGAGAGTGCCGCGACATAGGCGAACTCGCCCGGATAGGCCCGCAGCACCCCCAGCGCCTGCCCGCCGCCCATCGACAGGCCGGCGAGGGCCTGCTGGGACGACTCGCTTGAGATGTGGTAGCGGGCGCGGGCCGTCGGCACGATGTTCTCCAACAGTTCCCGATTGAAGTTGGACGAGTTGCCGTTGCCCATCACGACGACCATGGGCGTGAGGTCACCGTCGAGGAACTGGTGGTCGAGGATCTGCTTGGCGCGTCCCATCTCGACCCAGTCGGTGTGGCTCTGACCACTGCCGTGCTGGAGATAGAGAACGGGGTACGGCTCGGCCCGGCCCGGGTCGTACCCGGGTGGGGTCCACACCAGAGCCGTGCGGTCCTGGCCGGCCACCGTGCTGGGATAGGTCATGCTCTCGACCTTCCCGCCCTGCCCGGCGGGCACATCCGTCAGCAGGCGGGCGCCCGGTCCGGGGATGAGGAAGGTGCTCCACGTCGGTTCCGTTGTCACAGTCGTCGGGTTCGAGGTGTCCTTGACCGCGACCCGGTCCACGATCAGCCGGTAGTAGTAGAACCAGGGCTTCAGCGGGCCCACTGTCGCCCGCCACCGGTCACCGTCGCGGGTCAGCGGCACGCGCAACCAACTGCCGCCCGGCGCGATGTTCGCCCACACCGTGACGTGCTGAGCCTCCTTGAAGTCCGGGCCGGTCTCGAACGTGACGAACCCGTCCTCGGTGACGAAGGGCGTCGGGGTGGTGCCGGCCGGCGGCGGAGCGAACTCGCCCTTGAGCCCCCGGTGACCGGGGCTCGGACCGTCGTCCGACACGTGCTGGAACAGCCGCGGCGCGAAGTCGACGAGATTCTCCTGCCAGGTCGTCCAGTTCGCGCCGCCGTCCGGGTTGACCCCGTCGAACTCGAACCTGACGTCGGCTCGGTCCAACGCCTTCATCAGTCGATAGGTGGCGTTGTACGCGGGATCAGTCACGTTCCCCGTGTAGAGGCGCAACACCTTGACGGTGCGGTTGACCGTCTTGGCGTCCTTCCGGTCGACCTGCGGGACCGACTGGCCCGAGAACCAGCCGACGTAGCCGAACTGACCCGGCGTGGCCAACGCGGCCTTGACCGCCGTCGTCGCGCCGTCGGAGACGCCCGCGATCGCCTGGTGCGCCGGGTCGCGCAGGACCCGGTAGCTGTCGGCGACCGCCTTCCGGAGGTCCTTCAGCTCCTTGCCGTCCGCGTCGTTGGCGTCGTTGATCACGACCACCATCGGCTTGATGGCGCCTGCGGCCGAGAGGTTGTCGAGGATCTGCTTGGACCGGCCGAGGTCGAGCCAGTCGGTGGCGGCCGAACCGGCACCCGACTGCAGGTAGAGCACCGGATAACCCTTCGGGCCCCTGGCCGCGTACCCCGGTGGTGTCCACACCAGGGCCGATCGCTGCCCGGTCCTGGTCCGGTAGCTCAGGGTCGCGATCGTGCCGCCGGTGCCCGGCGGAGCGTCCGCCAGCCACCGCGCCGACTCACCCGGGACGAGGAAGGTGCTCAAAAGTGGATCGGACGCCACCCCGGTGCTGTTCGTCGGATCCTTGAGGCTCTTGGTGTCGTCTGCGGTGACCCGGTATTGATACAACCCCGGCTTGAGCGGGCCGAGGATGCCCGACCACACGTCGCCGCGCCGGGTCAGCCCGAACTCCGCCCAGGCCGCGGAGGGGCCGATGTTGCCCTCGACGACGACCTGCGACACCGAGCCCAGGTGCTCCTGGACGTACGCGGCCGGGACGGTGAACGAGGCGTAGCGATCCGGGGAGACGTCCAGCCACGGCGTTTCCGCCGCCGCCGCCGACTGCGGCGCGAACAGAACGGCCGCGGCCGCCAGAACTCCGGCGGTGAACACCGCCGACAGCCGACGCACGCCCGATCGGCGTAGGCGCCCGTGATACGTTGCGGTTGTCACGTTCCACTCCTCTCCTGCGCCGGCAGCGGATGCGACCCGCCGGACCGGCTCAACTCATCGGTGGATCTCGCCGTGGGTCTTCGTGCACACCTCCTTCGCGGTCCTGCCGCGGGAGCACCTGACGGAAACGCTCGGTGCGGCGGGCGTCGGTCACCCTCGTGCCGCGCTTCGTGGTGGCGCGCTTGAGCCGCGGACGACGAGACTGGTCGGGAGCACGACCTGGCGCGGCCCCTCCCACTCGTCGGTCACCAGCGACTTCAACATGCGTGCGGCCTCGTACCCGAGCTGGTACATCGACTGGTCCACAGTGGTCAGCCCCGGTTCGGTCAACGCCGCCTCCGGGATGTTGTCGAACCCGACGACGGACAGGTCCCCGGGGACCGAGAAGCCCAACTCCGCGGCGACCTCCAGCACCTTGAGGGCCATCCCGTCGCTCGCCGCGAAGATCGCCGTCGGTGGGTCCGCCCGTTGCAACAGCGCCCGCGCCAACGGTGTCGCCGACTCGGGGTTGAAATCCCCCTGGCCGATCAACGTCGGGTCGACCTGGATGCCGGCGTCGGTCAGCGCCGCCCGGTAGCCCTCCTCCCGCGACCACGCCGACGCCAGGCTGGAGCGGCCCGCGATGAACCCGATGCGCCGGTGGCCCAGGCCCAGCAGGTGCTCGACCGCCGTGGTGGCGCCCGCGAGGTTGTCGGCCGTCACCGAGGGCGCCGTCGAGCCGCGCACCGGGTCGATGGCCACGATCGGCGTCCGGCTCTGCACCTCACCCCAGGGTGTGACGACGATGCACCCGTCGGTGAGGGTGCCCGACAGGCGGGCGATGTGCCGCTTCTCCCAACCCTCCGAATACGATCCGTAGAGGTCGCTGTTGGCGTAGATGATCAGGTCGAAGCCGGAGCGGCTCAGCGCCTTCATCGCTCCCTTGAGCACCTCGGCCGTGTACGACTGGAAGCTGTGCGTCACGAGGCCCAGGACGTTGGTGCGGCTGCGCCGGAGGCTCGTGGCCACCAGACTCGACTCGTAGCCGAGCTGCTCGATGGCCGAACGGACCTGAGCAATCGTGCGGGCACTGACGCCGTAATGTCCGTTGACCACCCGCGAGACGGTGGCTGTGGAAACGCCGGCAACCCGCGCAACATCACTCATTGTCGCCGGCGCATTGACCTCAATCATGCCGCTCCCTCTGGACTGCAATCGTTATCGGTTACGTTTCCAGGGTGTTGCCAACGTAACCGACAGGGGTTACGAGCACAAGACCTCCACGCTCCCCCACAACCCTTGGAACACCGTCCTACCAGGACTACGCGAGGGCATGATGACGCACCGGAGATCGTCACGGAAATGTCGATCGAGGTCACTCTCGGTGGCCAATGGGAAGTGGCGATTTCCGCAGTTGTTCAGCCCGGCAAGAACGGGCGCGAGGACAGCGAGAATCCATTCCGCACAGCGGCATGGAATGCGGTCAACCGATAAGCGATTCGGTTCACCGCACGCGCCGCGCACCCGCGCGCCGGGTGCGGCGGTCAAGCGTCGCCGGGCTCCGGCTCGACAGTGGTCACCCGGGTCGTCCCAACATTGATCGCTGGCTGCTGTTCCCTACCGTAAACGTAATCGGTAACGTTTACATAGATCGAGAACGTAGCCCACCGCCATCGCGATGTCCAGACCTCACACGGACCCCACCACCCCTCGGTTCCGCGCCGCGGCAGAGCTCTCGGCGTCGGGACCTCGCCCGAAGGGAGCCCGTCCTGAACCCCCACCTCGACACGGCGCCGACGCACCTGGCCGGCACCGGATGTCCACTCCCCCACCGCCACCAACCGCCAGCCCGGCCCCTGCCGGACCGGCCGGCCGGGATCGGGCCGACGGTCACCGGGGAGGCGTCGTGAACACCGCCCGCCTGAGCCTTGACCCGCGTCGGCGGGTAGCGCCGGTGCCGCGTCGACTCTTCGGCTCGTTCGTGGAGCACCTGGGCCGTTGTGTCTACACCGGGATCTACGAGCCGGGGCACCCGACGGCCGACGCCGACGGCTTCCGGGGCGACGTCCTGGCGCTCGTGCGGGAGCTGGGCGTGACCACGATCCGCTATCCGGGTGGCAACTTCGTCTCCTCCTACCGGTGGGAGGACGGCGTCGGACCGGTCGAGGCGCGACCGGCCCGACTCGACCTCGCCTGGCACAGCCTCGAGACCAACGCGTTCGGGCTCGACGAGTTCATGAGCTGGCTCGACAGGGCGGACCTCGAACCGATCATGGCGGTCAACCTCGGCACCCGCGGCACCGCCGAAGCCGTCGACCTGCTGGAGTACGCCAATCACCGCGGCGGCAGCCACCTCGCCGACCAGCGGCGCGCCAACGGCGCGGCCGACCCGTACGGCATCCGGCTGTGGTGCCTGGGCAACGAGATGGACGGCCCATGGCAGGTGGGCCAACGGAGCGCGACCGAGTACGGGCGCCTCGCGGCGCAGACCGCGAAGGCCATGCGCCGCTTCGATCCCGATCTCGAACTCGTCGCCTGCGGCTCGTCACACCTCGGCATGCCCACGTTCGGCAGCTGGGAACGCGACGTGCTCACCGAGGCGTACGACGACGTCGACCTGATCTCGCTGCACGCCTACTACCAGCCGGTCGACGACGACCTGCCCAGCTTCCTCGCCTCCGCCGAGGACATGGACAGATACATCGACGCCGTCACCGCCATCGCCGACTCGGTCGGGGCGATCCGCCGGTCGACCAAGAAGATCATGATCGCGTTCGACGAGTGGAACGTCTGGTACCAGTCCGCCACCCCGTCCACCCCGCCGAGCGGCGAGGACTGGCCGGTAGCGCCGCGGCTGTTGGAGGATCACTACAGCGTGGCCGATGCCGTCGTCGTCGGTGGCCTGCTGATCAGCCTGCTCCGGCACAGCGATCGGGTGACGGCGGCGTGCCAGGCCCAACTGGTAAACGTCATCGCACCGATCATGACCGAACCCGGCGGCTCGGCCTGGCGTCAGACCATCTTCCACCCCTTCGCCCGCACCGCCCGGCACGCCCGGGGGGCGGTGCTCGACGTGCTCCGCGACGGCAGCACGACGACCACCGACCGCTACGGTGAGGTGGCGGCGGTCGACGCGGTCTCCACCTGGGACGACAGCACCGGTGAGATGACTGTGTTTCTCGTCAACCGCGTCACCGACACCCCGGCCGAGGTGACAGTCGACGTCAGCGGCGCCCAGCTGACCGGGATCATCGAGTGCGTCACCGTCGGCGGCACCGACCTGGACGCCAGGAACACCGCCGACGGCCCGGACCACGCCGTACCGCGACCCAACGACACAGCGCAACAGGCCGACGCCGCCGTCCGGCTGACGCTGCCGCCCGCGTCCTGGACCATGCTGCGGATGCGGGCCACGGAAGCGACAGCGTGACCGGCTGAGTCGGACGCGCCCCGGCCGCCACTCCTGTCACCAGAGGTGGCGGCCGGGGTTTACCCACCGCACCGGGGAGGGTGTCGAGCCCGGTGCTACCGGGCGTCGACCGGTGCGCTCCGCGAAGCGTCGAAGAGCTTGTCACCCCGGTAGTGGGCGACCACCGGAGCGTCCAGTCCACCATGGACGATCCTCTTCAGCCGGGCGACACCGTTGTGCACCGGGGCGGACCCGAGGTGGGTGTCACCCGCGGAGAAGTCGACCCGGCCGGAGGGGGCCGTGGCGCTGGTGCTGACGGCGCCGACCGTCGCGGTGGCGGTGACAGTGCTGTGGTGCGAGGCCCCCGCGGGCGCCGACGTGACGTCGAGACCGGTAGTGGTGGCCCGGAACGTCAGGGTACGCAGGTAGTGGTCCAGCAGCGGGCGCCAGACGTGCCAGGTGTGCACGCCGGGCACGTTGTACTCGTCGAGTTCGACGCCGGCGGCCCGCAGGGCGGCCGCGTTGCGCTGGGAGTTCTCGGCGATGTTGCCCAGGCGGTCCTGGAGCCCCGTGCCGATCATGATGCCGCCGGCCACCGCCTTCATGCTGTCGATCTGTGCCGGGGTGGCGGCCGGTCCGCCCGCGCTCCAGGCGGCGTGGTAGCCGAACAGGTCGGTGTGGTCGTACATGAGGGTGTACGCCCGGCTGCCACCCGCGGAGAAGCCGGCGAAAGCGCGGTCCTGCGCGCGGGTGGAGACGCGGTAGTTCTGCTCGACGAACGGGAAGATGTTGTTCCGCAGCTCGTTGACGTAGCCCTCGTTGCCGCCGGGTAGGCCGTTGAAGTCGGTGGACACGATCACCATCGGCTCCACGGCACGGTCCGCTATCGCGTTCTCGAGGATCAGGTGGGCCACGCCCTGCATCGTCCAGGCGGTCGAGTGGTCACCACTGCCGTGACTCAGGTAGAGGGTCGGGTACGGCGTGGCCCGGTGGGGGTCGTAACCGTGCGGCAGGTAGACGACGATGTCGTGCACGCCGGCCGGATTTGTCGACAGCGGCGAGGTGTACCGCCGCGACTCCAACCGGCCGGTCCTGGCCACCGGCGCCTGGTAGCCGGTGTCGTACGTCGGGAACCTCCGGCTGGCCGGGACGTAGATCGTGCTGCGTACCGCACCGGGCGCGCCCGGGTACTGCGGCTGGATCTGCCACCGGTTCGCCGGGTCGTCGTACAGCGTGCAGCCGGTGGCCAACTCGTTGGCGCAGTCGTGGGTGAACGCGTAGCGGAACGTGCCAGCGGGCAGCGGCGTGGTGAGGGTCCACACCCCGTCCGGGCCCTTCCGCATGGCCAGGATGTGCCACGGGGTGGCCGCGACGTCGCCCGGCTGCCACTCGGCGGGTGGCCGGGCGTCGCCGCAGTCCTGGCAGGTGATGTTCTCGGGCCGGGAGTAGAACCAGTCTCCGTAGATGTGGACCTGCTGGACGTCCTCGGGCGCCCGGTACCGGAAGGTGACCTCGTACCCGGTCGGTGGTGTGTCGGTGCGGGTGACGGTCGGGCCCAGCCGCGCGGGTGGCGCGGCCGACGCCGCCGGGGCGACGACCGTCGTGGCCGCGACGGCGACGGCGGCGAGCAGTGCGAGCAGCAGCCGGCGCCTCGGCGGCGGCTGCAGGGGACGGGGGACTGCGACGGGCATGTTCCTACTCCCTCTTCGGCGTGTGGCAGACCGCAGCGAGCGGCCGGCCGACGATTCGATGGGTGCGGTGAACGGATACCGGCGCGGCTATGCCACCGCTGACTCCAACCTCCCGTCGACTCGCCGGGGAATGGCGGTATAGCCGTCCTGTAGTTCCTCCGGAAGGACCCAGACCGGCGCGTCCTGCCAGGCCAGCGGGCGCAGGAAACGCCGGATCGAGGTGGCGCCGACGGAGGTGTGCACGGCGTTGGTCGAGGGCCAGGGTCCGCCGTGGTGCTGGGCCCACGACACCCGGACGCCGGTGGGATAGCCGTCGAAGACGATGCGACCCGACCGGCCGGCGAACAGGTCGACCAGCCGGCGTACGACATCGGCGTCGTCGTCGGGTCCCCGGTGGATGGATCCGGTCAGCGACGGTGGGACGGTCGCCAGCACCGCGTCGAGCTCGGCGACGTCGTCATAGCGCACCACGACCAGGAGCGGGCCGAAGCACTCGTCGGTGATCTCGGCGGTGAGCCCCGACAGACCGACCTCCAGGAGCGTCGGCGCGACGCGGAAACCCGGATCGGCGTCGATCTGGGGTCTCGCCGAGACACGGGCGCCGGCCTGCTCGAACGCCGTCGCCTGCTGCTCGTACGCGGCCCGGATGCGGTCGTTGAGCAGGATCGCACCGCCCGTGGCGGCGACCTTCTCCCGCAGCGTGTCGACAAGGCGCGCACCGCTCGGATCGGACGGGACGAACGCCAGTCCGGGCTTCGTGCACAGCTGACCGCCCGAGTTGGTGAAGGAGGTGAACAGCCCCTCGGCGATCTGCTCGCCCCGGTCGGCGGCCGCGCCGGGCAGGACGACGATCGGGTTCACGCTGCTCAGTTCGGCGTAGAGGGGAATGGGATCCGGGCGTTCGTCGATGGCCGCCTGGATGGCACGGGCGGCGCCGACGGAGCCCGTCAGGGCAGCCGCGCGGATCGTGGGGAGGCGCACCAGCGAGGCACCGGCCTGCTCGCCGTACACTGTCGCGATCACACCGTCGGGCCCGCCCAGGTCGCGGACGGCCGCCGCGATTGCCTCGGCCGAGGCGTGTGAGGTCAGCGGGTGCGAGGGGTGGGCCTTCAGGACCGTGGGACAGCCCGCGGCGAGCGCGGCGGCGGTGTCACCTCCCGCGACCGAGAAGGCGAACGGGAAGTTGCTGGCTCCGAAGACGGCCACCGGCCCGAGGGGTACGAGCATCCGCCGCAGGTCCGGGCCGCGTCCGAGCGGTGTGTCGGCGGCGTGGTCGATGGCGGCCTCGACGTAGCCCCCGTCGCGCAGCACGTCACCGAACATCCGGAACTGGACTGCCGCCCGGGTGAGTTCCTGGTCGAGTCGCGCGTGACTCAGACCGGTCTCCGCCTCCGCCGCCGCGACCAGGTCAGCGCGACGGGCCTCCAGGGACGCGGCGATCGCGTCCAGCAGGTCCGCTCGGCCGAGTCTGCCCAGGCCGGACAGCCACTGCGCCGCCTGGGGCGCCTGGCTGGTGATCGCCTCCAGCCCAGCCTCGTCGGTCTCGCTGAGATCCGTCGTGCGGGTTCGGCCGTCCCGGGGGTCGACAGTGCTGACCATGTTCACAGCAGTCCTCTCCTTACCAGATTGCCCATCAGATCCCGGACGCCGAACTGCCACGGCTCGCACTCCTGGGCGTGCCGCACCCGGTTGACCAGGGTGCCCAGAGCCGGGCAGGCGATCCGTACCACATCGTCGATCTTGTGGGTGAAGCCCTCGCCGGGGCGGTCCCGGTCCTGGGTGGGCGCGAACATCGTGCCGAGCATCAGGGCGGCGCCGTCGGGATAGCGGTGGTGCGGGCCGATCAACTGCCGCACCAGCTCCGCCGGGTCGCGCGACATCCGCGTCATCTCCGAGACCGCCTCCAGGTGGAAGCCGTCCACGCCACGGATGTCCAGGCTCACCTCAAGCTCGCGCACCCGTTCCAGGTCGAACCGTTCGTCGAACAGCCGGATCAGGGGACCGAGGGCGCACGAGGCGTTGTTGTCCTTCGCCAGGGGAAGCAGAAGCGCCGAGCGGCCCTCGACATCCCGCAGGTTCACGTCGTTGCCGAGGGTGGCGCCGACGATCCGGCCGCTGGACTGGATGATCAGCGTGACCTCGGGTTCCGGGTTGTTCCAGGTCGACGCGGCGAGCACCCCCACCGGGACGGCGGTGCCGACGGCGGAGAGGACCTGCCCCTTTGTGAAGATCTCGGCGTCCGGTCCGATCCCCACCTCCAGGTACTGACTCCAGACGCCCTCGGCGATCAGCAGGCTCTTGAGCCGGTCGGCCTCGGCCGAGCCCGGAGTCAGGCTGTGCAGGTCGGCGCCGATGTCGGCGAGCATCCGCTGCCTGATGTCCGCCGCGAGCGCCAGATCTCCGCGGGCCCGTTCCTCGATGACGCGTTCGATCATCGAGACGGCGAAGGTCACGCCGGCGGCCTTGAGAGCCTGAAGGTCGACCGGGGCGAGCAACCAGGGCCGGGTGTGGTCGCGGGTCGCGGCAGCCGTGTTGGCCAGTATCTCGCCGAAGTCGCCCAGCCGCGGCCCGTCGAGCCCGGAGACCGTCGCGGCGGGGTCGGGCAGTTCGCAGATGTCCCGGATGGTGGGGAACCGCTGACTGAGGTCGATGACCTGACCGTCTCGGACGGCCACGGGTGAGGGGCCGTCGCCGGCCGGGTCCCAGATCCGGCCGATGAGGACACTGTCGTCGACGTCGTCCGGCAGCGCCTCGGCGGCGGTCCCGAACCAGTCCGCCCCGTCGGGCTGCCGCCGGGGCTGTGGCACCGTCATGAGCCGCTCTCCAGGTTGAAGAAGGATCGCTCGTCTCGCGGCCGGATGTCGTAGACGGCGTCCTGGAACATCCGGAGCGGATGCGGTGTGAACGGGTGCCGCTCGATCGCGTCGAGGTCCAACTCGATGCCCAGGCCGACCCCGGTCGGGATGAGCACGTCGCCGTCGGCGGTCAGCACCAGCCGTTCGTTGGTGATCTCGGGTCGCCACGGCACGTCCGTCGCCATGATCTCCAGGTACCGGAAGCTGGGCAGTGTCGCCCCGAGTTGCAGCGTCGCGGCGGTGCTGAGGGGGCCGCTCGGGTTGTGCGGCGCGAACCCCACGTAGCTGGTCGCCGCGAGCGTCGCGATGAAGGCCAGCTCGGCGATCCCGCCCGCGTGGGTCACATCGGGTTGGACGAAGTCGACGGCCTGGCGGGCGAGGGCGGGCGCGAAGCCCTGCCGTCCGTACCACCGCTCCCCCGCCGCGATGGGCACGGGCGACGCGCGGCGGATGTCCACAAGCGCGTCGAGATTGTCCGGCGGACACGGCTCCTCGAACCACACCGGGTCGAACTGGGCGATCTCCTTCGCGACCTTGATCGCGTGGCGGACGTCGAAGCGACCGTGCCCCTCGATGAACAGCTCGACCTCACGGCCCACCGCGCCACGGACGGCGCCGATCTGGGCGAGCACCCGATCCAACTGCGCGGTGGTGATGGTGAGGTCGTAGTTCTCGAACGGGTCCCACTTGAGGCCGCGGAAGCCGGACTCCACCGTCCGACGCGCGGCTGCCGCGTAGTCCTCCGGCGTGACGGCACCGGAGAACCAGCCGTTCGCGTACGCCCGCACCCGGTCCCGGGTCGCGCCGCCGAGGAGCCGGGAGACCGGAACACCGAGGTCGCGCGCCGAGATGTCCCACAGGGCCATCTCCAGCGAGCTCAACGCGGTCATGATGACCGGCCCGCCACGCCAGTACCAGTCCCGCGCGGTCTCGTAGAGGATCTTCGAGATGCCTGTGGGATCCAGGCCCACGACGGCCTCGGCCAGCTCGGCGATGGCGCCCTGGACGGCCCGTTCCTTGCCCTCCAGGGTGGCCTCACCGAGCCCGATGATCCCCGCGTCGGTGTGCACGCGCACGATGACGAGGTTCGTGCGGTAGAAGTCGACGACAAGTGTGTCGATGGAGACGATCTTCATTTTTCGGCTCAACCCTTCACCGCGCCGGCCGTCATGCCGGACACCACGTACTTCTGCACAAGCAGGTAGAAGGCGACGGCGGGCAGCGTGAACAGGAAGGCGACGGCCATCACCGTCTGGATCGGCGTGCCCAGCTCACCGATGAAGTTCGCGATGCCGACGGAGGCCGGCTGCAGGTCCGGATTGAAGATGAACGTCACCGCGAACACGTACTCGTTCCAGGCGTGGAAGAAGGCGATGACCGCGGTCGCCGCGATCGACGGCGCGATCAGCGGCACGTTGATGCGGGTCAGGGTGGTGAAGGGCCGGGCGCCGTCGGCGCGCGCCGCCTCCTCCAACTCCTTCGGGATGCCGTCGATCGCGCCCTTGAGGATCAGCGCGACGATCGGCAGGACGAAGGCGGAGTTCACGAGGATGAGGCCGGTCAGCGAGTCGAGCAGTTCGAAGCGGCGGAACAGCGCGAACAACGGCACGACCATGAGCGCCTCGGGCAGCATCTGCGTGAACAGCAGCACGACGGTCAGCACGGCCTTGCCGCCGAACGAGAACCGGGACAGCGCGTAACCCAGCGGGATGCCCAGGCCGACCGAGAGGACCATCGTGCCCACCGCGATGATCAGACTGTTCAGCAGCCACCCGGCCGCCTTGCCCTCGGCCAGCGCGTCGACGAACACCCCGAACTGGCCGAGGTCCGGCGTGAGCCGGGGCTGGTCGGCGAAGAGGTCGCTGTTGCTCGACAGCGCCGTGACGAACATCCAGTACAGCGGGAACACCGCGACACCGAGTACGACGAGCACGGCGACGATCCGTGCGGTGACACCGAAACGGAAGCGCCTCATCGGGCGTGCTCCTTCTCCACGGCACGGGCGACCAGTCGGCTGCCGATGATGACGATCAGTGAGATGACGACGCCGACCATCCCGATGGCCGCCGCCGATCCGAGTTCCTTCGAGTCGAACGCCTGCGAGTAGAGGTCGATGACGAGCGTCTCGGTGGCGCCGACCGGCCCGCCCTTGGTCATCAACCAGATCAGCTCGAACCGCCGCAGCGACCAGATCGTCATCAGCAGCGCCAGGAGTCCCACTGTGGGCTTGATGACCTGCCAGGTGACGGCCCGGAAGGTGGCCCATCGTCCCGCGCCGTCCACTGTCGCTGCCTCGTTGAGGTCCTGCGGAACGGACTGCAGTGCGGAGAGCAGCACCACCGAGGTGAACGGGAACAGCTGCCAGATGGTGGTCGCGAGCACCGCCGGGAGCGCGTAACGCGAGCTGTCCAGGATCGCGCCACCCGGCACACCGAGTCCCACCGCGTCGAGGAACCGGTTCACGATCCCGTACTGCGCGTTGAGCATCCAGGTGGCGATGAGCGCGACCGCGATGCCGGGCGCGGCCCAGGGGACGGTCACCAGCGCCCGCGCCACACCCCGGCCCCGGAACTTCCGGTTGAGCAGGAGCGCGACGACGAGCCCGGCACCGATCGCGACCACGACGCAGGTGAGCACGTAGACGAGAGTGATCAGCAGGGTGCTGTGGAATTCGGGATCGCCGAAGATCCGGTTGAAGTTGTCGAGCCCGACCCACTCGCTCTTTGTCGGGTTGAGCAGTCTCGTCCGGGTGAAGCTGAGGTACACCTCCTGGACGAGAGGCACCGCCTGGAAGACGAGGATGAACAGTGCGGCGGGGGCCAGGAACAGGTACGGCGTCCACTTGCTCCCCAGGGGGCTGGGCCGACGCCGGGCTCGGGGTGTTGTCTTCGGTGCTCCGGTCTGCTCGACCACAGTCATCGGGTTCGATCCTTTTGAGGAAGGACGCTGCCGGCGCATGTCGCGTCGCGCCGGCAGCGTCGCCGTGTCGAACTGTCAGCGGACCAGTTCGGTCGCCTGCTGCTGGGCGCGGTCCAGCGCCGACTTCAGGTCGGCCTTACCCTGCAGGGCCGCTACCACGTTCTGCACGACCACCTTGCGGATGTCCGGCGTCTTGGCTTCGAACCCGAGGACGATCTGCGGCAGGCTGGTCTCGGTGAGCCCGTCGAAGACGGTGAGGAACGGGGTCGCCTTGAGCGTCTCCGGGCTGCGCTGCGTGGTGGTGGCGACGCTGCTCGCGCCGAGGATCTCCTGCAGCTTGACCTGGTTCTGCGGCTCCAGCGCCCACTTGATGAAGGTGCCGGCCTCGTCCTTGCCCTCACTCGCCTCGTTGATCACGATCGGCGCGAGGATCGCGCCCTGCTTGCGGACCGGGAACGGGATGGGCGCGACGGTGAAGTTCAGCTTCGCGTTCTGGCCGCGCGTGGCGGTCACGTAGCCGCCGTTGTTGAGCTCCATTCCGACCTTGCCCTCGGCGAACATCCGCCGGAACGTCGCCGCGTCCGCTCCGCGCGGGATCACCTTCGCGTCGTACAGGTCCTTGAACGCCTGCAGACCCTTGAGGTTCTCCGGCGAGTTGATCGTCAGGTTCTTGCCGTCGGACCACGCGCCGCCGAAGCCGTAGACGTAGTTGAAGATGTCCTGCCACACGCCGGCCTCCTCGGCCTCCGTCTGGCGGAACGCCAGGCCGAAGACGTCGCCCTTGGTCAGCGACTTGGCGGTGGAGGCGAACTGTTCGTAGGTGGTCGGCGGCGTCGGGATCAGGTCCGCGTTGTAGAACATCGCGTAGTTCGATGCCTCGAAGATGACGCCGTGCCGGACACCGTCGTGGACCATGAACTGGTCCGGCTGCTTGAGCAGGTCGTACTTGCCGGCGTCGATCACCTTGTCGAGCGGTGCGACGAGGCCGGCGTCCGAGGCGGCCTCGAACTCGGGCATGTCGAAGCGGACCAGGTCGGGGCCCTTGCCGCTGCCCATCTGCGTGAGCACCGTCTGACCGAAGGTCGGGTACGGCACCGCCGCGGCGGAGACCTGGACCTTTGTCTGGCTCTGGTTGAACTCGTCGAGCCACTTGGTCAGCAGAGGTCCGCGGCCCGGGTCGCCGAAGGTCGAGGCGGCGAAGGTCAGTTTGGTGACGCCGTCGCCCGAATCGCCGTCGGAGCCACAGCCAGTCAAAAGAGCGGCGACCAAGCCGAGGGCGCATGTCGCCCTGGCGATGCCGACGTGAGCGCGCTGGTTACCCATCGTTACTCCAGTGTTACGAGTCAGAGTCTTCGGGATGAATTTGCAACGATCGTAGCGCCATGCGCAACGGTGTCAAGTGGCGGTTGCGCATCGCGTCGTCTACATTGCACATATTGCAACGCAAGCGATGGGCTCGCCCGTCGCTTCGAGGGGAGGCATAGCCTTGGCGCAATCGATTCGCCGTGCGATCGACCTCATTCGTCGATCGGCGGAGCACCCGCTGTCGCTCACCGAGGCGGCGGACGTGCTCGGCGTGCACAAGTCCACGGCCCTGCGGATCCTGCAGACACTGGAATCCGCGCGCTTCGTCCGCCGGACCGGCGCGGGCACCTACGTGCTCGGCAGCGGGCTGATCGAGCTGTCCGAGCTTGCGCTCGGCTCGATGGACCTGCGTCAGTTCGCGGCCGCGCACCTGCGCGCACTACAGCGCGAGACCAGCCACACCGTGCACCTGGCACAACTCACCGGCGATGAGATCATCTACATCGACAAGGTCGACAGCCCGGCGTTCGATGCCGTCAAACTGCCGTCCCGGGTGGGTCGGGCGGTTTCGATCTACGCGAGCGCCGTCGGCAAGACCATCCTGGCGTACCTGCCGTCGGAGGAACGCGACCGCCTGCTCTCCCCCGTCGTCTTCGAGAGATTCACCGACACCACCTTCGCCGACCACGAATCCCTCGACGCCGAACTCGTCCGCATCCGCGAACTCGGCTGGGCCACGGACAACGGCGAGCACGACGCCTACGTGATGTGTGTCGCCGCGCCGATCAGGGATTCACGGGGCCAGGTCATCGCCGCCGCCTCGATCACGGCGATCGAGGTCATCGCCAACCTCGACCAACTGAAGAGCAACCTGCCGCGCCTGCTGGAGACCGCGAACCAGATCTCGTGCGAACTCGGCTACACACCCCCGTCCGCGCCGAGCCCGGACGATCCGGAGGATGGCCGATCGATCGACGAGTGAGCGACGGAGAATCGGGGACGTCGCGCCCGTTGCTCAGCGTTCGGTCAACCCGGGCGCGGTCCACCACCACGTCTCGAGCAGCTTCGACTCCCCCAGCCCGTTCACCGCCTGCCACGTGCAGGGCGACGAGGCCGAGCGGCTCCCCGCCGTCGCGCGTCACGGCCAGGTCGACGATGCGCTCTGCGCGACGCCGCCGGATCCTGACCAGGAATGCCTCCGCGTCGAACGGTGCGGGGATGTCGGTGTTCGCGGCTGTGTCGGCCGCGTCGAAAAGCCCTCGCAGCCCCCGCATTCTGCACAGCGACGGCGGAACGCCCAACTTCAGCGCCCAGACCTGGCGCTCTTTCGTTCAGTTCGCGAAGCAGCACTGACCCGGAGCCGCAAGACGGCATGGCTCCCACTCGGGATCTGGGCCTTCTTGTTTAGTGTCTCTACCGTATGCGTCGCCAGGCGGCGGTGACCGTCAGTCACCTCCGTGGGGGCGGATGCGGTAGTGAGCGGTATACCTCAGAGTCATATTCATGGGTCTTGTGACGTGTCTGTGGGTGGTTGGGCGCGTCGTTTTTGGCGCACGCCGTTGTCCTGCCTAGGTTCTGGCTTGTCGAAGGTCGGAACC
>NZ_JBEXHQ010000076.1:0-24172 GCF_040607915.1 Micromonospora sp. NPDC005215 | reverse complement strand
GCGACCTGGACCGGCGCCTGCCTCACCTGCCACCAACCCGTGAAGCCGTTACACCGCAACAAACGCCACAGAACCTAACAAAGCACTACTAGGGCATGGCCCTATCGTCCCGCTCCACCGCGACCCCGAACCCGCCGCGGTAGTCCGCCATCCCCCGCGAGCAGCGGATCCTGTTCAGCGGGCGGACGCCTGCCTGTTCGGCGCTGTGCCCGCTGCCGATCAGCCACGGGATGCGCCGCGAGGGCCGGCCTGGGAAGGCCGGCCCTCGCGGCGCATCAAATCGATCAGCGGGTGCCGACGGCCGGCACGAGTCCTTCGCTACTGAGCGTGGGCAGCGGCTCAACCGGAGGCTCCGGCATGGTGCCCTCACGACCGGCGGGGAACACCGGTAGCGAGGCGCCCCAGTAGCTCAACAGTGTCTGGATTGGGATGAAGCACCCGTTGCCGGTGGAAGTGTACGCGGCGACGGTGATACCGACGGCCAAGACTCCACCCGTACCGTCGGTACGCCAGACCGGGCCGCCGCTGTCTCCGCCCCGGGTGAGGGCAGTGCTGCAGAAGGCGGTCATGCCGTGCCAGGTAATGACGCCGTAGATTCTGCCTTCGGTCCAACCGGTGGTCATGCCCATTTTGCCGACGAGGACATTGGCGCCGAGCGAACTGGTTGGGAAGATGCCCGTGACCTTGCCGGTGCCGGGGCTCCTACCAGTCGTGCCGTCAACCACGATTTGCTGAGCGTCGACAACTAGTTGAGCGTCGACACCGCTGCCCGGCTTGATCAGGGCGGTGTCACGGGTCGTGTACGGGTTGTGTGCGATGCGGCCGTACTCGGCGTCGGTGCCGTAGACCAGGTCGCCAACGACGCCACAATGGCCAGCGGTCAGAAAGAACATGCCGTCCGTGCCCCGGATTGCGTAACCACCGGTGCAATTTGGTCCCGCGTAGTCCTCGGCGGGGTGACCCGGCTTGTAGAAGTAGGTGGCGGCCTGCGCCGGGCCAGCGGCCCCAAGGGCGCTCACGCTGGTGAGGGTGGCGACGACCAGGAACGTCGCTAGGCGCCGGGCTGTGCGACGCCACCCTCGGGCGCCCGCAGCGGTTGTGGTTCTCGTTGGGATTGTCGCGGTCATGTCCGTCCCCCGTCTGCACTGCGCAAAGGTCAGTGCGATCTACCAAGACTGTCATCAACTGACGTTGATGACAGTGCTGATCATCCCGAGGCTCACGCCATACGTCAATGGCTCTTCGTCGCGGCCGGCCTGCCTGCAGTTGGTTGGTGCCGAGCCGACGCCACAGGCTCAGCGGCCCTGCCTGACCGCCCTCTCCGTCGCCGCATCCTCGGCGCAGGTCTTGTGACACGGCCGGTCTCGGACAGAAGAGGAAAGTCCCTCAAGTTTCATCTTGCCGGAGGAGACACCACCAAACGGGCTGCCTCAACCGCTCCGTAGCCCCGACGGTCGGTTCAAGACAGGAGGTCGCGGTGGACAGCTTCCACGTCGACCCCGTCGACGACGGCTCTGAGGTCGTGAGTGTGGTCGCCGACCGGATCCGCACCGAGTTCCTGACGCGCATCGGCCTCGACGACCTGCTCCACCCGCACAACTGATGGACGGCCCGAATGTCTGTGACAACCACATCCCCCGATCCGGTGAACGGCTCATCGGCGGCCGACACATGCCCGCCGCCTCCAGCCGTACCCTGTATCCGGCCGCCGGTAGGGCGTCGGCCAGTTCCGCCGCCGGCTCTGTCACGTACGTCCGAGCGGCCGTGGAACCCGGCTCAGGCTGCATTCCCCGGCTGGGCGGCGACCGCTGTCATCGGGGTCCACTGGCGCAGCTTTCCCAGTTCTTCGCGGCTGCCGGTCAGGTGGGTCAGCGGCAGGGTGTCCGTCGAGGAGCAGTTTGTGCCGGTGGTGACGGCTTGGTGCATCGCGTGGGCAAGTGCAGCACGGGCTGACCGTCGTGGGTTCCGCCGAGCTGCCTCTACTGGGCGCCGGCCAGCGGGTGGGCGGCCGCGGCGGACCTCATACTGGGCTCCCTGGAAGCGTCAGGCAGCGTGAACCAGCGGCCTCCAACTACCTCGCGCAGGTGCCCCTCACTGGCAAGGTGACAACACGCCGCGACGATGTCGTCATGGTCGTAGCCGCCATCGGCAGCTTCGTCGAGGAACCAGCGGATACGCCAGGCGTCGAAGGCTTCAACCACACGCCCGAGCACGGGATCGGTCACCAAATCGACGTCGATCTCCCTGCCGTCGGAGCTGATCATCCGGCAACCTGCGCCGTGCACGGTGTACTCGATCCCGCACTGGGTGAGACCCTCCCGAGGCAATTCCCGGCGTGAGTGGACCGCTGCCAGTAGATCCGCGATGTCCGTGACGGGAAACAAGTCGGCGAGTAGCCGACTTGTCACGTCATGTAGAGAACCGACGAAACGGCGAACCGCATCGACCGGCGAATCATCCTGAGCCACGCGTCCAGCATGTGTGTCCTAATCGCAGGTGAGTACGGTCCTTTCCACCTGGTGGCCGCCGGACACCTACATGTCGACAGTGGGGCGCACTGCATCGAGACGTGCCCGGGAACCCTGCAACTTGCTGTCGCCGAGACCTCAGACGCGCTGCCGCCCGGGAGGTGGGCGTCCGCCGAATAGCCTCCGTCAGGCGCTCGGCACCTGCACTCAGGGCGGCGGCCGGGTACGTGGTTGTCCGGGCCCGATCGTGTTGCCGGTGCTCGTTTTAGCGCTGGCGGTCCGCGCCCGGTGGCTGGTCTGGGTCGGGGTCCGATCGGCCGGACAGTTCGGGGCCGCGGCGCCGATCCGCAGCAGGGTCTCGATGCGGGTGACCCGGAAGTGGCGCCCGCGCACCGTGACGTCGTCGACGGGATTGGTATCGAGGGTGTCTGCGGCTTGGTGGTAGGCGGCTGCCTGGTCGTCGGCCAGCCGCAGCAGGCGCGGTGCGATGTGGCGCGGACCGAAGGCGATCTCGTCGCGGGCCAGCTGCGGTGTGGCCACCGCGCTACTGTAGGGCCGCCACGACCCTGCTACGGATTCGGCAGCGGCGTAGCGGGTCGGCAGGATGACCCCGACCGGCTGGGAGGCGACCGCCGCGACGCTATCGGCGTATACGTCGGCGGCCACCTGGGCGCGAGGGTAGTGCAGGGTCAGCAGCTTCACCCGCAGCATTGCCTCACCCAGGCCGGGTTGCCGGTCTGGGTCCAGTGCCGCTAGTCGCGAGGGTGCCAGCCGTCAGCGTGACGCACTGGCGGAGGTGGAGCACTACTCGCACCTGCTGTCGTCGAGCGAGGTCGGGCAACCAATGCTTTTCAAGGCCCAGCTGATGCAGCGCTACCGTCGCCTCGTCCATCGCTTTCGACCATTGACCAGCGATCTGTCGACGTGCGCGGCCCAGACGAGGTTGTCCGGGCTATCGGGAGAGGTACGCTTTGATGCTTGTTGGGACGAGCCCTGCCGATTCCGTGACGGTGGTCCGTGCATCTCCGGACACCGGTACCAGAGTCGCCTGGTTGGGCGGCACGACGATCAGGTCCCCGATCGGTATTATGCGGTCGGCCTGCTGACGTTCGTCGCCCTTTGGCTCGGTCCAAATGATGTACACCAGCCGAACACTCATCGGCTCGCTGCCGTCATTGCGCACCGACAAGGTGGTGAACGGGCTGCCGCGGTGGAGTACCCGGCCGGACTCGTCCATCGGGATGACGACTGGCTCGACCTGGGTGGCCGGGGCCTCGACGGGTTCCGTGGCGCGGACGGACACAGCCACGTCCTCGGCTAGTTGGGCGCCATCGCCGCTGAAGACCAGCACGTCCAGGCCGCCGCCCGGCGGAACGACCAGCCGGCCCTGGTCGCTGCCGTAGACCGTGGTGACCTTGACCGTGGGTAGCGGGTCCCGATTGGCGTCGAGTGCCGTGAACTCCAATGTCGGGGCAAGTACGCGGGTGCTGTCGTTGAAGATGGTGAGCACCTGGTTCATGTATCCGTCTTCGCTGGTGGCCGAGAACTGGAACCGCAGCGCGGCGGCGGGGGCAGGTCGAGCGATGAGCCCGCAGCCAGCGACGAGCAGCGTGGTCAGGAGTCCAGCGACCATCCCGAAGGACGCTGCTGCCTGTGCTCGTATGCGTGGACGTGTCATAGTCGGGAGAGGGATCGGCACCGCAGCAGGATACGGCGGGATGCTTCGGCCTTCTCACCCCGGTGACGACGATCCACGACAGTGCTCGGAACCTGCCGCTCGCGCAAGCGGGGCGGCTTCGAAGCAGGGCGACGGTCAACGTCTGCGAACGACACGTCAGCCCGTTACGTCAGCGCACCAGCCACCAACGGCGCTGATTGAGATCGTACCCATCATCAGCGCTGCCCCGCACGTGCTGTTCGACCTAAAACTTGATGTCGAACTAGGTGCTGCAACCTCGATGCCGTTACGAGTAGTGGCGATCCGGGCGCTCGTCGCCCCGAAGCGTCTATTGAAGTAGCGGGCGGCCCAAAATTAGGTCCGTGGCGGAACCATACGACAGTAAGGCGTGAGCGATCGCGGGAGGCGTCCGGTCTACGGCGAAGCAGCTTCGCGCCGGGGAATGCAGCTGTCCGCCAGTGGCGACCTAAACTAATGCAGCGTTACATCGCATGGTGGTGATCAGCATGATCACGGTAGCGCCAAACTGCCCCCGATGTGTACGCGCCTGCGCCCGGCCCGGCATCGCGGCGAGCGGTAGAAGAATGTTCGCGCCCGAGGGTTTGCGCAGCTCAGACCCATGTCGGACCTAAGGTCGGCACACAAGGTCGGACCGCAGGTCGGCATTCCCAGCCGCTGCGCGCTGGGGGAGTCTGAGCGCACGGAGTGATGATATGGGATTCGTGAGCCTTGCGGGTTCCGTAGAGGCTCACCTCTCGACCGTCGGTTGAGAGCGCGACTGGATCGGTTGCTCCCGCACGGATTGATCGTTGCAAGCACGGAGCTGCCGCAAGTCATAGCGGCTCGAATAGTCGGAGGGGACTTCATGAGCGTCAGAGCGATGAACAGCGAAAGCCTGCGCCGGGCAATGGTCGATCAGCTGGCGGCTGATCATGCCGACAAGGGCTTGTCGTTGCGGCCGGAGGTGGAGGCGGCGATGCGGACGGTACCTCGCGAGCTGTTCACGCCGGGCCTTCCCCTGGGAGAGGCGTACGAAGACAGGGCGGTCATCACGAAGCGGCGCGGTGAGGAGAACATCAGCTCGGTGTCGGCGCCCTTCCTCATCGCGGAGATGCTCGGCCAGGCGGCCGACGCGCTGGGAGGCCTCCGCGGCCGTGATGTGCTGGAGGTCGGTAGCGGCGGTTACAACGCCTCGCTGCTGCGGGAGCTTGTTGGCGCGGCCGGGTCGGTCACCACGGTGGACATCGACTCAGACGTGACGGACCGAGCGGTCGCGTGTCTCAAGGCGGCGGGCTACGACGACGTCAAGGTTGTGTGCGCCGATGCTGAGCATCCTGTCGATCCTGGCCGCTGCTACGACCTGATCATCGTCACCGCCGGGGCGTGGGACATCCCGCCGGCATGGTGCGAGCAGCTCACCGACCACGGCGTCCTGGTGGTGCCGCTGCGCACGTTCGGGATGACTCGATCGTGGGCGCTCCGCCGTTCCGGCGTCGGCCTGGTCAGCGTGAGCGAGCGGCAGTGCGGGTTCGTGCCGGTACAGGGCGACGGAGCGTACGACGTGCAGTACGTCGACGTGGCCGACGGGGTCCACCTGCGGCTCGATGAAGGCCAGCAGATCCCCTCTGAAGGCTTCGATGGACTGCTCGAGACGCCGCGGCAGGAGGCATGGGCCGGAGTAAGCCTGCCGCCTCCCACGGTGCTGGCGGACTTGGACCTGTGGCTTGCGACCCGGATCGCCGCCGCAGGGAAGGAGTTCGTGGTGCTGACCGCACAGGACGCCGCCATCTCGTCCGGCGTCGTCGCGCCGTCGTGGCGGTTCGGAACCCCTGCTGTCCTCGAGGACGACGGCACGTTCGCCTACCGGTCGGAGCTGCGGTGGACCGGCGACGCGTTCGATTTGGGTGCCTACGCCCACGGCCCTGACACCTCTGTGGCGGCTGCGGCAGCGGGGCGAATGGTCGAGCACATGCGGGCCTGGGTGAGCGCCGGCTGTCCCGCGCCGGCGCTGCACGTTCTGCCCGCGCAGACCCCCGACGGCGACTTGCCGGCCGGGACGGCCGTGGACAAGCGGCACAGCCGCATCGTCCTGGCCTTCACCAGTGAGGGAAGGGAGTCCTGATGGAGTTCGACGAGTACGAGGTCGGCCAGGAACACGTGGAGGGCGAGCTCAACCTCCGGCTGGTCGACGCTGGCCCGGCGTTGAGCGCGTACGCGACTGCCACCGACGACGGCTGCGGTTCCGGCAACACCGGTTCGAACGCCTGCTCCGGCGGCGGCAAGTAACAGCGACGCCGTCCGGTGGGGTCCGACCTCACGAGGTCGGGCCCCACCCTCATCCTCCTCCTTCGCCCCGCCGATTTGGGGAGCGCGCGATGTTCCAAGCGACGGCTGCAGCCCTGATCAGGGCAGCGTCCTACCCTTCCGACCTGACGCTGCCGCCATGGCCCGACCTGACCGTCGAGCAGCCAGAACAGTGGCGGGGATGGCTGCGGCAGGCATGGGCGCTACCAGGGTTCGCCGCTGCCGTCACCCATGCTGCGCCACAGCTGACCGACCAGATCGCCCGCGTACTCGCCGACGAGGCGGTGACCGGGCCGAGACTGCGCCGCGTGGTGGAGGCGACAGTCCGATACCTCCTGCGGTGGACGACGCGCGCGACGCCGTTCGGTCGATTCGCCGGAGTCGCTCCCATGCAGCTTGGCCTCCGCGCCGCTGTCCGCTGGGGTGCCGCGCACAGGGAGGTGAAGCGCGCGAACGGCCAGTTCATCGCCGAGCACACAGCCCAGGCGGAACGGAACCTGCACGTGCTTCGCTCCGTCAGGGTCGTCACGAACCCGACCGGGCATCGGCGCGGCGGTACTTGGGTGGTGCCCTGCGGCCACAGTGACGGTGACCGGGTCAGTGACGTGGAAATCGACCTCACTGACCCGATACGGGTGGCGGTGCAGCTCGCCAGCTCACCGATCGCGTTCGCCGACTTGACCGCCCGGATGGTCGAGCGGACCAACATGAACCTGCCAGACGGCGCCGAGCGGCTCCTTGCCGCACTCGTTGCCGCAGGCGTCCTGGTGTCCGAGATCCGCCCACCAATGACGGTGATCGACCCAGTTGCCCATGTCAGCCAGCACATCGACCTGCCTGACCCCGGCGAGCGTGTTCAGGTTGACCTGCGCGTCGGCTGCACCGTGACGCTGCCACCGGCCGTGGTTCACGAGGCATGTGAGGCCGCAGCAGCGCTCGTCAGCGTGGCACCGCGCCTACCGGGCTGGGCTGCCTACCACTCGGCGTTCATCGAACGCTGGGGACCAGGCGCGGCCGTGCCGTTGCGTGATGTCCTACGCGTTCTGGGCTTCCCCGCCGGTTACCGCGGCTCGCCGCGCCGCAACCCGACGGGACTGACTGCCCGCGACGCTCTCCTCGCGGAACTCGCCGAGCGCGCAGCCCTGCAGGGCTGCGTTGAGGTGGTGCTCGACGCCGAGCTCATCGATCGATTGCGCGGTGACGACGACCGGCCTCCGGTCCCGCATACCGAACTTCAATTCACCCTCGCCGCAGCTACGTGCCGAGACCTCGACCGAGGCGACTTCACGCTGACGGTCATCAGCGGCGCCCGTCACGCAGGCGCCGCGGCGGCCCGGTTTCTACACCTGCTCACCCCGTCCGAACTCGCGCTGTTCTCGGACGTCTACACTCACCTGCCAACGGCCCTGCCGGGCGCGGACGCCGTACAGATCTCCGGCCCACCATTGGGCAGTCGGTTGGCTGCTCTCGCCAGGGTTCCCGAGTTACTGCCCGTCCTGCCGGTCGGCGACTTCCACCCCGACCCGCGATGGACGCTCGCGGACTTGGCCATCACCGGTGACGGTCAGCGGCTCTGGCTCCTGTCGCGCACAACAGGACGGCCTGTCGAGCCCATGCTGCTCAACTGCCTGCTGTTACCGACTCTCCAGCAGCCGCTCATCCGATTCCTGACGGAGATCCCTATCGCATGGACAGCGCCATGCGTCCCGTTCGACTGGGGCCGCTGGCACAATCTGCCGTTCCTGCCACGCGTACGGCGAGGCCGCTCGATCCTGCACCCGGCCCGCTGGATCATCATGGCGGCCGCCCTACCCGGGCGCGGTGCGCCGTGGCACCAGTGGCGGGCCGCCTGGCAGCGGCACCGCGAACAGCACCGGCTACCCGGAGACGTACTCCTTGGCAGCGGTGACGCACGGCTACGCCTCGACCTGGACGACACCGCCCACCTGGCGATGCTGCGCAGCCACCTCGACCGGCAGAGAAGCGCGCCACTCACCGAGGCGCCGGGACGAGCCGGCTGGATCGACGGCAGACCCGCGGAACTTCTGCTCACCCTGACCCGCACTTCGCCACACGACGATGTGCCTCCTCGACCGGCGCGGCCCGCCAGCACGGTGCAGCACCGCCCCGGCCAATCGCTCTGGCTGGACGCCCGCCTCACCGGCCGAACCGGGCAGATCCTCGCCGACCTGTCGAAACGCTCCGACGCGTTACCGGCTGGCTGGTGGTTCCTGCACTATCCCGATCCGCAACCACACCTGCGGCTGCGCATCCCACTCGGTGACGCCAACCAGTTCGCCAGCGTTGCCCGCGACGTTGCCGTATGGGCTGAGCAGCTCGAGGAGCAGGGCCTGCTGGCTGACTACAGGCTGGCCACCTACCGACCCGAGACACGCCACGGCACCGGACCCACCCTCGCCGCAGCCGAAGCCGTGTTCGCTGCCGATTCCCGGGTCGTCCTCGCGAACCTGACCGCCGACCGGCAGGCCACCACCGCAGCCAGCATGATCACCATCGCGCACGGCTTCACCGGCGACGGCCCGCGCTGGATCACCGAACACGTTCCGCAGCGCAGCGGCCCACGTCTGGATCCGACCCAGCTCAACCACGCCGGCCGACCCCACCGAGACGACGGCCTGACAGCGGCGCTCACCGCAGCGCTGACCACCTACCGTGCACTCGTTGACCGAGACGGCCTCGACCCGGACCAGGTGCTGGCGGACCTGCTCCATCTGCACCACGCGCGCATGATCGGCGTCGACCTTGCCTCCGAGAAGCATTGTCTCCGCCTCGCCCGGGCCGTCGCCCACACCACCCTCATCCGCGGCGCGTCATGACCGCAGGACAGTCACTTGCCGACGGGGCAGTTGGCATCGCTCTCTGGCACCTCGAAGCCGGCAGGTGGGAGGCGGCGTACACCGCGCTTGAGGAGGCCTGCGCCGGCGGTGTCAGCGCCACCGACAACGCCAGCCTCTATTACGGCGTACCCGCGCTCGCCTTTGTCCTCGCCGCATCCGACCGGCCCGCGCTCGCCCGGGCCCAAGCCGTCGCCGCCGCCGGAACCGCCACGGTGACCCGCCGTCGGCTGCACACCGCGCACCGACGCATCGACCAGCGCCAACAGCCCGGGTACGCCGAATTCGACCTTATCCGCGGCCTGACCGGCCTCGGCGTCGCCCTGCGTCGCATCGGGAACCTCGGACTCCTCCGCGAGGTACTGACCTACCTCGTACGACTCACCGAACCCATCGGCGCGCTCCCCGGTTGGTGGTGCCCACATGGCCCCAACCGCATCGAGGCAGGACCAGCCGGAGGCCACAGCAACCACGGCATCGCCCACGGCATCACCGGCCCACTCGCACTCCTGGCGCTCACCCTCCGCGATGGCATCACCGTCGACGGACACACCCAGGCAATCAACCGCATCTGTGAATGGCTCGACACCTGGCAACGTCACACCACCACCGGACCATGGTGGCCACAAACCATCACACTCGACGACCTCCGCCGCGGCGACCCAAGCCAACGCCGACCGCTTCGGCCCTCCTGGTGCTACGGCACCCCCGGCATCGCCCGCGCCCAGCAACTCACCGCGCTTTCCCTCGGCGACACCACACGTCGACGCCTTGCCGAGAGCGCGATCGTCGCCTGCCTGAACGATCCGACCCAGATCGGTCAACTCACCGACCGCAGCCTGTGCCACGGAACCGGCGGCCTCCTCACGACTGCACGCCGCGTCGCCGCCGACGCCCTCACACCTATACCCCTCGCGCCACTGCAGTGTCTCCACCAGCAGGCACCAGAGATGACCGACCAACCCGCAGGCTTCCTCGACGGGACATCCGGCGCCGCCCTGGCCGGGACCGGAACCACGACAACCTCATGGGACGCCTGCCTACTCCTCTGCTAGCCCACCACCATCGACCGGACGGCACTCATGGAACAGAACTCCTGGAAGCAGGTGAACGTCGCCTACCCCGGCCCAGACCCCCGGCAACGGGAAAGGCAAGCCGTCGACCACCTCACCCGCGTGCTACCAGTCGCCGAGGCCGAAGGCCTCGTCACCTCGTGGTGGTTCATCCGCAAGGGCCCGTGGCGGATCCGCTACCTCCCCGCCACGCCCAGCAGCGACCGGGTGCACCTACTGCTCACTGACGCCGTCAACTGGACCACCGACATCTACGAACCAGAGACCCATGCCTTCGGTGGCGTCGCCAGCATGAGCGCCGCCCACGCCCTGTTCCACCACGACAGCCGCCATCTCCTGGACTACCTCAGCGACAACCCCGACGACAGGCGGGAACACGCACTCATCCTGTGTACCGCGCTCATGCGCGCCGCCGGCCTCGACATCAACGAGCAAGGAGACGTCTGGACCAAGATCGCTGATCAGCGCAGCACGTTGGCAAGCCCAGCACCCAACCAGGACCCTCGAGCGTGGACTGCTCTCACCTCCGACGTCCGCCACCTCCTGCTCGGCTCGCCACTCGCGGGCGGCATCGACAGCGACTGGCTGGGCGCCTTCAAAGACACGGGGAAGGTAGTGCGCACCCTCCGCGAGTCCGGCAAGCTCACACGCGGAATCCGCGGAATCGTCGCGTTGCACGTGATCTTCCACATGAACCGTCTCGGCGTCCGCGCGAGCACCCAAGCCACCCTCGCCCGCGCCGCGGAAGAGGCCATCTTCAACGACGCGTAGACGCGATGTTTAGAAGCGGATGATGGAGTAGTCTCGAACGTCCCGCTCACCGTCTCCGAGCCTTGATCGGCCCAGGTGATGGCCTGTTTTCTGCGACGCGTCCTTGCTTGCCTCGGGCGGAGAATGACGTCGTTGACCTACTCGACCCGCTGCCCGTGCTCGACCTGATCGCCGATGAGTTAACGCTTGCCGAGGCATCGATCGAGCTGGCCGCAATCCGATCGACGCGGGCGATCCTTCTCGGACGCAAGGCAGCTCTCCGTGTGTCTAGGTGCAGGCCGCTGCCTAGGAGGTCTGGTCGGCCAAGCATCCATGTTCGATTTCCGCGGACATTCAGTGATCACGAGGTACTGCGGGCACGATGATTCGGCGGTGCATGGCGTTTACGGCGCTGGGATCAGTTGATCTAGGAACCTCTGGTGATGGTGGGTTGAGCTTGGGGTTCCGAACTAGAAACTCGGGCGATACGGCAACTTTCGCCTAAGCGGAGTGCCTGGTGATGCTCGAAGTTGATGAATATACGCTGTTGAGCAACTGCTGCGCCCGGTCTTCGGACCGGGCGAGGATCGCAACCACGGTCACGGTGGAGGTCACGAAGAACAGCTAGGCGCTGCGCCCGGTCTTCGGACCGGGCGAGGATCGCAACGACAGATCCAGCTCGCCGCCGGCGTCGATGTCGTCGCTGCGCCCGGTCTTCGGACCGGGCGAGGATCGCAACACCGTCCTACTCGGCCGAACGGACCCCACGGTTCCGTGCTGCGCCCGGTCTTCGGACCGGGCGAGGATCGCAACTGCGTACCCGGCGCGATGCTCACGAATTCGGCAGCACGCTGCGCCCGGTCTTCGGACCGGGCGAGGATCGCAACTCGTACAGTCGTTCGCATGATCCTGAAGAACATCCGGAAGCTGCGCCCGGTCTTCGGACCGGGCGAGGATCGCAACGGGTTGTAGTCGTCCGGGACGTCGAGACTCTGCATCAGGCTGCGCCCGGTCTTCGGACCGGGCGAGGATCGCAACGTTGCCCGCGTTCGCGACCAGATGACCCGCTCGCATGCTGCGCCCGGTCTTCGGACCGGGCGAGGATCGCAACGACGAGATCGCCTCGGTGGCGTGGGACCTGAACCGGGCTGCGCCCGGTCTTCGGACCGGGCGAGGATCGCAACGCGGCCAGCGGCGCCGGCGTGCGGGTGCTGTCGTGGCTGCGCCCGGTCTTCGGACCGGGCGAGGATCGCAACGAGGACTCCGACGGGTGGGCGCACGGGGTGAAGCAGCTGCGCCCGGTCTTCGGACCGGGCGAGGATCGCAACACCCTGTCGCTGCAGACGCTCGCGCAGGAGGTCGCCGAGCTGCGCCCGGTCTTCGGACCGGGCGAGGATCGCAACGACGTCCACAGTGACCCGACGGTCCGAGTCGGGTAGCGCTGCGCCCGGTCTTCGGACCGGGCGAGGATCGCAACATCGCCGCGCTAGCGGTCAACGTGCCCGGGTTCGCGCTGCGCCCGGTCTTCGGACCGGGCGAGGATCGCAACCAGGAGCAGGCCGTCAGCGCGGCCGATGTCATCGAGCGGCTGCGCCCGGTCTTCGGACCGGGCGAGGATCGCAACGGCAATAACGCTGGCGCGCTGGGCGATGGTGGCTACTGCTGCGCCCGGTCTTCGGACCGGGCGAGGATCGCAACCGGTTCGCGTTGGAGAAGAACGTCGAGTTGGGGCCACCGCTGCGCCCGGTCTTCGGACCGGGCGAGGATCGCAACCGGTGGGTGGTGGGCACCGCCCCGGCTACGGCGACGCGCTGCGCCCGGTCTTCGGACCGGGCGAGGATCGCAACTCGTTCTTCCGCGACGCGATCAAGGCGGGCCGCGACGCTGCGCCCGGTCTTCGGACCGGGCGAGGATCGCAACCTGTCCTGGGGCACCCTCGCCACCCGGCTGGCCGAGGCTGCGCCCGGTCTTCGGACCGGGCGAGGATCGCAACATCCAGTCCCGCCGCGAAGCCGGCCAGAAACCCCGCGCTGCGCCCGGTCTTCGGACCGGGCGAGGATCGCAACGACGGCATCAGCTCGTGGTGCGCGTGCGGCTGGTTGCTGCGCCCGGTCTTCGGACCGGGCGAGGATCGCAACCTGAGCGGCACGACCCTCGCCCGCGACGACGCCTCGCGCTGCGCCCGGTCTTCGGACCGGGCGAGGATCGCAACCCGGCCGGGATGGACCCGCACGAGCAGCGTTGGGCCGGCTGCGCCCGGTCTTCGGACCGGGCGAGGATCGCAACAGGCTGTCGATGCGCAGCTGCACTACCGGCAGTGCATGCTGCGCCCGGTCTTCGGACCGGGCGAGGATCGCAACACGGGCGAGGCATGGTTGGAGGTCCGCGAAGCGATCGCTGCGCCCGGTCTTCGGACCGGGCGAGGATCGCAACCACCAGTTGGTGCGCGCAGCACGACCGCACCGCGCTGGCTGCGCCCGGTCTTCGGACCGGGCGAGGATCGCAACCGGTTGCGCGACAGCGAGAAGAAGCTCACCGACCACGCTGCGCCCGGTCTTCGGACCGGGCGAGGATCGCAACACTGTGCGCTGCTTGGCACCCTTGCCCGTGACTGCCGCTGCGCCCGGTCTTCGGACCGGGCGAGGATCGCAACGAGTGGGGGACCTACGACCTGCGGGCCGCCGGTCAGAGCTGCGCCCGGTCTTCGGACCGGGCGAGGATCGCAACTACCCCGAGAAAGGCGGCAGCAGCGAACAGGCCCGCGCTGCGCCCGGTCTTCGGACCGGGCGAGGATCGCAACGATGTTGCCCCGGGGCGTCGTGACCGTGGCCGAGTGCAAGCTGCGCCCGGTCTTCGGACCGGGCGAGGATCGCAACTACGTGATGCAGGCGGAGGACCGGGAGCGGGCGGCCGCTGCGCCCGGTCTTCGGACCGGGCGAGGATCGCAACCGGTCGTCCTGCGCGGGAGGCGACACGGAACCGGGGGCTGCGCCCGGTCTTCGGACCGAGCGAGGATCGCAACACGCGCAAGCTCGCCCACGGCGACCGCCGGGTCTGGTCGCTGCGCCCGGTCTTCGGACCGGGCGAGGATCGCAACTTGCCCTTGGGGGTGTTGGTCGTGGTCGGCTGCTGGCCGCGCCCGGTCTTCGGACCGGGCGAGGATCGCAACTTCGCGCCCACCGAATGACGCGCACCGTGGCGGCCTGGCTGCGCCCGGTCTTCGGACCGGGCGAGGATCGCAACTTCGGGTCGGCGGCCGAGCAGCTCGCCCGGCGGGCCGGCTGCGCCCGGTCTTCGGACCGGGCGAGGATCGCAACGCGTCGCCGGGGAACGTGGTGTGCCGGCAGCGCACCGAGCTGGGCCCGGTCTTCGGACCGGGCGAGGATCGCAACGCGGCCGGTGTCGACGAGCTGGGGCCGCACGAGTAGCTGCGCCCGGTCTTCGGACCGGGCGAGGATCGCAACTCCACGGCGTCGCCCCAACCGTCGCCGGCCTGGCCGTGCTGCGCCCGGTCCCCGACCGGGCGAGGATCGCAACGAAACCCGCGACAGGCAGCACCTCAACAAGTACCGGCTGCGCCCGGTCCCCGGACCGGGCGAGGATCGCAACGTCGTCCCGCCGGGTCAAGCATCGGAGATCCTGGTCGCTGCGCCCGGTCCCCGGACCGGGCGAGGATCGCAACAAGGGCACATCGCGGTGTGGGCGACGGCGAACTCCCGATGTGCCCGGTCCCCGGACCAGGCGAGGATCGCAACGGGACCGAAGACCTGGACACCGACCCGGACGGGATCGCTGCGCCCGGTCCCCGGACCGGGCGAGGATCGCAACTGTCGCTGCACCTGGTGGCCACCGGTAACCAGACGTGCTGCGCCCGGTCCCCGGACCGGGCGAGGATCGCAACCTGATCCTGCCTCAGGACGAGGTCAAGGCATCCGAGCTGCGCGGTCCCCGGACCGGGCGAGGATCGCAACGGCTGCCAGGTGAACTTTCGTGGCCCCGTTGATGGCACGCTGCGCCCGGTCCCCGGACCGGGCGAGGATCGCAACTCCCTGTTGACCAGCGCCGAAGCGACTGGATCGACGCGCTGCGCCCGGTCTTCGGACCGGGCGAGGATTGCAACCTCGGGCTCGCCGGCGCCGCCGCGCAGGCTGCGACGGGCTGCGCCTGGTCTTCGGACCGGGCGAGGATCGCAACCAGCGGTACACCTCGGAGCAGCGCGCTGACCGCGCAGCTGTGCCCGGTCTTCGGACTAGGCGAGGATCGCAACACCACCGTCTTCGGGCCGATGCCGTCCACACCGCGCAGCTGCGCCCGGTCCCCGGACCAGGCGAGGATCGCAACACGGTAATGACAAAGATGGCTCAGTGCGGGTTGCCTGCTGCGACTGATTCCCGGACCGGGCGGGCGAGAGTCCCCAACTGGGTTGGCCAAACGCTTCGCCGTGTTCGTAAAGGTGATTGCGGAGATCTGCGAGCTGGTGCGGTGGGTCAAGCCCATTGCTGTCCCACGTTGCTCACCGTTTGCGAACGATTTGGGTGAGGAGTCCAAGGGCAGTCAGGAAGGCAAGGATTCCGGCTGGTAGCCCTTCCATGGTGCCGACTACTATTCCGCAGGCCGCACTTATGGTGAGGATGAGCGTCCATCGTAAGGAGAGTCGGGTATCAGGCTGCTCCTCATGCGGGTCCGGACCGTTTGAGGGCGATTGGCCGACGCTCATCTACTCTCCTCGAGTCTCGGGAAGCGGTCATCGCGGAAGCCCGCTATGCGATAGCGCGCCAGCTCATTTCTAAGGCTCGGAGCAGAGGCGGTCAGGCCAGCACAGTCGCCGGTCATCGGCGTAAGCGCTGCCATGGTTGCACGCTGTCTGCGTCGATGCAACCCTCGGTAGTCACGCCAGAACCCAATTCTGTTGACGACGACAGAGAACTTGGCAGATGGAGGGCCGCTATGATGCCGCTGGTGGTTGTAGAGGCCCCGGGAGGGGACTGCGGCTGGCGTGGTCGCGTTAAGCCGAGGGTCGCAACTCTGTTGTCGTGCCAGAGTTCGGTGCTGGCACCGAGGTAGCCGCGGGCTGGGGGTAAGTCCCCAACCCGCGGCGCTCAGGTAAATATCCGACAGATCTTGAACGTGACGTTGACTCCGTTGAAGCGGGGTGGCTGGATAGGCCCGTGTTGAAGCCATCTTGTAATCAGTTTAGGGACTGCGTGTGAGCGGCGAGGCTCCGTTGTGGGCGCATAGCCCTGCTCCCGGTACCGAGGTGTGGCACTCTCTCGAGGATCACCTGCGTGGTACGGCCACCCTTGCGCGACGGTTCGCGGCCTCCTTTGGTGGCGGCGACTTGGCGTACTGGCTGGGCTTGCTACATGACTGCGGCAAGGCGAGTGATGCGTGGCAGGAGCGGTTGTCAAAGGTTGCCGCTCAGGGCGGGCGAGTCGGCATCGACCACAAGGCGTTCGGGACGCGAGTCGCGTGGGACCGTGGTCTGGGTCGATTCGCTGTCGGCGTTTTCGGGCATCATGGTGGGCTCCTGGACCAGGGCGACTTCAAGAAGAAGTTGATGGCTGCGTTGAGGGATAACCCGCGGAACGTGGCGTCGGCGGAGGCTGCCCTGTCCCGTCTGCTGCCGGACTTGCCCGCCGATCTGAGTACCGCGCTGCCTGAGCGTTGGCAACAGGATCCGCTGGTGGGGGAGATGGCGCTGCGGCTGTGTTACAGCGCCCTGGTTGACGCCGACGGGTTGGACACTCACGCGCACCACCATCAGCTTGCCGCTCCGAGGGTGCGCCCAGACGCCGACTTCGCCCACCTGTTCGCCCTGTTCGAAAGCCGGCGAACAGAATCACTCGCGCAGCGTCCGCCGTCGCCGATCGATGGGCTACGGGAGCAGGTCTACGCGGAGTCTCTCGCCGCTGCCGAACGACCTACCGGGATGTTCCGGTTGCACGCGCCGACTGGGGTTGGGAAGACGCTCGCCGCGGCTGGCTTCGCGCTGCGTCACGCGCAGCGGCACGCTCTGCGTCGGGTGATCGTCGCGGTGCCGTTCTTGACCATCACCGAGCAGAATGCCGCCGTCTACCGGCAGATGCTCGATGAGAATGGTGCGGAGCCGGTGGTGTTGGAGCATCACAGTCAGGTGGATTTTGATGCTCCTGCGGCTGGGCCTTGGGCGCGTCAGGCTGCGGAGAACTGGGATGCGCCGTTCGTGGTGACGACGTTTGTGCGTCTGTTCGAGTCCCTCTATGCCCGTAAGCCGTCGGCGATGCGGCGGGTGCATCGGCTGGCGGGGTCGGTGATCGTGCTGGACGAGATTCAGGCGTTGCCGCACGACATGCTCGTACCGATTCTTGATGGTCTGCGTCTGCTGGTGGAGCACTTCGGGACGACGGTCCTGCTGTCGTCGGCTACGCAGCCTGATTTCTGGGCTCTGCGGACCTTCGCGGACCTGGACCGGTTCGAGTTGGTCTCGGAAGTGTCGGTGCTGAACGAGAAAATGCGGCGTGTGTCGTACGAGTGGCGGCTGGACGAAGGTCTGACCTTGGCTGACACCGCTGATGACGCCAGCGTCGGGCTGGCTGCCAGCGGTGTCGGTGGCGCGTCGGCGATGGTGGTGGTGAACACGACAGCGGATGCGCGGACGGTGTATCAGCGGTGGCAGGAGGAGGGCTTCGGTGATGTCGCCTGGCACCTGTCGACGCGGATGTGCCCGGCGCATCGGCGCCGGGTGCTGGAGGTGGTGATCCGGCGGTTAGGTACCGGTGAGCGAGTGCTCCTGGCGGCGACCCAGCTGGTGGAGGCGGGCGTGGACCTGGACCTTCCGCTGGTGTATCGGGCGATGGCACCCGCTGATTCGTTGCTGCAGGCCGCCGGTCGGGCCAATCGGGAAGGGCGCTTGGAGCGTGGACGGGTCGTCATCTTCGCTCCGTCAGACGGTGGGCAGCCTGAGGCGTACAAGAAGCTTGTCGGTGTGGCGAAGACCTGCTTCGGGCGCGACGTGGCCGATCCGGACAACGAGTCGGCGTTGTCGGACTACTACCGTCGGGTCTACAACGCGCTCAACCTGAAGGACCCGGAGCACGTTGGCCAACGCATCCAGCAGGCCCGTGAGCAGTGGGCGTTCCAGACCGTTGCTGATGGCCCGCTGATCGATGTGAACAGCGGCCGTCGTGATCACAGGCGCGCGTTCCGGCTCATCCGTGACGAGGGCATCTCTGTGGTGACTCCGCAAGGTGCGTTGACGGACGCAGAGTCCGCCACGCTCGTCGACCTGATTGAAAAAATCCGCGCTGCGCCGGTGCCGGACCTGCACGACCTGCGTCAGCTTCAGCCCTACACCACCACCGTGCACAGCGGTGTTCTCCGGAACCCGGAGGTTGCGGCGTATATGCGGCCGATCATCGGCGACGAGGTGCAGGTGGGCGCCCTGGTGGAGTGGTTCGGCGAGTACGACGAGGCAACTGGCATCACCTTTGACCCGAGTTTCGAGGAGTTCGTGCTGTGACGACGGATGTGATCGACGGGGTGACCCTGCGACGGAGTCGCGAGGGTGACCTGCCCGTGGTGGTTCAGGTCGTCGGCGAGGCCGCCCTGTTCTCCCGCCCGGAGCTGAAGGTGGAGCGGGTGAGCTACCCGGTCATGACGCCTCCCGCCGCGGTGGGCGTGCTGGAGTCGATCTATTGGAAGCCGGAGTTCCGCTACGAGATCGTCGCGATCGAGGTGCTCCGCCCGATCCGGCAGTTCACGATCCGTCGCAACGAGACCACGGACGTGGCGCCGTTGGCGGAGGCGATCAAGGGCACCCGCCGGGTGGACACGGTGGCGCATCGCGATCAACGCAATGCCGTGTGCCTGCGGGACGTGGCTTACCGCATCCACGCGCACATGGTGCCGGCTGCGCATGCGGACAAGCCGGCTTCCGCGTACCGGGATCAGTTGCGCCGCCGGGTCCGAAGGGGTGCCTGCTTCCAACGTCCCTACCTGGGTACGCGGGAGTTCAGTGCGGAGTTCGGTTGGCCGGACGACACGGTCGGGCGTCAGCACGATCTGCATGAGGACATCGGCATCATGCTGCACTCGATTCACCGCGACGGTGGCGGCGGTAGTCCTCGCATGGAGTGGTTCTCCGCCCGGGTGCAAGCCGGGGTTCTGTACGTGCCGCAGCGGGGGATGGAACTCGCCCTCCCGGGCGGGGGCGTCTGATGTTGCTGCAGCGGCTCGTCGAGTACGCGGAGTCCAGCGGCGAGGTGACTCCACCGTTCTACGCCAGGAAGCCGGTGCGGTTCCTGCTTTACATCGCTGCTGACGGCACACCCGCCAACGCCGAGCTGGTCGATTTCGCGGATCCGGGAACACCCGGGCAGCGATTCGGAATAAACCGGTGGATGCCGAATGTCACCCGTACCGTGGGGGTCGCGCCGACGCTGGCCGCTGACACTGTCGAATACGTGTTGGGTTGGGTCGCCGAGGACGGCGGGAGAGCCGACCGGGTGGCCAAGCAGCACACCGCGTTCCAGGAGCTGATCCGGGATTGGGCTGCCGCAGAGCCGGATGGCCCAGCTCCCGCCATCGCCGCCTTCTACGCTGGCGGTCACGCGCCGAAGGTCGTCACCGATCGGACGTGGAGCCGCGCCGACGTGGTGGCCTTCGTCGTCGACGGGCAGATCGCCACCGAACACGAAACAGCGAAGCGGTACTGGGCGGGCGTCGCCGCCGGGCGTAAGGGCCTCGGTCGGGCCGGTTACTGCCTGGTCTGCGGGCAGGTCCGCGACCTGCTCAAGACGATCCCGCAGCAGATTCCGCGGCGGTGGCTGCCCGGCGCCACCCAGAGCGCCTCCCTGGTGAGCGTCAACGAGGCGTCCCACGGCTATGAGCTGACGAAACTTCTGGCCCACACGCCGATCTGTGTCACGTGTGGTCTGACGTTCATGTCGTCGTTGACGGCGGTGCTGTCCGATGAACGGCACAGCACCGCGCTACCCGGGCAGAACGCCCGTCTGGCCTGGTGGTTGGTCGGCGGCTCCCGCTTCGACCCCATGGCCCCGCTGGACGCCCCGGACCTCGACGACGCCCGCGCCCTGCTCACCACCCCCGTCGACGGCATCGATCCCGGCGATGATGACCTGTCCACCTTCTGCTCGGTGACCGTCGGCGGCAACGTCGCCCGGGTCGTGATCCGCGACTGGGTGGAGATGCCGCTGCCCCGGGTCAAGGACCACATCCGTTCGTGGATCGACGATCACAAGATCGTCGACTGGTCCGGTGAGATCACCCAGGTCCGGCTGACCCAGCTGGTCCGCGCGGCGGGCCGGTGGCAGGTCGGGCGGGGTGGCGCTCCCGGCAGTTGGGTCAAGCTCGGCGCCAGGGGTGAGGACCGCCCGACCGGCCTGCAACACGCGCTGCTACGGGCCGCGCTGCTCCACGCCCCGCTGCCGCCGCGACTGCTTACCCATGTGCTCAACCGAATTCGCACCGATGGCCGGGTCGATCCGGCACGCGCGGCCCTGATCCGGCTCGGCCTGCGCCGCCAAGCACTTCGACTTGACGATCCTGAAAGCCGAACCGCCGAGTTTGAAAGGCTGACCCCCACGTTGAACTTGGACAACAACGACCCCGCCTACTTGTCCGGCAGGGCCTTCGCGGTTCTCGATGACCTTCAGCAGACGGTCTTCCGCGCAGCTAACCAGCCGCTGAACACCACCTTCGCCGAGCGGTACATGGGGCGCGCCATCACCAACCCGAGAGTCGTCCTGGTCAACGGGCAGCGGACCTCGACTGCCTGGTTGCGCCGCCTCCGCGGACCGCTGCGCAAACCGGGCTGGGCCAGGGCATACGCCAACCGCCTCGACGACATCTTCGCCCAGATCGACACGAGCCGGCACTCGATCCCGAGCACCGCCGTCCTGGCGCAGAAGGCCCAATTCGTCCTCGGCTTCCACCAGCAACGCGCCGCCATGCGCGCCGAGCGCATCGAGGCCGCCGCCAAGAAGAAGAACACCGACCTGCCACCCGCCTCGGACGACCAGCCCACCACCGAAGGAGACGCCGAATGAGCGACACCCACCTCGACCCGGCCCGCCGCCACGACGCTGTCCTCCTGTTCGACGTCACCGACGGCAACCCCAACGGCGACCCCGATGGTGGTAACCAGCCGCGCACCGACGACGAGACCGGCCAGGGACTGGTCACCGACGTCGCCATCAAACGCAAGATCCGCGACACCGTCGCCCTGATGCGCGGCGACGACCCAAAGTTCGGGATCTTCGTCGAGGCCGGCCACGCGCTGAACACCCGCATCGAGGAAGGCCTCAAGGCCAACCCCGGCCGCGCGGACGAGGCACAGCGGTGGCTCTGCGAGCACTACTTCGACATCCGCATGTTCGGCGCCGTCCTCAGCACCGGCACCACCAAGGGAGGCGCCGGACAGGTACGCGGTCCGGTGCAGCTCACCTTCGCCCGCAGCGTCGATCCGGTCCTCCCCACCGATCACGCCATCACCCGGGTCACCCAAACCCGCCAGGACGACATCGACAAGGGTGAGCGGACCGAGATGGGCTCAAAATGGACCGTGCCCTACGGCCTCTACCAAGCCCGCATCTTCTACTCCGCCCCCCGCGCCGGGAAGACGGGCGTCACCTCTGACGACCTCGCCGTCTTCTGGCGGGCGATCACCCTGATGTTCGACCACGACCGCTCCGCCACCCGCGGCGAGATGAAGCTCTGCGGCCTGTACGTCTTCAGCCACCCCGATGCCCTCGGCGTCGCGCCGGCGGCCAGCCTCACCGAACGCGTATCCCTCAGTCGCGATAACACGGAAAAGCCGGCCCGGCACCACCTGGACTACCAGCTGACCCTCGCCACCGACAACCTGCCCGAGGGTATCGAGTTCACCCCACTGGTGAATCTCTGGCCGTGACCCCGACGACCGATGGCGACGGCACCCTCGCCGAGATCCCGCTCTCCGCACTCGAGCACTACGCCTACTGCCACCGACAGACCGCGCTCATCCACGTCGAGGGCATCTGGGGCGACAGCGCGCAGACCGTACGCGGCGATCTGAGCCATCGACAGGTGGACCTGCCCGGCCTCACCCGGCGGGCAGGTCTCACCACCATCCGCTCCCTACCCGTCGGCAGCACGGTGTACGGCCTCAGAGGCATCTGCGACGTCGTCGAATTCGCGGGCACCACCGCCACCCCAGTCGAATACAAAGTCGGCCGCTACCAGCCAGACGGACCCGCTGACCTGCAACTCGCCGGTCAAGCCCTCTGCCTCCTCGAAGCCGGATTCGACGTACCCCTCGGATACATCTACTCCGTCGCCGAACGCCGACGCCACCCGGTCACCATCAGCCCCGACCTCCTGCACCGGGTAGTGCAAGCGGCCGAGGCCATCCGGCGTCTCCTCGCGTCCCAACAACTACCAGCGGCGCGGAATGACACTCGCTGCCGCAAATGCTCGCTGCGCGATGATTGCCTACCGGACGTGACCGACGGTCGACAGACCCGACCGGCAGCCGACCTCTTCACCCCAAGGCCGTTGGGACAGTGGCGTGACTGAACTACTCAACACCCTCTACGTACAAACGCCCGGGACCAGCCTGCACCTCGACGGCGACACCGTCCGCGTCTACCACCCGGAACAGACCGGACGACGCCTGCTGCCCCTGACCCGAGTCGACCACCTGGTCCTCTTCGCCGGCGTGACCATCACCGACGACCTGCTGCTGCGCTGCGCCGACGACGGCCGATCCGTCAGCTGGCTCACCGGCATGGGCCGATTCAGAGCCCGCGTCGCCGGCCCCACCAGCGGCAACCCAATCCTGCGACAAGCCCAGCACCGCGCCGTCGACAACCACGAACACCGGATCACGATCGCCAAAGCCATGGTCGCCGGCAAGATACACAACTCCCGCCAAGTCCTGCTCCGCGCCGGCCGCGACACATCCGGCCACCGACAGACCGCACTGCGCGCATCCGCAGAACTCATCGCCCAACGACTGGAACTGCTCAAGAGCGCCGAGAACATCGACAGCGTCCTCGGCACCGAAGGCATCGCCGCACACGACTACTTCGCCGCCCTGCCATACCTCGTCACCGACAAGCAATGGCGCGGCACCGGCCGAACCAAAAGGCCACCCACCGACCCCGTCAACTGCCTCCTGTCCTTCCTCTACGGCATGCTCCGAGTCGCCGTGCACGGCGCACTCGAACAAGTCGGCCTCGACCCCTACATCGGCTTCCTCCACGCCACCCGCCCCGCCAAGCCAGCACTCGCACTCGACCTGATGGAAGAGTTCCGCCCCCTCCTCGCCGACAGACTCGCCTTCACCCTGCTCAACCGACGAGAACTCTCCGCCGACGACTTCGAACTACTCCCCAACGGCGCATACCGGCTCACCGAAACCGGCCGAAAAAACACCCTCAACGCCTGGCAGACCGCACGACGACGAGCCTGGCCACACGCCCAACTCAACCGCGAGATAGAAGGCGCCGTTCTCCCGCTCGTGCAAGCACGCCTGCTCGCCCGGCACCTCCGCGGAGACCTCGCCACCTACCGCCCCTGGACAGTCAACTGACGTGGACATCCTCATCACCTACGACGTCGAAACCATCACCCCAGCAGGCCAGAAGCGGCTGAGGAAAGTCGCCAAAATCTGCGAAGCGTACGGACACCGCGTCCAGAAATCCGTCTTCGAGGTCGTCTGCCGCGACACCGACAAGGTCAAACTCGTCGCAGCCCTACAAGATGCCATCGATCCCGCCCGCGACAGCATCCGCATCTACCGTCTCCCGGCCAACGCGCTCGACAACGTCGAACACCTGGGGCTGCCACGACACGTCGACCCCCGCGGCCCGTTCGTGATCTAGGAACCCCCAGTGGCCGCCCCGAGAGCGTGACGTTCCCAACTAGCAAATCATGCTAATTGGGGCTTCTCTAGCACTGCCACAAGTGTCTAGTGCTGTGACCGGAAACGTTGGCCGGGTTGGGTGACACGCCGGTCGACGTTCCCGGTTGGGCGTTGGACGGGCTTCAGGCTGTCGGGATGGC
>NZ_JBEXHQ010000075.1:0-24212 GCF_040607915.1 Micromonospora sp. NPDC005215 | reverse complement strand
CGGGGCAGCGCGCAACCGCCCGGGGCAGCGCGCAACCGCCCGGGGCAGCGCGCAACCGCCCGGGGCAGTCCGCAGCCGCACGGGCGTGGCCATCGCGCCCTGGCCTGCGTGTCGCGCGGATCCTGGCGGTGGCACGTGCCGCGCGCAGGGACCGTCAGGCGCGCAGGGCCAGGTGGGTGGCGATCGCGGTGGCGAGACGGTCGGGAGCCCCGTCGGCGTACCCGATGAACAGCGACGGCTCGGTCAGCTCCAGCTCGACCAGGACCGGCCCACCGTCGGGGCCGGGGATCAGGTCGACCCGGGCGTAGAGCAGCTGCCGCGTGCCGCCGGGCACTGTGGCGAGGGTCTTCTCGGCCACCGCCAGCTGTGCGGGTCGGGCGGTACGGGCGGTGATCTCCTCGGCCTTGTAGAGCCCGTCCGGGCCGAGGTCCGGACCGGTCAGCATCGGGCCCTTGCGGATCGCGTGGCTGAAGGTGAGCCCGTCCGGGCCGGCCAGGAAGAGCAGCGCTGTCTCACCCTCGGTGTCGACGGCACGCAGGTACGGCTGGACCATGGTCACCCGGCCGGCGTCGGAGAGCCGGCGGACGTGTGCGACGGCCAGGTCCCGGTGGTGCGGGTCGGCCAGGTCGTACCGGCCGGTGTCCTGACTGCCGGCGCTGACCGCGGGCTTGAGTACGTACTCGCCGGTCTCGGCGGGTGGCTGCCAGCGCTCCCCCGGCTCGACCCACGACGTCGGCACTGTCGGCACCCCGGCGGCGCTCAGCTCGGCGAGGTAGCGCTTGTCGGTGTTCCAGCGGACCACGTCGGCCGGGTTGACCAGCGCCGGGACGGTTGCCGCCCAGGCGACGAACTCGTCGCGGCGCAGCGCGTAGTCCCAGGGAGAGCGGAGCACGACCAGGTCGAAGGAGGACCAGTCGACGTCGGGGTCGTCCCACACCACTGTCGCGACGGCGATGCCACGGGCCTGGAGCGGAGCGAGGACCAGCCGGTCGTCCGGGTCGAGATCGCCGAGGTCGGCACAGGTGACGAGAGCGACCCGGGGTTCCCCCCGGGTCGACTGGTGGTGGGTGGTCAATTGAGCTGGCTGTTCATCGGGCCATGGTGCGGCGGGCCATCGACCGCCAGAGGTCGTTGCTCGGGCGCATCTGGTCCATGAGTTCACGCTCCCAGGCGTTCTCGACGGTGACTCCCGCCTTGGCGCACGCCTCCCGCGCGGTGACGGTGTCGTCGGCGAACTGGTCGCCCCACTCGCCGTCGGAACCCACCAGGACGATTCGCGCGCCACGCTTGCCGACGTACTCGATGACCGCCTTCGCGCCGCCGTGGCCGGCGGCGAACGCCTGAAGGCCCGCGACCAGGCCCTGGGGGGCCTGCTCGTCGGCGGTCTGCTCGGCCGTCAGCGTCGTATCGGAACCATCTGCCATAACGCGAAGCCTAAGCAGACCTGCACCCTCTGGGGCGAGAACCATGAACCTTTTGTGATGCCAATTACCTACAGGTTTATGGAAGACCGCCGGCCACCTGCCCGGCTATATCCCGACTTTTGCCCACAAAGAGAGCGGGCAAATCGGCGCTCAGTCCGCGCAGTTGAGCCGATCCGGCTCATGCTGAAAGTTACTCTGATGTGACGTTAAACCCGGACAACTCATCCATGTCCATCATTAGTCAGGAGCTTGCCGACCAGTGACACCGCCGCGGGGCGGGGCGGGTCAGATCAGCGCGTCGAGCGCGACAGCGGCGAACACGATCGTCAGGTACGTCGTGGACCAGTGGAACAGTCGCATCGGCTTGACCGCCTCGCCACGCGTCGCGCGCCGGCAGAGTCGGTGCGCCTCGACCACGAAGATGGCACCCACCACCAGGGTCGGCACCCCGTAGATCGCGCTGAGCCCCAGCGGCCAGACGGCCAGGGAGGTGAGCACGGTGAGCCACGCGAAGATCAGGATCTCGGCGTTCACCCGGCGGACCGAGGCCACCACCGGCAGCATCGGGATCCCGGCGCGGGCGTAGTCGTCCTTGTACTTCATGGCGAGCGGGTAGAAGTGCGGCATCTGCCAGAAGAAGACCACCGCGAAGAGCCCCCAGGCGGCCGGCGCCAGCGAGCCGGTCACCGCCGCCCACCCGATCAGCACCGGGGCCGCCCCGCAGGCGCCACCCCAGAAGGTGTTGGTCGGAGTGGATCGCTTGAGCCACAGCGTGTAGATGACGTCGTAGTAGACGATCGCGGCAAGCGTCAGCCCGGCGGCGAGCAGGTTGGTGAACGCCGCCATCAGGACGATCGACACCGCCGCCAGCACCAGACCGAAGACCAGCGCGTTACGGGGCGACACGGTGTGCGCCGGCAGCGGCCGACGCTTGGTACGCCGCATCAACTGGTCGATGTCCCGGTCGATGTAGCAGTTGAGCACGCTGGCCGCGCCCGCGGCGAGCGAGCCACCGATCAGCACGACGGCCATCAGCCACAGCGACGGGAGCCCGCCGTCGGCGAGCATCATCGCCGGGATGGTGGTGACCAGCAGGAGTTCCACGATCCGCGGCTTGGTGAGCGCCACGTACGCCGCGAGGACCGCGCGTACGTCCCGCCGTGCCACCGGACCCTCGGCCGCCCGTGCCGGCTGCTGTCCGGCCGGGTTGCTGGCGGGGCGCTCGGTGATCATGCTCACGGATTGCCACCTTCCGGCATCGGGCACGGGGAGATCGGATTGGTCGGGACCGCTCGGGCCCGCATACCGACCCACACACTACGCGTTGTCGTTTTGGCTGCCCGGCCGACCCGACAACGGTGCGGGCCGTCACACCACCGGGTTGAATTGACCAATCCGGAACGTCACGTCGCGCACACCATGCGGAGATCCCCGGGCGCGTGTTTAGGGACGCTCGATAAGGTCATCGGTGAGGGTTCCGCCCATCTGCCGAGGAGCACAACCATCGTGGCTGCCAAACGACCCGAGCACTCCGCACTGAACTGGTCCGACCTCGATCGCCGGGCCGTCGATACCGTCCGCGTGCTGGCCATGGACGCCGTAGAGAAGTCCGGCAACGGCCACCCAGGCACCGCGATGAGCCTCGCGCCCGCGGCGTACCTCCTCTTCAACCGCGTCATGCGACACAACCCCGCCGACCCGAACTGGCCCGGCCGGGACCGGTTCGTCCTCTCCGCCGGGCACTCCAGCCTGACGCTCTACATCCAGCTCTTCCTGTCCGGTTACCCGTTGAGCCTGGAGGACCTCAAGCACCTGCGGCAGTGGGGCTCCCAGACGCCGGGTCACCCCGAGCACGGGCACACCCCGGGCGTGGAGACCACCACCGGCCCGCTCGGGCAGGGCCTCGGCAACGCGGTCGGCATGGCCATGGCGGCCCGCCGCGAGCGCGGCCTGTTCGACCCCGAGGCCGAGCCGGGCGCGTCGGTCTTCGACCACGACATCTGGTGCATCGTCTCCGACGGCGACATCGAGGAGGGCATCAGCCACGAGGCCAGCGCCCTCGCCGGGCACCAGCAGCTGGGCAACCTCACGGTGATCTACGACGACAACGAGATCTCCATCGAGGACGACACCCGGATCGCCAAGAGCGAGGACGTGGCCGCCCGCTACGAGGCGTACGGCTGGCACGTGCAGACCGTCGACTGGCGTCTCGGCGACGCCGACCAGGGCGACTACCACGAGGACGCCGAGGCCCTGCACCGGGCGCTGCTGGCCGCCAAGGCGGAGACCGGCCGTCCCTCCTTCATCGCGTTGCGCACCATCATCGGCTGGCCCGCGCCCAACAAGCAGAACACCGGCAAGATCCACGGTTCGGCGCTCGGCGCCGACGAGGTGAAGGCCACCAAGCGGATCCTCGGCTTCGACCCGGAGCAGACCTTCCAGGTCGACGAGGAGGTGCTCAGCCACGCCCGCACGGTGATGGGCCGCGGCGACGCGGCCGAGCAGGAGTGGACCACCTCGTTCGACGCCTGGAAGAAGGCCAACCCGGAGCGCACCGCGCTCTACGAGCGGTTGGCCGGCCGGGTGCTGCCGGACGGCTGGACCGACGCGCTGCCGGTCTTCCCCGCCGACGCCAAGGGCGTGGCCACCCGGGCCGCGTCCGGCAAGGTGCTGGAGGCGCTCGCGCCGGTGCTGCCGGAGCTGTGGGGTGGTTCGGCCGACCTGGCGGAGAGCAACAACACCACGATGAAGGGCGAGCCGTCGTTCATCCCGGCCACGCACGCCACCAAGGACTTCCCCGGTCACGAGTACGGTCGCACGCTGCACTTCGGCATCCGTGAGCACGCCATGGGCGCGATCCTCAACGGCATCGCCCTGCACGGCGGCACCCGCCCGTACGGCGGCACGTTCCTGGTGTTCAGCGACTACATGCGTCCGTCGGTGCGGCTGGCCGCGTTGATGCGGCTGCCGGTCACCTACGTGTGGACGCACGACTCGATCGGCCTCGGCGAGGACGGCCCGACCCACCAGCCGGTGGAGCAGCTGACCGCGCTGCGCGCCATCCCGGGCCTGGACGTGGTCCGCCCGGCGGACGCCAACGAGACGGCCTGGGCCTGGCGGCAGGCGCTGGAGCACACCGACCGGCCCACCGCGCTGGCGCTGAGCCGCCAACCGCTGCCGACCATGGACCGCGACGTCCTGGGCAGCGCGGAAGGGGTGACCAAGGGCGGTTACGTCCTGGCCGAGGCGTCCAACGGCAAGCCGCAGGTGATCATCGTCGGCACCGGCTCCGAGGTGCAGCTCTGCCTGACCGCCCGGGAGCGGCTGGAGGCCGACGGCACCCCGACCCGGGTCGTCTCGATGCCCTGCCAGGAGTGGTTCTACGAGCAGGATGAGGCGTACCGGGAGTCGGTGCTCCCCCGCGGGGTAAAGGCACGGGTGAGCGTGGAGGCGGGCATCGCGATGTCCTGGCGCGGAATCGTCGGTGACCTCGGCGAGAGCGTGAGCCTGGAGCACTACGGAGCGAGCGCCCCGCACACCGTGCTCTTCGAGCAGTTCGGGTTCACCGGCGACCGGATCGTGGCGGCGGCACACGCCTCACTGGCCCGGGTGGGCGACATCACCGGTTTCACGACCGGCAACTGAGGGAGCGTGGACGGCATGACCGACAAGTTGAATGAGCTGACCGCCGCAGGAGTGGCGGTCTGGCTCGACGATCTTTCCCGGGTGCGACTGAGCTCCGGCGGGCTGGACCAGCTCCGCCGTGAGAAGCACGTGGCCGGTGTCACCACCAACCCGACGATCTTCGCGAAGGCGCTGAGCGACGCCGACGAGTACAACTGGCAGCTGCGCGACCTCGCCGCCCGTGGCGTGGACGTGGAAGAGGCCGTGCGGATGCTCACCACGTACGACGTGCGGTGGGCCTGCGACGTGATGCGCCCGTCGTACGACGGCAGTGACGGTGTCGACGGCAGGGTCTCGATCGAGGTGGACCCGCGGAGCGCGCACGACGCGGACAAGACCGTCGCCGAGGCCAAGGCGCTGTGGTGGCTTGTCGACCGGCCCAACCTCTACATCAAGATCCCGGCCACCGAGGAGGGCCTGTCGGCGATCACCGACACGCTGGCCGAGGGGATCAGCGTCAACGTCACGCTGATCTTCGGCCTGGACCGCTACTCGGCGGTGATGGAGGCGTTCCTCGCTGGCCTGGAGCAGGCCAAGGCCAACGGCCACGACCTGTCGAAGATCGGCTCGGTCGCGTCGTTCTTCGTCTCCCGGGTCGACTCCGAGGTCGACAAGCGATTGGAGAAGGTCGGCTCCGAGCAGGCCAAGGCCCTGAAGGGCAAGGCTGCCATCGCCAACGCCCAACTGGCGTACGAGCGTTACGGCAAGGTGTTCTCCTCCGACCGTTGGCAGGCGCTCGCCGACGCGGGCGCCCACCCGCAGCGGCCGCTGTGGGCGTCCACCTCGACGAAGAACCCGGACTACCGCGACGTCATCTACGTCGAGGAGCTGATCGCCCCCGGTACGGTCAACACCATGCCGGAGGCGGTCATCCACGCGTACGCCGACCATGGCGAGACCCGCGACGACACCATCACCGGCGCCTACGACGCGGCCCGGAAGGTCTTCGCGGACCTGGAGTCGGTCGGGGTGGACATGGACGACGTGATCGCCACCCTGGAGCGCGAGGGCGTGGAGAAGTTCGAGACCAGCTGGCAGGAGCTGCTCGACGGCGTCCGTAAGTCGCTGGAGGCGGCGGCCAAGGGCAAGGGTGCCCCGAACAAGGCCGCCAAGGGCAACGCGAAGGCCGCCGAGCAGGCTGGTGGTAACGCATGAGCGATCTACTCGCCGGGCCGGTGGAGGCCGCCGCCGGGCTCGCCGTGTACGGCGCGGACGCCGTCGACAAGTCCGCGCCGGCCTCCACCCGGGACGCGCTGGTCAAGGCCGGCGTCCCGGGCAAGCTGGCGGGCAAGGACGCGAGCCTGTGGGGTCCGGACGCCGAAGCCGAGGCGAAGATCCGGCTCGGCTGGGTCGACACCCACCAGCGCAGCCGGGAGTTGCTGGTGCAACTCGCCGAGCTGACCGCGGAGCTGGCCGACCTGGACCACGTTGTGCTCGCCGGCATGGGTGGTTCGTCGCTGGCCCCCGAGGTGATCACCCGGACCCTGGGTCGCCCGCTGACAGTGCTGGACACCACCGACCCGGGCCAGGTCCGGGCGGCGCTCGGTGACCGGCTGGAACGCACAGTGGTGGTGGTGGCCAGCAAGTCCGGGTCGACGGTGGAGACCGACAGCCACCGACGCGTCTACTGGCAGGCGTTCCTGGACGCCGGGATGACCGAGGCGGAGGCCGGCCGGCACTTCGTCATCGTCACCGACCCGGGTTCGCCGCTGGAGACCACCGCGACCGAGATGGGCGCGTTCACGGTGCTCGCCGACCCGAACGTCGGCGGCCGGTACTCGGCGCTCACCGCGTTCGGCCTGGTGCCCTCGGCGCTGGCCGGGGTCGAGGTCGCGGAACTGCTCGACCAGGCCGACGCGCTGGCCGCGACGCTCGGCAAGGACCGGGACAATCCGGCGCTGGCGCTGGGTGCCGCCCTGGGCGCCGCGGCCACGCTCGCCCGGGACAAGGTCGCCCTGGTCTCCGACGGCACCGGCATCGACGGTCTCGGCGACTGGGCCGAGCAGCTGATCGCCGAGTCGACAGGCAAGGCCGGGGTGGGCATCCTCCCGGTGGTCGTGGAGTCCCCGCAGAGCCCCGGCGCGACCGGCGCGGACGTGCTGACCGTCAGCTACGGCGGCTCGCTCGCCCCCGGTGACGTGCCGGGTGGCGGCGCCACCCCGGACGTGGCCGTCAACGGCCCGCTGGGCGCGCAGTTCCTGGCCTGGGAGTACGCGACAGCGGTGGCCGGCGTGGTGCTCGGCATCGACCCGTTCAACCAGCCGAACGTCACCGAGTCCAAGGAGAACACCAACAAGATCCTGGCCTCGGGCCCGCCGGCGGAGTCGCCGTCGTTCACCGAGGGCGCGATCGAGGTGTACGCCCCGCAGGGCGCTCCCGGGGACCTGGCCGGGGTGCTGCGCTGGCTGCTCGACGGGCTGGGCGACGACGGCTACCTCGCCGTGATGGCGTACCTCGACCGGTTCGCCGACGCCGACACGGCCAAGCTGCGGCCGCTGCTGGCGCAGGCGGGCGGGCGTCCGGTCACCTTCGGCTGGGGGCCGCGGTTCCTGCACTCCACGGGCCAGTACCACAAGGGCGGCCCCCAGGTGGGCAGCTACCTCCAGGTGACCGGCGCGGTCGCCGAGGACCTCGCGGTGCCGGGCAAGCCGTACACCTTCGGTCAGTTGCAGGCGGCGCAGGCCGCCGGGGACCGGCAGGCGCTCGCCGGGCGGGAGCGCCCGGTGCTGCGGCTGCATCTGACCGACCGTGCCGCCGGTGTCGCCCAACTGCTCGACGCCGCCGGTGATCTGCCGGCGTGAGGATGGACGACGTGACTGAAGCGGAAGCGAGGGGGCACCGTGAGCGCGAGGAGTGAGCCGGGGTTGCGAGCCCCGGAGTCGCGAACCGAAGGTGGCTCGACGAACCCGCTACGCGACCCGCAGGACCGCCGGTTGCCCCGGATCCCGGAGCCGTGCGCTCTGGTGATCTTCGGGGTGACCGGCGACCTGGCCCGCAAGAAACTGCTCCCCGCGGTCTACGACCTGGCCAACCGGGGGCTGCTGCCGCCCGGTTTCGTGGTGCTCGGCTTCGCGCGGCGCGACTGGGGCGACGGCGACTTCGAGACCCTGGCCTGCGAGGCCGCCCGCAAGCACGCTCGTACCCCCTGGCGGGACGAGGTGTGGGCCCGGCTGGCCGGCAACATCAAGTTCGTCGGCGGGTCGTTCGACGACGACGCCGCCTTTGACCAGCTTGCCTCGACGCTCGACGACCTGCGCCAGACCCACGGCATCACCGGCAACGCGGCGTTCTACTTCTCCATCCCCCCGGCCGCCTTCCCCGTCGTGCTCAAGCAACTGGCCCGCACCGGGATGGCCGACAACGACAAGTCCGGCGGTTGGCGTCGGGTCGTGGTGGAGAAGCCGTTCGGCAACGACCTGCCCTCGGCGAAGGCGCTCAACGACCTCGTCGACGACGTGTTCACCCGGGAGGACGTCTTCCGGATCGACCACTACCTGGGCAAGGAAACCGTTCAGAACATCCTCGCCCTGCGGTTCGCCAACAACCTGTTCGAGCCGCTGTGGAACTCCAAGTACGTCGACTCGGTGCAGATCACCATGGCCGAGGATGTCGGCATCGGCACCCGCGCCGGTTTCTACGACACCGTCGGCACCGCCCGCGACGTGCTGCAGAACCACCTCCTGCAACTCCTCGCCCTGGTGGCGATGGAGGAACCGACAAGCTTCGACGCCGACGAGATCCGGGCCGAGAAGCTGAAGGTTCTCAAGGCCATCACCCTGCCCAAGGACGTGGCCCGGGACACCGTGCGCGGCCAGTACCTGCCCGGTTGGGTGGGCGGCGAGCGCGCGGTCGGCTACCTGGACGAGCGCGACGTCCCCCCCGACTCCACAACGGAGACGTACGTGGCGGTGCGACTGGGCATCCAGAACCGCCGGTGGGCGGAGGTGCCGTTCTACATCCGGGCCGGCAAGCGGCTGCCCCGGCGGGTCACCGAGGTCGCCATCATGTTCAAGAAGGCGCCGCACCTGCCGTTCAACGACGCCGACATGGAGTCGCTGGGCAACAACCAGTTGGTCATCCGGGTGCAGCCGGACGAGGGTGTGGTGCTCAAGTTCGGCTCGAAGGTGCCGGGCACCACGATGGAGGTTCGCGACATCGCGATGGACTTCCAGTACGGCGAGGCGTTCACCGAGTCCAGCCCCGAGGCGTACGAGCGGCTGGTGCTGGACGTGCTGATCGGCGACCGCACGCTGTTCCCGGACGCGGCCGAGGTCGAGCAGAGCTGGCAGGTGATCGACCCACTGGAGCACGCCTGGGTGGGCACCAGGCCGGAGCCGTACCGAGCCGGCGAATGGGGGCCGCGCGCCTCCGACGAGATGCTCGCCCGCGAGGGCCGAGCATGGCGACGAGCGTGAACGAGCGCAGCAGGACGCAGAGCAGGAGGCTCCAGTGATCGGGCTGTGGGACACCACCGGCAACGAGGTGGTCAAGGCGCTCGCCGCCGAGCGGCGCAGCGCCGGCGGCGTGGCCAGCGGCATGGCGCTCACTCTCATCGTGGTGGTGGACGAGAAGCGGGTCCGCGAGGCGGAGGCGGCGGCGACGATCGCCGCCGCCGCCCACCCGTGCCGGCTGGTGGTGGTGGTTCGCTCCGAGATCGAGCGGGACCGCAACCGGTTGGACGCGGAGATCGTCGTCGGTGGCCGGCTCGGCCCGTGCGAGGCGGTGGTCACCCGGATGTACGGCCGGTTGGCCCTGCACGCCGAGTCGGTGGTCATGCCGCTGCTGGTTCCGGACGTGCCGGTGGTCAGCTGGTGGCACGGCGAGCCGCCGGCGGAGATCGCCACCGACTTCCTCGGGGTGGTCGCCGACCGCAGGATCACCGACACGGCGCAGGCCGCCGACCCGGTGGAGGCGTTGCGGCAGCGTGCCCGGGACTACGCCCCCGGTGACACGGACCTGGCGTGGACCCGGATCACCCCGTGGCGGACCCTGGTCGCCGGGGCGTTCGACACCGCCAGCGAGCGGGTTGTCGAGGCGACAGTGGTCGCGCCGCCCACCGACCCGACGGCGTCGCTGATGGTCGGTTGGCTGTCCAGCCGGCTCGGCATCACCCCGCACCGGGTGGACACCGACGAGTTCCCCCGGATGCGGGAGGTGCGGTTGAGCTGCGCCAACGGCGACCAGCTGACGTTGACCCGCGAGGACAGCATGGCGGTGTTCCGGCGTACCGGCCAGGACGACCGGGCCCTGCCGCTGGTCCGCCGCTCGCTCGGTGACGAGTTGGCCGAGGAGCTGCGGCGTCTGGACGCCGACCAGGTGTACGCGGAGGCGCTCGGCGCGACGGTCGGGCTGCGAGGGCTGGAGCAGCGTCCCCCCCAGCGGGTGCACGTGTGGAAAGATCCGGCCACCGCGCGGCGCGCCGAGGCCGGGGTTACCGCGCACGCCGGCACCAGCGGCGAGAGCTGAGCCCCACGGGGGGCACGACGTCGGGGCAGGGGCCGGTGCGGACCCGCCCCTGCCCTGCATACATCATCTCGGGCATTCCGGTCCGGGCACGACGCGACAGCGACCGCCGGGCGGTCGGGAAACGAAGGCGCAACCCATGACTGAGGCGAGTGTCGCCGTCCACGCCGACGCCGACCTGCTGGCGCAGGCCGTGGCGGCCCGGTTGCTGGTGAAGCTGCTCGACGCCCAGGCCGACCGGGGTGAGGCCTCGGTGGTGCTCACCGGTGGCCGGATCGCCGCGGCCGTGTACCGGGCGGTGGCGACACTGCCCGCCCGCGACGCCGTGGACTGGTCCCGGGTCGACGTGTGGTGGGGCGACGAACGGTTCCTGCCCTCCGGTGATCCGGACCGCAACGAGACCCAGGCCCGAGCCGCCCTGCTGGACGTGGTGCCGCTGAACCCGGCCCGGGTGCACCCGATGCCGGCCTCGGACGGCCCGGCCGGCAACGACCCCGAGGCGGCGGCTGCCGCGTACGCGGAGGAGTTGGCGCGCGCCGCCCGGCCCGGCCACGCCACGCTGCCGCACTTCGACGTGCTGATGCTGGGCGTCGGCGAGGACGGGCACGTGGCCTCGGTCTTCCCGGAGCACCCGGTGCACTACGACACCCGGTCGTGCAGCGCGGTGCGGGGCAGCCCCAAGCCGCCGTCGGTGCGGACCACGCTCACCCTGCCGACGATCAACACCGCCGACGAGGTCTGGCTGATCGCCGGCGGCGCCGACAAGGCCCGCGCGGTGGGCATGGCGTTGGCCGGCGCCGGGCCGGTGCAGTTGCCGGCCGCCGGGGTGCACGGGGTCAGCCGCACCCGCTGGCTGCTGGACCGGGCGGCGGCAGCGGACGTACCGGCACGACTGCGCAGCCTGCGCTAGTCGGGGCCGCTCCCCCGGCTACTCGCCCCGGCGGCGGCGCAGCGCCGCCAGTGCCTCGTTCAGCAGGGCCTCCCCCTCCTCGGCGGTGCGCCGCTCCTTCACGTACGCCAGGTGGCTCTTGTACGGTTCGGCGCGGGTCCGGCCGGGAGGGTTCTGGGCGTCCCGGCCGGCGGGTAGGCCGCACCGGGGGCAGTCCCACCGGGCCGGCGCCTCGGCGTCCGCGGCGATCCGGATGTCGATCCGGTGGTCGTTGCGGCACCAGTAGGTGACGTCCTGTCGGGGGGCGGGTTGGTGTCGCTCGTCGGGGCGCATGGGCGCGGAACCGACTCGGGCGCCGCGGATGACGTTGCCACTGGGCACGGCTGCTCGCTCCTGTCGTCGGAGGGGACCCGCCATCATTCAGGGGTGGACGGCGGGCGACGCGGTGCAGCGGAGAAAAGCCTGCGCGCGGCCCGTCGGGTGACGGACCGCGCGCAGATTGTACGACTTGACGAGCGTGCTCAGGTGCCGCTGTTCATCTGGAGGCGCAGCCAGAGCCCGAGCCCGACGATGGCGGCGAACCAGACGACGCTCACCAGAACGGTGTAACGGTCCAGGTTTTTCTCTGCCACGGAGGAGCCGGCGAGGCTAGAGCTGACGCCACCGCCGAACATGCTCGACAGACCGCCACCCTTGCCGCGGTGCAGCAGGATAAGCATGGTGAGCAGAATGCTCGTGATGATCAGCAACACGATCAACGTGTATGCGAACCAGATCGGCATGGCTGGGGTCAGTCCTCTCGTAGCGATCCTCGCCCGGTCTGATCGGGCACGGCGGCACCGACCGGCGGACGGGCGGTGTCAAGGATACCGAGCGATCAGCGGGCGATGTGCTCCGGGAAGCGGCAGATCTGAGCGAATTCCTCCGCGTCCAGGCTGGCGCCCCCCACCAGGCCCCCGTCCACGTCCGGTTGGGCCATGATCGAGGCGACGTTGGACGCCTTGACCGAGCCGCCGTAGAGCACCCGGACCTGGTCGGCGGTCTCCTGGTCGAAGCGTTCCACAAGTCGCTGCCGGACCGCCCCGCAGACCTCCTGGGCGTCCTCCGGCGTCGCGGTCTTGCCCGTGCCGATCGCCCAGACCGGCTCGTACGCGATCACGACCTGCCGCACCTGCTCGGCGGTGAGCCCGGCCAGGCCCCCGACGAGCTGGTCCGCGCAGTGCGCCACGTGGGTGCCCTGCTCGCGGATGTCCAGCCCCTCCCCCACGCAGAGGATCGGCGTCAGCCCCTGCCTGAGTGCCGCCTTGACCTTGGCGTTGACGAGCGCGTCGTCCTCGTTGTGGTAGGCCCGCCGCTCGGAGTGCCCGACCACCACGTAGGTGCAGCCGAGCTTGGCCAGCATCGCACCGGAGATCTCCCCGGTGTATGCGCCGGAATCGTGCGCGGAGAGGTCCTGCCCGCCGTAGCCGATGAGCAGTTTGTCCCCGTCCACGGCGGTTTGCACCGTGCGCAGGTCGGTGAAGGGCGGCAGCACCACCGTCTCGACCTCGGTGAGCTGCTTCTCGGTGAGGCTCGCCGCCAGCTTCTGCACCAGCAGGTTGGCCTCGAGGTGGTTGAGGTTCATCTTCCAGTTGCCGGCCATCAACGGCCGGCGGGTGGTGCTCGACATTCAGTTCTCCAGGGCCGCGATGCCGGGGAGGGTCTTGCCCTCGAGGTATTCCAGGGAGGCGCCGCCGCCCGTGGAGATGTGCCCGAAGGACGACTCGTCCAGCCCCAGGGCACGGACCGCCGCCGCCGAGTCACCGCCACCGACGACGCTGAACGCGTCGGCCTTGGTGATCGCCTCGGCGATCCCCCGGGTGCCCGCCGCGAAGGCCGGCATCTCGAACACGCCCATCGGGCCGTTCCAGAAGATCGTCTTGGCCTGGGACAGCACGGCGCTGAAGCCGGCCACCGTCTCCGGGCCGACATCCAGGCCGAGCCGGTGGCTCGGGATGCCGTCGACCCGGACCGTGTCGTGCGCGGCATCCGGGGCGAACGCGTCCGCCACCACCACGTCGACCGGGAGCATGATCTTGCCGTTGGACCGCTCCAGCAGGTTGCGGCAGGTCTCGACCATGTCCTTCTCCAGCAGCGAGGTGCCCACCTCCAGGCCCTGGGCCTTGAGGAAGGTGAAGCACATCCCGCCACCGATGAGCAGCCGGTCGACAGTGGGCAGCAACGCCTCGATCACCGCCAGCTTGTCGGACACCTTCGACCCGCCGAGCACCACCACGTACGGCCGCTCGGGGTCAGCGGTGAGCGTGGAGAGCACCTCGACCTCACGCAGCACCAGCCGGCCCGCGACGTGCGGCAACCGGGCCGGCACGTCGAAGACGCTTGCGTGCTTGCGGTGCACGGCACCGAACGCGTCGTCCACGTACGCGTCGCCGAACGCGGCGAGCTGGTCGGCGAAGGCGCCCCGCTCGGCCTCGTCCTTGCTGGTCTCGCCCGCGTTGAACCGCAGGTTCTCCAACAGGGCGACCTGGCCGTCGGCCAGGTCTTCGACAGTGGAGCGGGCGGACTCGCCGACGGTGTCGGTGGCGAAGCGCACCGGCGCGCCGAGCAGCTCACCGAGCCGCCCGGCGACCGGGCTGAGGCTGAACTGCGGGTCCGGAGCGCCCTTCGGGCGGCCCAGGTGCGAGCAGACGACCACCTTCGCGCCGGCCTCGACCAGCGCGCCGAGGGTCGGCAGCACCGCGCGGATCCGCCCATCGTCGGTGATGGCACCGGACTGCTTGTCGAGCGGGACGTTCAGGTCGGCGCGCACCAGCACGCGCCGACCCGACACCCCCTCGGCGAGCAGGTCGTCGAGGGTCCGGATGCTCACAGCGACGAACCGACCAGCTTGACCAGGTCGACCAGGCGGTTGGAGTAGCCCCACTCGTTGTCGTACCAGCCGACGACCTTGACCTGGTTGCCGACGACCTTGGTCAGCGGCGCGTCGAAGATGCACGACGCCGGGTCCGTGACGATGTCGGTGGAGACGATCGGGTCCTCGTTGTAGACCAGGATGCCCTTGAGCGGGCCGTCCGCAGCGGCCTTCAGCGCGGCGTTGACCTCGTCCACGGTGGTCTCCCGACCCACGTTGACGGTGAGGTCGGTGACCGAGCCGGTCGGGATCGGCACCCGCAGGGCGTACCCGTCGAGCTTGCCCTTGAGGTCCGGCAGGACCAGACCGATGGCCTTGGCGGCGCCGGTGGAGGTCGGCACGATGTTCAGCGCGGCGGCCCGGGCCCGACGCAGATCCGAGTGCGGCGCGTCCTGGAGGTTCTGGTCCTGGGTGTACGCGTGGATCGTCGTCATCAGACCGTGCTTGATGCCGAACGTGTCGTGCAGGACCTTCGCCATCGGGGCGAGGCAGTTGGTGGTGCACGACGCGTTGGAGATGATTGTGTGCTTCGCCGGGTCGTAGGTGTCGTGGTTGACACCCATGACGACGGTGACGTCCTCGTTCTTCGCCGGGGCCGAGATGATGACCTTCTTGGCCCCACCGTCGACGTGCGCCTTGGCCTTGGTGGCGTCGGTGAAGAAGCCGGTGGACTCGATGACGACGTCGGCGCCGACCTCGCCCCACGGCAGCTTCGACGGGTCCTTCTCGGCGTACGCCTTGATGGTCTTGCCACCGACGGTGATCTCGTCGGCGGTGGCCTTGACCTCGTAGGGCAGGCGACCGAGGATGCTGTCGTACTTGAGCAGGTGGGCGAGCGTGGCGTTGTCGGTCAGGTCGTTCACCGCCACGACCTCGATGTCGGCGTCAGACGCCAGCACTGCCCGGAAGAAGTTACGGCCGATTCGGCCAAAGCCGTTGATGCCAACCCGGATGGTCACAGGTCCCATCTCCTCGCGTTCTGGTCCGCCGGCTTCAGACAACGGGCCGGCGGGAATGGTGTGCGCCGACCGTTGGAGCCGGCCGGTGACGGTTCATCTCGGCCACCCCGCCGCGCGGTCTGCGGACCTGACCGCCCGAGGCGGTGGGCACGGCGAGGAGTGCCGGTGTCGGCCCCCTTGCCGTACGCAGCGACCCTATCCGAGCGTGCGAGACCACGCTGCGCCGGGTCGTGCTCCCGGGCACACCGTGCGGCCCCACCGTCCTATCAGACCACGAGCATGTCGGGCGTGACTGCCGCTTCCGTATCCGGGATGCCGAGGTCCCGGGCGCGCTTGTCGGCCAGTGCGAGCAGCCGGCGGATCCGCCCGGCGATGGCGTCCTTGGTCAGCGGCGGGTCGGCCAGCGCGCCCAACTCCTCCAGGGACGCCTGCCGGTGCTCCAGGCGCAGCCGCCCGGCGTCGGTCAGGTGGTTGGGCGCCTCGTCGGCGAGGATCTCCAGCGCGCGGGTGACCCGGGCGGCGGCGGCAACCGCGGCGCGCGCCGAGCGGCGCAGGTTGGCGTCGTCGAAGTTGGCGAGCCGGTTGGCGGTGGCCCGCACCTCCCGGCGTACCCGGCGTTCCTCCCAGGCCAGCACGCTGGAGTGCGCGCCGATCCGGGTGAGCAGCGCGGCGATCGCGTCGCCGTCCTTGACCACCACCCGGTCCACTCCGCGCACCTCGCGGTTCTTGGCGGTGATGCCGATCCGGCGGGCCGCGCCGACCAGCGCCAACGCCGACTCCGGCCCCGGGCAGGTGATCTCCAGAGCGCTGGAGCGGCCGGGCTCGGTGAGCGAGCCGTGGGCCATGAACGCGCCCCGCCACGCGGAGACCGCGCAGCAGACGTTCGCCGCCACCACGTGCGGGGGCAGCCCGCGCACCGGGCGGCCCCGCACGTCGAGCAGGCCGGTCTGCCGGGCGAGGGCCTCGCCGTCCTTGACCACCCGCACGATGAAGTGGCTGCCCTTACGCAGGCCACCGGAGGCCAGCACATGGATCTCGCTGGGATATCCGTAGACCTCGGCGATCTCCCGGCGTAACCGCCGGGCCACCGCCCCCGTGTCCAGTTCCGCCTCCACCACCACGCGGCCGGAGACGATGTGCAGCCCGCCGGCGAAGCGCAGCAGTGCGGCCATCTCCGCCCGCCGACAGCAGGGCTTGGGCACGTCGACCCGACTCAGCTCGTCCTTGACCGCGGCCGTCATCGCCATTGTGCGTCCCCTCACGGACCGGTTCCGGCGTGTCGCCGGAGATTACGTACGTGTCTAACGATCGGCGCCCAGGACAGGCACCAGCGCGGCGCCCAGGGCAGCCGGATCATGGCGGGGAGTCCCGTCGACAACGGCGACGGGGGCGAGGACCAGGCGGGCACCAAGCGATTCTGCCGCACGTTCGACCGGTTCGGGGTCACCCACCGCCCTGGCATCGGCGAGCACGAGATCCACCTTGAGCTCGGCCAGGTACCAGTGCAGGGCCGCGAGGTGGTCGGCGACCGAGAGCCCGAGGGTCTCCTTCTCCGCGGCGAGGTTCAACGTGACCAACCGCCGGGCGGAGGTGGACACGATCGCGTCGGCCAACTGCGGCACCAGCAGGTGCGGGAGCACGCTCGTGTACCAACTGCCCGGCCCGAAGATCAACCAGTCCGCCGCCATGATCGCCTCGATGGCCTCGGCGCAGGCCGCCGGGGCGGCGGGCGTGAGGCGCAGCGACTCGACGCGCCCGGTGGTGACGGCCACCTGGTGCTGGCCACGGACGGTCCGCACCTCGTCGGGGGCGGTCGGGTCGACGCCGCGTACCCGTGCCTCGATGCCGACCGGTTGGCGGGACATCGGCAGCACCCGGCCGACCGCGCCGAGCATCGCGCCGGCGTGCTCCAGCGCGGCCACCGGGTCACCCAGCAACTCCATGAGACCGCAGAGCACCAGGTTGCCCACCGCGTGCCCGGCCAGCCCGTCGGTGCCCCCCGACGCCCCGTCGGTGCCCCGCAGGCCATCGCCGCGCCGGTCCGGGTCGTCGGCCGCCGCCGGGCCCGACCCGGTCGCCCCGGTTCGGGGTACGCCCACCGGCGCGGCGGCGAAGCGGTGTTGGAACAGCCCGGCGCTGCGTCGGGTGGCCGGGTGGTCGCCGGCCAGCGCCACCAGCGCCTGGCGCAGATCGCCCGGGGGCAGACCACCCCGCTCCGCGCGCAGGCGGCCACTGGAGCCCCCGTCGTCACCGACGGTGACCACGGCGGTGATGTCGAGGTCGAGCTCGGGTGCGCAGTGGCGCAGCGCCCGCAACGAGGCGGAGAGCCCGTGCCCACCGCCGAACGCCACCACCCGGCGGGCCGTCACTCGCGCCCCAGATCGCGGTGCTGGGCGTTGGCCGCCAGCCCGGAGTGGCGCAGGCGGCTGGCCAACTCCTCGGCGATGGCCACGCTGCGGTGCTTGCCACCGGTGCAGCCCACGGCGACCGTCAGGTACCGCTTGCCCTCCCGCTCGAAGCCGGCGGTGGTGGCGTTGACCAGGTCGGCGTACGAGGCGACGAAGGCGTCCGCGCCCTCCTGGCCCAGCACGTACGCGCTGACCGCCTCCTCCCGCCCGGTGTGCTCGCGCAGCTCCGGCACCCAGTACGGGTTCGGCAGGAACCGGGCGTCGAGCACGAAATCGGCGTCCGGCGGCAGGCCGTACTTGAAGCCGAACGACAGCACGGTGACCCGCAGCCGGCGGGCGTCCTCGCCGCCGAACAGCTCCTCGATGCGCCGACGGAGCTGGTTGACGTTGAGGTGGCTGGTGTCGATGATCACGTCGGCCTGGTCGCGCGCCTCCTCCAGCAGGCCACGCTCCACGGCGATGCCGTCGGCCAGCCGCCCGTCGCCCTGCAACGGGTGTGAGCGGCGAACGCTCTCGAACCGCCGGATCAACACCTCGTCGTCGGCGTCGACGAAGACCACCCGGGGCGAGAAGCCGCGCTCCTTCAGCTCCCGGATCGCCCCGGCCAGGTCCGTGGAGAAGGCCCGCGACCGCACGTCCAACACCATCGCGGTACGCCGAGCCGCGCCGCCCGCCTTGAACGCCAGCTCGGCCATGTCCAGCATCAGTGCCTGCGGCAGGTTGTCGACCACGTAGTAGCCGACGTTCTCCAACGCCCGGGCCACAGTGCTGCGGCCACCCCCGGAGACGCCGGTCACCACCACGAGCGTGGTCTCCGATTCCGTCGCCAACTGCCCGTCCACGGCAGCCGGATCGTCGATCCGGTCACCGGCTGCGCGCGCCTCGCTCACCCGTACCCCCAAGCTGTGGCGCCGCGGCCCCCTCGGCCGCGATTGGTCAATCAGCGACTCTATCCCGCCGGCCGGCCGAGGGGCCGGCACCCGTCGCGGGTCGGCGACGGCCGACGGCCGCAGGTCGCGCTCCCGACAGTCGACACTCTTGATAACGATCAGTAGTCATCAACAAGCTCTTCGTGATCGTCGCAGGTCAGACCGACATCTGGGAGGGTGCGATGCACGACCTTGCGGACAAGAACAAATACATCGGCTTCCTGTTCATGCGGATCAGTCCGGAGTACTTCGCGCTCGGCCGGGAGGGCATCCACGAGGTCTCCGCCGAACACGCGCGGGACCTGGGCCGCTTCGCCAAGCAACTCACCCACGTCGTGACGACCGGGGTGAACGGCAAGTACGACCAGGTCACCATCGTCGAGGGCGACACCCTCGAGGAGATCAACGCGGCGGCCACCGCCTTCCGGATGGGTGGCAAGGCCCGCTACATCGAGATCGTCGACATCGTGGTCGGGATGAAGGCCCCGCCGCGTGGCCTGGCCAACCGCTCCAGCCAGCCCGGCTGAGCGCACCGCCCGCCCGGCATCCCCGCTCTCGGGCGTGCCGGGCGTGCCGCTGCGACGGCACGAGCAGAAGGTGTCCTGGCGCTGCCGGCAGCCCTTGACGGCTGTCAGCGGCGGTGACGCAGCGCGCTGACTCCCTGCTGGCCGAGGACCGCAAGGTAGTCCTCTGGTTCGTCGAGACAGGAGTCGACCTCAGCCGCCTCGACGATCGCAACCAGCCGGGCGGCCAACTCTTCGGGGTCCGGCTGCACCTGCTCGCAGAGCTGCACGTGGACCGCCCGTAGCGCGCCGCCGATCTCGGCCGGCTCCTCCTCGTACGTCTCCCACGCGTCGTTGAGGTAGCCGGAGAGACCGTCCCACAGACGAGCGGCCCGCTCGACCAACAACAGCGTCTCCTGCGTCGGCGGTCGTTGGGCAAGCACCTCGACCTCTTCCACGATCGCCCGGCCGGCCCTCTCCACGTCGTGCAGATCCCAACGGTTGCCGCTTGTCGCGTCGTGGGCCAGATTGTCGATCGTCCGACGGATGCCGGCCAGCTCGGCAGCGGAGAGCGACGCGAGTTGGCCGGCCTGCGAGCGCAGGCGACTTTCCAACACGCGATCCGTGGCGGCCCACTCGGCGACCAACAACGCCAACCGTCGAGCGGAGATGCTGCCCGCGACCTCGACCAACTCGGCGACCCTGGGCTCGATCGCCACGACTGACGGTGGGATCGCCGACGACGACCACGCGAAGCCACCGTCCAGGGCAGTGGCGGTCAGGGCCACGGCGTGCGCGCACAGTTCCTCATCGAGTGCGCAGTCGCACTCGGCGGTGAAGCCGTCCGCCGTGATGCCCACCCAGACCTCGCGCGGAGGCTGCCCTGCCGCGCGGAACACGACGGAAACTCCCCCGCCGACCGGCGTGGGCACCACCGGTTGACCGGCTGCCTGAAGCTCGTCCGCCGCTGCACAGACCATGGGTCCGGCCGCGTCCCGGAGTGCGTCGATGTCGATGCTCACCGCCATGAGGCCATCCAACCGGATGGAGGTGATGCCGCCGGCATCAGGGCAACGACCGACGTGCCGAGGGCGTCAGCCGACCGGGCCGCGCCGCAGACCGGTCACGAACGACGACCAGGCGTCCCGGTCGAAGAGGAGTGCCGGCCCATCCGGGTCCTTGGAATCTCGGACTGCGAACCCGCTCGACATCTCGCCCACCTCAACGCAGTCGGACCCATTCGCGCTACTACGAGTGCTCCTACGCCAGGTCACGTTCGCCAGGTCGGTCGCGGTCATCACAGTGCTCCTCAGGCCAAGACTCAGCGTCGAAGCTCGACGGAGATCCTGACGAGGAAATCGGCAGACTGATCAGGGTCGAGCGCCTTCGCCCGTAGGTGGTCAAAGACGAGTTTATATCGTGAGACCTGGCGCTCCTCCTCCAGCAAAAGTGTGTTGGTGTCGTTGTCCACGTACACGATGGTTGGGTCGAGCACCGGCTCCGCATAGTCGAGAATCGTGAACGCACCACCCATCGAGGCGTGCGCGCCCGCAGCGAATGGCAGGACCTGCACCTCTACGGTCGGCAGCTGGCAAGCCTCGATGATGCGTCCCAGTTGAGCGCTCATGACCTTGGCTCCACCGACAGCTCGTCGGACGGCAGCTTCATCCAGGATGATCCAGAGCTTCGGCGGCGCATCTCGCGTAAGCAGGACTTTTCTCGCCTGACGGGCCGCGACGACTCGGTCGACTTCGTCCTTGCCTGCCGTTGTTCGTCCGGCATGGATGATCGCTCGCGCGTACTCCTCGGTCTGCAACAGTCCGGGGACGTAGAGGCTCTGGAACGTGCTGATCGACGCCGCCTCCGCCTCGAACCCCACGTAGTCGTCGGGCAGGACGTCGCCGTATGCGCTCCACCAACCCTTCTGTCGCGCCTGACGAGCGAGGCTGGTCAGCGCATCCTGTTCCCCAGGCGACGTCTGATAGAGGTCCAAGAGCTTCCGCAGGCCGTCCGCAGCGATCCCGCTATGCCCCTGTTCGATGCGGATGACCTTCGCTCGATGCCATCCCACCGCCCGAGCGACCTCATCAACCGTCAGGCCTTGTTGATCACGTAGACGACGCAGTTCACGGCGCAGCCGACGCGCGCGGATCGTCGGGCTTGCGGTCGATGCCACAGCACCACCTCCCGGACAGACATGGACATAGACAAGGAGCCAGGGGTTGCCTGACGAGTCGACAAACACGCTATCTTGCTACGTTGCAAGATCGCTTGTTTTGTTACAGGATCATCATTCCAAGCTGTAGAGGCCCAACCGGCATCCGGGGGTATCAGTGACTGACAACCGATCGTCGCGTTGGGATCGGGAGCCACAACTGCACAGTGGCTTCCAGGACGACCTGACCGCCGCACTCGACGGGGTCGACGTGTCCGAGCGGGTCACTGCCGCTATCGCGCACGCGCTGGCAAACCCAGACCCGCTCTCGTCGTACCCGAAATCCCTGGTCAACCGCTACACGACGGAGCGCGAGCGGCGGTCGGGGCGCAATGGGCCGCCGGCCAGCGCGTACCGGCTGCCCCGGCGTTGGACTCTGCATTTGACCTACCTGGCGACCGACCTGACGGAGGCCCGCGACCAGGCCGTCGTCTACACGGAGGGGCTGACGATCCTGCGGCCCGAGATGCCGGCGGGGGCCGCGCTGCTGTCCCGAGCCGACGCCTGGAACCACGTCGAGCCGGTCTTCTGCGGCCGGATCGGTCCCGACAAAGAGGTCTGCATGGACGTCAGAGGACACCCCGGCTTCCACAGCGCGGCCGGCATCGGTGGGCTCTGCTGGGGCGACGGAGACGGTGAGGCAGGCCAGTGATCGCCGCCGTGGCAGCAGCGTTGACGCGGTAGACGCGCCGGGCCGGCCTACGGGCGGGCGCTGTCGGGGTTGGCTCGTAGACTCCGCGAATGGCTTCTCCCACCGACCTGCGCACCGAGGACGCTCTGGCGGTGCTGCGCCGGGTGTTCGGCTACGACGCCTTCCGCGGTTCCCAGCAGCAGGTGATCGACCATGTGGTCACCGGCGGCGACGCCCTGGTGTTGATGCCCACCGGTGGCGGCAAGTCGTTGTGTTACCAGATCCCGGCCCTGGTCCGCGACGGCGTCGCGGTCGTCGTGTCCCCGCTGATCGCGCTCATGCAGGACCAGGTGGATGCCCTCACCGCGGTCGGCGTCCGCGCCGGCTTCCTCAACTCGACCCAGACCCTGGACGCCCGACGCCGGGTCGAGGCGGCCTTCGTCGCCGGCGAGCTGGACCTGCTCTACCTCGCCCCGGAGGCACTCGGTGTCCGGTCCACCCTCGCCCTGCTGGACCGGGGCCGCATCTCCCTGTTCGCGATCGACGAGGCGCACTGCGTGTCCCAGTGGGGCCACGACTTCCGCCCCGACTACCTGGCGCTGTCGATGCTGCACGAACGGTGGCCGCAGGTCCCCCGGATCGCGCTGACCGCCACCGCGACCAGCGCCACCCGCACCGAGATCGCCACCCGACTCAAGCTCGACGACGCGCGGCACTTCGTGGCCAGCTTCGACCGGCCCAACATCCAATACCGGATCGTGCCCAAGCGGGAGCCGCGCAAGCAGCTGCTGGCTCTGCTGCGCGACGAGCACCCCGGCGACGCCGGGATCGTCTACTGCCTGTCCCGCGCCTCCGTCGACAAGACCGCCGAGTTCCTCGTCGCCAACGGCATCGCCGCCCTGCCGTACCACGCCGGGTTGGACGCGGCCACCCGCGCCACCAACCAGCGACGCTTCCTGCGCGAGGACGGCCTCGTCATGGTGGCCACCATCGCCTTCGGCATGGGCATCGACAAGCCCGACGTCCGGTTCGTCGCCCACCTCGACCTGCCCAAGTCCGTCGAGGGCTACTACCAGGAGACCGGCCGCGCCGGCCGCGACGGCCTGCCCTCCACCGCCTGGCTGGCGTACGGGCTGCAGGACGTGGTCCAGCAACGCAAGATGATCGAGACCTCCGACGGCGACCTCGCCCACCGCCGCAACCTCGCCGCGCACCTGGACGCGATGCTCGCCCTCTGCGAGACGGTGCGCTGCCGCCGGGTCCAACTGCTCGAATACTTCGGCGAAACGACGCCCTCCGCCTGCGGCAACTGCGACACCTGCCTCAGCCCACCAGAATCCTGGGACGGCACCGTCGCCGCCCAGAAGTTGCTCTCCGCCGTCTTCCGTCTCGACCGCGAACGCAACCAGCGCTTCGGCGCCGGGCAGTGCATCGACATCCTGCTCGGCAAGCAGACCGACAAGATCAGCCAGTACGGTCACGACTCGCTGACCGTCTTCGGCATCGGCGCCGAGCTGAGCGAGGCGGAGTGGCGGGGCGTGGTCCGGCAACTGCTCGCCGAAGGGCTGCTCGCCGTGGAGGGCGACTACGGCACGCTCGCCCTGACCGAGGCGAGCGCCGACGTCCTGGGTCGCCGCCGCACTGTCACGATGCGCCGCGAGCCGGAGAAGCCACCCTCCAGCCGCTCGTCGAAGCCGCGCGGCGCGGCCACCGTGGTGGCCGAGCTGACACCTGCCGCCGCGTCGCTCTTCGAGCGGCTGCGGAGCTGGCGGGCTGCCACCGCCAAGGAGCAGGGCGTCCCGGCATACGTGGTCTTCCACGACGCGACGCTGCGACAGATCGCCAGCGACGCGCCGGGCACGCTGGCCGACCTGTCCCGCGTCAGCGGGGTCGGCGAGAACAAGCTCGCCAAGTACGGCGAGCAGATCCTCGGCGTCCTCGCCACCGACTGACGTCGGCAATGCCGAAAGGGCCGGTCCCCGTGGTGGGGCCGGCCCTTTCGGTGCTGCGGGTGGTGCGGTGGTGCGGGTACTGCGGTGGTGCTGCCGCGCTGTGGTGCCGTGGTGCTGCGCGGTGCTGCGGTGCGGGTGCTGTGGTGCGCTGGTGGTGGGGTCAGCTGGTGGCGTAGCCGCGGGTGGCGATCCAGTCGGCGAGGTGTTCGATGGTGATCTGGTAGGAGGCGGTGTTGGGGTCGGC
>NZ_JBEXHQ010000074.1:0-24779 GCF_040607915.1 Micromonospora sp. NPDC005215 | reverse complement strand
CAGCAGCGGCGGCACGTAGTCCACACCCGAGATCACCCCGTTGGCGATGGACGGTGCGGCGCCGAGCACCACCACGAAAAAGATCGCCTTCTCGCCCGCCAACTCCCACACGCAGCCGACGGCGGGTCGACGTACCTCCACGAAGTGGGCCGGGTCCTCGTCCGGGCAGTCCAGCGCCGGCTGCCCGGCAGCGGCGACCCGGACCTCCACCGCGTTGTCCCACACCCAGGTGTACGCCAGCAGGTAGGCGCCGCTGTCCGCGCCCCGGTGCAGCACCACCCACCCGGCGGCCGGGGTGCCGTCGTCGACGATGTCGACAAGCAGCAGGGGCAGGTGGTCGTACGCGGCCTTCTCCACCTCCGGTTCGATCGGCCGCTCCGGCTGGTCTATGTGGTAGCGCTTGAGGTGCCGGCCGTCCACCAGCACCGGTCCGGGCGTACGCAGTTCCTTGTCGCGAAATGCCATGCCGGGACGGTAGGACCGGTCCCCTGACAACTAGTGTCAGTGAAGTGCGGGCTTCTCGACTCCTCTCACTGCTCCTACTGCTCCAGCAGCACGGCCGGCTGACCGCGGCACAGCTCGCCGAGCGGCTGACCGTCTCCCCCCGCACGATCTACCGGGACGTGGAGTCGCTGCACGCCGCCGGCATCCCGCTGTACGGAGAGGCCGGGCACGCCGGCGGCTACCAACTGGTCGACGGCTGGCGGACCCGGCTGACCGGGCTCACCACCGAGGAGGCCGACCGGTTGTTCCTGGCCGGGCTGCCCGGCCCCGCCGACGAGTTGGGCTACGGCGACGTGGTGGCCGCGCTGCGACTCAAGCTGCACGCCGCGCTCCCCGCTCCCCTGCGCGACCGGGCCGCCCAGCTCCAGCAACGCTTCCACCTGGACACTCCCGGCTGGTACGCCGACGGCGACGCATCCCCCGAGCTGACCCGCACGGCCGAGGCGGTCTGGCGGCAGCACCGCATCGAGGTGCGCTACCGCGGGTGGAACGGCGAGGTGACCCGGGTGCTGGAGCCGTACGGCCTGGTGCTCAAGGGTGGCCGTTGGTATGTGGTGGCCGACCAGCCCGGCCGAGGCGCTCCGGCGACCTACCGGGTCAACCAGATTCTCGCGCTGACGCCGCTGCCGCAGGAGTTCGTCCGACCGGCCGACTTCGACCTGCCGGCCTGGTGGCGGGCGCACGTGGTGCGGTTCCGGGCCCGCCTGCACCGCGACGAGGCCACCGTCCGACTCTCCCCCGCCGGTCGGCAACGGCTGCGCGAGATCGGCAGCGATCCGGTGGTGACCGCGATGGACGCCAGCGCCGAGCCTCCGGACGCGCGCGGCTGGGTGACAGCGGTGCTGCCGATCGAGTCGCTCACCCACGCCCACGGCGAGTTGCTGCGCCTCGGTGCCGACGTCGAGGTGCTGACCCCGGTCGCGCTGCGCGACCGCCTGGCCGCCACCGCCGCCGGCCTCGCCGCGCTCTACGCGCCAGACTGAACAACTACTGGTCATCCACACCGCGGGGCTGGCCCGCACGTTGCTCTACCTGGGTGACGCCTGCGCCGCGCTCGGCGACCGGGCCGACGCGCGGCGGCACTGGGCGGACGCGGCGACGGTGGCCGAGGAGGCCGCCGACGAGCAGGGCTGGCCGCCGCCGACGCTCGCCTGGAGGACGACGCCGTCGACCGCGTGACGTAGGTCGCTCGGGTTGGTCGGTGGCACCGGTCTGGGAGACTCTGTGGTCGTGGATGCGCTCTCGGTACGGGGACTTAGCCGCAACTTCGGCGACCTGGTCGTGCTCGACGACGTGAGTTTCACGCTCCCGGCGGGCCGGATCGCGGTGGTGCTGGGCCCCAACGGCAGCGGCAAGACCACCCTGCTGCGCTGTGTGGTGGGCGCCGACCGGCCGGACGCGGGCGAGGTGCTGGTGCAGGGCCGCCGGGCCGACGAGACCGACCCGCAGGTACGGGCGCTGGTGGCCGCCGCCCTCGACGACATCGACTTCTTCCCGGACCTGTCCGTGGTCGAGCACCTGGAGCTGGTCGCGTACGCCCACGGGAGCAACGCCGAGCCCGTCGAGGAGGTGCTCGCCGAGTTGGGTCTGGAGCCGGCCCGCGACCAGCTGCCGGTGACCCTGTCCAGCGGGCAGCGCCGCCGGCTGGCGCTGGCCTCGTGTTTCGTTCGGCCACGCCGGGTGCTGATCCTGGACGAGCCGGAGCAGCGCCTCGACGTACGCGGGCGACAGTGGCTGGCCGAGCGGCTGTTGCGGGAACGTGACGCCGGCACCGCCGTGCTGCTGGCCTCGCACGACCCGGAGCTGATCGACGCGGTGGTCGACGAGCGCATCGAGATCGGCCGGTGAGCGCCCCGCCGGTCACCATCGCCGACACGCCGACCGGGGTGCCCACCGCTCGGCAACTACGTGCCCACCTGCGCCGCGCCCGCAGCCGACACCACGATCACTCCCTCGGCGACGTGCTGGGCGACGCGTACGTCATCGTCCTGTTCGTGGGCATGTACGGCTGGTTCGCGATCAGCGCCAGCCGCGACCTGCTGGATTCCCCGACGGTCGGGCAGTCGGAGCCGGGGGTGCGCTGGTGGCTGGCGCTCGCCGCGCTGCTGGCCGGCGCCGGCCTGGCCTGGCGTGGCCTGCGCGCGCTCGGCCCGCTGCTTGTCACCCCGGCCACGCAGAGCTGGGCGACCAGCGCGCCGGTCGACCGGCGGGCGTGGCTGGCGCCGCGGTTCGGCATCCTGCTGGTCGGTGCCGCGGTGGGCACCGCGGCGCTCGGGTTGGCCGTGGCGGCGCTCGGCGGGGTCGGCGATCCGGCGGCGCTGGGCTGGGCGGCGGCGGCCGGCGCGGGGTGGGGTGCGGCCGCGCTGGCACTCAGCGTCGTCGCCCAGAGCAGCCGGGCGGGGCGACGGTGGCCGGCGGTGGCCGGCACGGCGCCGATGGTGCTGGCCGCCGTCCTCACCGCCGCGGTGGTGCTCCTCGGTCACGTCGGTGACGGGCTGCCCCGGCCGGCGGCGACGCCGACCGTCGCGCTGTTCGCCCTCGCGGTGCCCCTGGCGGGCCTGGGCACGATCCGCGCGGTGCGGGCGCTGCCCCGGGTCGACCGGGCCACGCTGACCACCGGCGCGCAGTTCGCCAACGCCGCCGCCACGGCCACGATCCTGCTCGATCCGAGCCTGCTCACCGGCCTGGTGGAGAGCCGGCGGTGGCGTCGGATCGGCCGGGTGCGCAGCCGCCGGTTCCGGCCCGGCCCCGCCTGGTGGGCGTTCCTGCAGGCGGACGTGCGCCGGTTGCGCCGCCACCCGAGCGCCCTGCTGCTCTGGGCGACGCTGGTCGGCGTGCAGTACGCTGCCGCGCTCGCCCTGCCCGGGTTGGCCGGGGCCGCGCAGGTGGTGTTCGCGTACCTCGCCGCCAACCGGCTGACCGGCGGCCTGCGGTCGGTCAGCCGCTCACCCGGACTGCGCCGGGCACTGGGCGGCAGCGACGCCCTGCTGCGAGGGATCCACCTCGTGGTGCCGGCCGTCGGCGCGGGACTGTGGTGGTTGCTGACCCTGCCGACCGTCGAGCCGGGGCCGTCCTGGCTGGGGCCGACGCTGGCGCTGGGAGTGGTGGCCGCGGCGTTCCGGTCCGGCACCCGCCCGCCGATCAACTACGGTGGCGCGACGGTCAACACGCCGTTCGGCATGATCCCGGTCGACCTGATGCGCCAGGGCTCGCGCGGGCCGGCGCTGCTCGCCGTGCTGGTGCTGGTGCAGCTGTTCCTGGGGTGACCACCGGACGGTCGGGTGCCGGGGTCAGGCGGGCCGCCCACGGCGGCGGAGAACGGCGGCGATCTCGGCGACGCCCTCCTCGATCTCGGTCGTCGTGCGGGCCGCGTAGCCGAGGACCAGGCCCGGTCGGTACGGCCGCTGGCAGTGCCAGGACAGGGGCTGCACCTTAACCCCACGGGCCAGCACCGCGGCGGCCAGGTCGGTGTCCGCCCCGGCCTCGTCCAGCGTGATCATCAGGTGCAGCCCGGCGGCGGCGCCGTGCACTGTCGCCGCGGGCAGGTGCCGGGCCAGCGCGGCGATCATCGCGTCCCGCCGCCGGATGTGCCGGCGGCGCAGCAGTCGCAGGTGCCGTTCCAACGCTCCGCTGCTCATCAGCTCGGCCAGCACCAGTTGCGGCAGCACCGCGTTGCCCAGGTCGGCGTTGCGTTTGGCGGCGACCACCGCCGCGCGCAGTTGTGCCGGCACGAGCAGCCAACCGACCCGAAGCGCCGGGGCGAGCAGCTTGGACACGCTGCCGGCGTAGCAGACCTGCTCGGGCAACACGCCGCGCAGCGCCGGCACCGGAGGTCGGTCGTAGCGGTGCTCGGCGTCGTAGTCGTCCTCGATGATCAGGCCGCCGGCGCGGGCCCAGTCGACGAGTTGGCGGCGGCGATCGCCGTCGAGCACGACGCCGGTCGGAAACTGGTGCGCCGGGGTGAGCAGCACGGCGCGCGCACCGCTGGCGACCAGCTGGTCGACCCGGATCCCGGCGTCGTCGACAGCGATCGGCGGGGTCCGGACCCGCCAGTTGTTCAGGTGCTGTCGCACGCCGAGCGAGCCGGGGTCCTCGACCGCGACGCGGTCGACGCCGGCCGAGCCGAGCGCCTGGGCGAGCAGACCGAGCGCCTGGGACACGCCGGCCACGATGATCACCTCGGCCGGGTCGACGGCGATGCCCCGGCTGCGGGCCAGCCAGGCGGCCACTGCCCGGCGCAGCACGGGCGCGCCGCACGGGTCGCCGTAGCCGAGGTCGGCCGCGGCGAGGCGGCGCAGCACTGTCCGTTCGGCGCGCAGCCAGTCGGTGCGGGGAAAGGCGGTCAGGTCGGGTACGCCGGGCGTCAGGTCGATCGTCGCGCTCGCCGCGCGTACCGCGTCGAAGATGTCGCTGCCCGGAGCCGGCGGGAACAGTGCGGCCGGGGGTGGCACGGGGGCCGGGGCGGTCACCGGCGCGGCGGGCGCGGCGACGACCACAGTGCCGGCCCGGCCCCGGCCCGCGACGTGCCCCTCCTCGGTCAGCCGCTGGTACGCCTCGGTGACCACGCCCCGGGAGACGCCGAGATCGGCGGCGAGCACCCGGGTGGGGGGCAGCCGCGCACCGGCCGGCACCCGCCCGTCGGCGATGGCCTGACGCAACCGGTTGGTCAGCCAGTCGGCCCGCCCGCCCGGCGGCGCGTCGGCGATGGTCAGGTGCAGAAAATCCGACCCCGCCGTTATGGACCTGTCGGATGCCCTCGGTTTGGCTCTGCTCATCGGGCCATCCTGGCAGCAGAGTGAAGACGGGACCGCCCCACCAGACCCATCGGAGGACGACCGTGACCATTGCCTTCCTGGTCACCACGCTGGTCGTGGTGGTCACCCCGGGTACCGGGGTGTTCTTCACCCTCTCCGCCGGACTGTCCCGGGGCGCCCGAGCCGGCGTGCTGGCCGCGTTCGCCTGCACGCTGGGCACGCTGCCGCATCTGCTGGCGGCGATGACCGGGCTGGCCGCGCTGTTGCAGACCAGCGCGGTGGCGTTCGACATCGTCCGGTACCTCGGGGTCGCTTACCTGCTCTATCTGGCCTGGTCCACCGCACGCGACCGCAACGCCTTCACGGCGACGACCGACGCCGCACCCCGCTCGGCGACCCGGGTGATCATCTCTGGCGTGGTGGTCAACCTGCTCAACCCGAAGCCGACGCTGTTCTTCGTCGCGTTCCTGCCCCAGTTCGTCGGCACCACCACAGTCGGCTCGACCCGGGCGATGCTCGCCTGCGGCGCGGTGTTCATGCTGCTCACCTTCGTGGTGTTCAGCGGCTACGGCATCTTCGCGGCCCGGGTGCGGGACCGGGTGCTGACCCGACCCCGCGTGACCGACTGGCTGCGTCGATCCGTCGCCGGCACGTTCGTCGCGCTCGGCGTGACGCTCGCCCTCACCCAACGATAGGAGTGCCGTGCAGTTCGAGCATTCGGCGCGGTTGCGCGCCGCGTACCCCGATCTGGTCGCCGGCGTAATCCACGCCACCGGCATCACCGCCACGGCCGACGTGGCGCGGCGGACGGCCGGCTACCTGGCCGTCGCCCGCAGGCGGTTGGCCAGCGGGGCCGAGAGCGGCTTTCCGGAGATCCAGGCGTGGCGGCGGGCGTACGCGGCGATGGGGTTGCAGCCCACCCGGTACCGGTGCGCGGCGGAGGCGCTGCTGCGCCGGCTGCGCCTGGACGGCGAGTTGCCCCGGCTCCACCCGCTTGTCGACCTGTGCAACGCCGTCTCGGCCGCGTACGCCATCCCGATCGCCGCGCTCGACCTGGACCGGACCGACGGTGACCTGGTGGTCCGACCCGCGCGCGGCGACGAGGAGTACCAGACCTTCGCCGGCGACACCGAGCATCCCGACCCGGGCGAGGTGACCTTCGCCGACACCGCCGGGCGGGCACACGCCCGGCGCTGGACGAACCGGCAGAGCGGTTGGTCCGCCGTGCGGGCCGGCACGTCGTCGGTGCTGATCGTCGCCGAGGCGCTGCACGCCGAGGCCGAACCGACAATGACCCGCCTGGTCGCCGCGCTGGTGCGGGAGGTGACCGACGGGTGGTCCGCGCCGACGGCCAGCGCGGTGCTGACCGCCGCCACGCCCCGCTTCAGCGCCACGACCTCCGGCGGCGATGTTGGTCAGGCGGTGTCGCCGGGGACCAGGTGACGGTAGCCGGGGATCGTCTCGCCGAACCAGTTGGCGACGCTGGCCAGGCCGCGCTCGTTGAGCTGCGCGTCGTGGATCGGGTACGCGGCGGCGGCGCCCACGGCACCGGCGAACCGGATCGCCTCGTCGAGGCGCAGCCACGACCCCTGGGCCGGGACGAGCACTGTGTGCACCGGCTCGTCGGGCACGTGCAGCGCGTCGCCGGGGTGGTAGAGCCCGTCGCCGATCAGGTAGCCGAGGTTGGGGCAGTCCGGTTGACCCTCGTGGATGGCGGCGTGCCGGCCGCCGTGGGCGCTGACCTCGATGCCGGCCGCCGTGAAGCGTTGCCCGGCGCGGACCCGGGTCACCGGCAGCGGCGCGAGATCCGGCAGTTGGGCACCCTCCGGGGCGTACACGGGGACGCCCAGGCCGGCCAGGCGCAGCACGTCCACGTGGTCGGTGTGTTCGTGGGTGACCAGGACGGCGTCCGCGCCGACGAGGGCGCGCGGCTCGCTCCACGTCCCCGGGTCGACGACCAGCACCCCGCCGTCGTGCTCGACCCGGACACAGGCGTGCGTGAATCGGGTGATGCGCATCCGGTGACGGTACGCCCGGGGACCGCGACCAGTGGCGATCAGGTCGGCCCGGCCGGGGTGGTCCCGGCCGGTCAGCGCGGTTCGCTCGCGGCCGTCCGCAGGATGTAGCGGAACTGCGCGGCGAACGCCGCCAGCGCGACCACCACCCCGGCCGGGATCGCGAACGCGTGCCCGGCCCCGGCGAGGCCGGTCAGCAGGGCGACCCCGAGCCCGATCAGCAACGCGTTGACCGCGCCGACAAGTGCGGCAGTGGTGAGCATGAACTCCCACCGCCCACGCTCGATGCCCACCAGGGACCAGGCCGACCGCATGGTGCCCTCGTCCGTCACGGCGTCGGCGAAGAAGTCGTGCTGGTCGGCGAACCGGTGGTGGTAGTAGGCGCGGATGCGCTGGATCCGCCACAGGTCCAACGAGTTCTCCACTGTCGTCTCGACCAGCCGCAGGAAGGTCAGCAGCCCGATGACCACCAGGGTCGGCAACACCGCGCCCAGGTAGGGCCGGACCAGTTTGTCGTTGCTGGCCACGAAGCCCAGCCCGATCAGGGCGGCCGACAGGACGGACAGGTAGATGGTGGCCCGGCCGGTGGACTCGGCGATGGTGCCGGAGCGGGCGGTCTCCAACGCGAAGTGCTCGGTGGTCAGGGCGGTCAGCAACGCCTGCTCGCGTTCGCTCTCGTTCATCCGACCCCACCGTCCGCAGTCGCACGACCCCGTTACCGTCACCCTATGAGCGGTGGTGACGGTCCGGCCGGCGAACCCGCCGGTCCTGTTCGGGACAGCAAGCGGTAGAGCCGGCACGTATCCTCCGCATTCTGGTGATTTGTGGGCGGCGGTGGGCCGACCGACGAGGAAAGGGGACCGGATGCCCGAGTGGGCTGGTCGGGGCGGGCGGCAACGACGCGCCTTCGTCGTCGGTGGGGCACTGCTCGGGGTCGCCGTCGTCATGCTGGTGGGCGCCTGGCGCAGCACCGGCTTCCTCAGTGACCTGCTGCTCAACCTCGGTGCCAGCGTCGTGCTCGCGGCCATCTCGTACGTCATCTTCGACCCGCTGTTCGAGGAGGCCCGCAAGGCGCGGGTGCAGGAGCACCTGAGCTTCGACCAGCAGGCGTTCGTGACCCGGCTGCACCGCTCCGGCCGCCGGGTGCGCATCCTCGACACCTGGACGATCCTGCTGGAGCAGCGGCACCGCGAGGAGACCCTGAGCGGGATACGGGCGGCGCTCGCCAACGGCGCCCAGGTGCAGCTGCTCCTGCTCGATCCGGACTGCACCGCCGCGCAGCAACGCTCCGAGGAGCTGGAACGGCAGCGGGTCGACGTGCCCCGGCAGATCCGCACCAACCTGCGCCACCTGGCCGCGTTCACCGACGCCCTCGACTCCCGGTTACGACAGCGCCTACAGGTCCGGCTCTACGACGCGTCCCCGTCGATCCAGCTCTACCAGTGGGACGGCCGGGCATTGATCTCGTTCTTCCCGATCGGGAAGCTGTCGTTCAACGTCCCCCAGCTCGAGGTGGACATGGACAGCCCGTGGGGCGGGTTCGTGCACGCCCGGTTCGAGGAGTTGTGGGAGCACGAACAGGCCACCCTCAACCTGGAGCGGTACTGGTCGGTCGTGGTCACGCTGCGCCACGACGACTCGGACGTGGTCGAGGTGCGCGTGCCGTACGTGACGGTGGACGGGCAGCACCACGTCGACTGCCGTGGGTTCCGGGTGACCGGGCCGCTGACCGTGCGCGCCATGCTGCCGCCCCGCGCGCCCGGGGCGTCCCCCGCGGTGTTCGCGCTGGCGGAGCCCGCCGACGGCGACCACACACCGGCCGAAACCGTGAAACGGCACTTCGACCAGAAGTACGGGCACGACGACGGGCAGCGGGCGATCTACCGGTTGGTGCCGCCACCGGGCAGCTCTCGTCCCCCGGCACCCCGCCCGGCAGCGGCCGGCGACACCCACGGACGGTGACCCCCAGCCCCACCGGTCGGGCCGGCGCGCGAAACAATGGCGGTCTCGCCCCGAACGCCAGGAGGACCGGCCACATGTCGCCCAGCACCGCACCGCCGCCCGGGTCGGCGCAGCTGCGCGCCGACTGCGGACGCTGCTTCGGCCTGTGCTGCGTGGTGCCCGCGTTCGCCCGCTCGGCGGACTTCGCCATCGACAAGCCGGCCGGGCAGGCCTGCCCCAACCTGCGCCCGGACCACCGCTGCGGCATCCACACCGAGCTGCGGCAACGCGGGTTCCCCGGCTGCACGGTGTTCGACTGTTTCGGGGCCGGGCAGCAGGTCGCCCAGGTCACGTTCGGCGGACGGGACTGGCGCGACGCGCCGGAGACGCTGCCGGCCATGGCGGAGGCGTTCGCCGTGCTGCGACCCCTGCACGAACTGCTCTGGTACGTCACCGAGGCGCTGGCGCTGCACCCGCCGGCCGACCTGCGCGACGAGCTGACCCGGGCCCGCGCCGAGACGGCTGCACTCACCGAGGGTGACCCCACGCACCTGCGCGCGGTGGACGTCGCCGCGCACCGGGACCGGGTCAACCCGCTGTTGTCCCGGGCCAGCGACGCGGCCCGGTCCCCCGGGGGCGCCGACCACCGGGGCGCGCACCTGCCCGGCGTCGATCTGCGCCGGGCCGACCTGCGCCGGGCCAACCTGCGCGGGGCGCTGCTGATCGGCGCCGACCTGCGCGGCGTCGACCTGAGCCTGGCCGACGTCACCGGCGCGGACCTGCGCGGGGCCGACCTGCGCGGCACCGACCTGCGGCGCACCCTCTTCCTGCACCGGTCCCAGCTGGACGCCGCCCGGGGCGACGTGCGCACCGGCCTGCCGGCGACCCACACCCGGCCAGCGCACTGGACGGCGCTGCCGCTCACCCCGGTCCGCCAGCCGTCCCCATCCACCGCCTCCACCGGCCGCCGCCGACGGCGCTGAGCGCGAGGTTTCGGCCGGGACGACGCCGGGTAGCCAGCGCCGACGCGGACCGGCATCGACGGGGGGCACGGCGTGGGCTACCGAAAGCGCGACGGTGAGCTGCCGGGCGACCCGCAGCACAGCGAGGACGAGGCCGGCCAGGTGCCGTTGGTGCAGGTCGAGGCGGACACCGAGGTGCCCGCGCCGGCGGACACCGACGTCCGGCCGGACATCGTGACCGAGCCCGACAACTCGGGTGTCGCCGGTGGTTCGTCCGGCAGCAGCGGCGGCGGGTCGAGCATGCCGGGACACCCCGACGCGACCCGCTGACCCGGGCTCAGCTGCTGGTCAGCGCGGCCCGCGCCTCGGTCATCCCCTTGTTGGCGAGCCCGTCGGCCCGCTCGTTCTCCGGGTGACCGTTGTGCCCCTTGACCCACAGCCAGGTGACCTCGTGCCGTTCGCAGGCCGCCTCCAGCCGCTGCCACAGGTCGGCGTTCTTCACCGGCTGCTTCGCGGCGGTCCGCCAACCGTTGCGCTTCCAGGACGCCAGCCAACTGGTGATGCCGTTGCGCACGTACGTGCTGTCGGTGTGCAGCTCGACGGTGACCGGCCGGTTCAGGCTCTCCAACGCCTGGATGGCCGCCATCAGCTCCATCCGGTTGTTTGTGGTCGGCGTGGCCTCGCCACCGCACAACTCCCGCTCGTGGTCGCCGTAGCGCAACAGGGCACCCCAACCGCCCGGCCCGGGGTTGCCACTGCACGCCCCGTCGGTCCAGATCTGCACGCCCCTGCCGGCCGCCGCGTCCACCATGCCCGGCAACCTACCGGGCGGTGACGCCGGGGCTGCCGCTCGGGGCCGGCGCGTCGGCACGCGACACCGAGGTCGCGTCAATCACACGCCGGGGCGTCCTGCCCCACATCTGGGGCAGCTCTACAGGCGCTGGAGGAGATCAGGCCGGTCGGCGCGGCGCGCGGCGCGCTACCCGGCGCCGGGAGTTGTGCCGGGCTTCGCGCCGACCGCGTCGCCCACCACCGGGGGCGGGACCGCCGGTGCGGGGCGGCTCGGGCGCAGCCGGTCGCGGACGCGGTGTGCCGCGTCGCCGGCGGTGGCGGCGATCATCGGCAGCAGCCGGGTGGAGTTCATGATCGCGGCCTCCTCGGCCGGGGTGGTGCCGCCGTCGAGGAAGCGCAGCACCCGCTCGGCCGGGTTGCGGTCGAAGAGCCGGTCGAAGAACTCCGGACCGCCGACCCCGCCCCGGTCCAGCGCCCGCAGGGCCACCGCGTCCATCCAACGGTGCCGGCGCGGATACGCCGCCTGCGGCACCGGCGGTCGGCCCGCCGCGAGGGCACGGGCCACCTGGTCGGCCTGGCGGTACATGGCGGAGAACGTGAAACCCGTGGAGGGGCGGGTCGCGCCACCGGCCGTACCGAGCCGGACCACCCGGGGCGAGGGCCGGGCCGGGAACGGCGCGTCGGTCATCGGGATCACCCCGTTCTCCACCTCGCGCACCCGCAGCCCGGCCGGGTCGAGCCCGAGCAGGTCCCGGTAGCCGGCCAGCGCCGCGTCGTACCCGGCGTCGGTGAGCAGGTCGGGCGAGAACTCCGTGTACTCGACAAGGGCGTACCTGTCGCTCACCGGCAGCACGTACCCGAAGGAGACGCCCCGGCGTGGCTGCGGGGTGCGGAAGTCCATCAGCACCGCGCGGGCCGGGTCGAAGACGGGCCGCTCGGCCGCCAACCACCAGCCGCGGAAGTGCTGCAACCAGGCGGTACGCCCCGCTCGCGCCGGTGGGCGGGGGCGGGAGTCGAGCACCCAGGCGGCCCGCACGGTGTGCCCGCCGCCGGTGCGCACCAGCACCCGAGTGCCGTCGTCGGTCACCGTCTCGGCGGGTGCGACGATCCGGGTGGCGTCCAGTCGGCGCTCGGCTGCGGCAGCCCGGTCGTAGACCGGGCCGGAGCGGAGCATGGCGTACCGCAGCGGGGTCAGGTCCAGGACGCGGCGCCGGGCCGTCGTCGCCACCTCGACCTGCCGCCAGCTCGCGCTGAGCAGCGGGTCCAGGTCGGTGCCCGGGTGGCCCCAGAACGCCCAGGTGCGGTCCTGACCGCGCCGGCGGACCGGATCGACGACGGCGATGCGCAGGCCCCGGACGCCGTGCCGGTCCAGCGCGGCGAGCAGCAACGACGCCGCTCCGCCACCGCCGAGCAGCGCGAGGTCGACATCGAGCGGCGCGGAATCGGTCACCGCACCACGCTGCCACACCCCCGCGCCCGGTCGCGCGCCGCCACCCGACGCAGGTGCATTTGCGCCGTCCTCGGAAATACCTCGTCCACCGACCCAGCGGGCGGACACGTGACGGCAACGAGGATTTCTCATTTTCACCTGATCGAGGACCCAACCCACCTAGTGTTGGGCACACCGGTGCTAGTCACGGAGTTGGCCACCCGAACGACGTCCCACGCAGTCAGCGGACGAAAAGTGAGGGAAGACGCGTATGAAGGTCTCAACAGCACTCTGCTCGGCGGCGCTCGGCGTGGGCCTCGGCACGCTCCTGCTGCCAGGCGCCGCACTGGCCGACACGACGGTGTCACCGGCCACCACCCCGGTCGGTGGCACCGTCGTGCTCACGGCGACGACCTGCAACCCGAAGTCGGGTGACGCCCTCTTCCGGGTCACCGGCCCCAACCGCGACCAGAACGTCCGAAGCACAACGGCCGCCGCCGGCGGCGGGCTGAGCGCCGAACTCTTCACCGCCGGGTTCACCCTGGGCACGTACACGGTGGCGGCGACCTGCGGCGACGGCAGCTCGGCCGGCACCGCGACGTTCACCGTCACCCCGATCGGCGGCGCACCGGCCGGCTCCGGCGGTGACAGCCGCGACACCGGCGCTCTGGCCGCTGGTGGCACGCTGCTCGGCACCGCCCTCGCCGGCGCGGTGGTCCTGATCCGCCGGCGACGCCCGGTGTCCACTGTCGCCTGATCGGCGACTGCTCCATCCCTGAGGACGGGTGCCCGCGCCGGTGACACCGGCGCGGGCACCTCGACGATGCCCTACGGAGGTGTGCCCACGTGTGGTGGCGGCGGACCCTACCGGCCGTGGTGGCCCTGCTCGGTGTGAGCGGGCTGGGACTGATCACCGTCGGCCTCACCGCCGACCCGACGCGGCCACCACGACCGCCGGCCGACGCGCCGAGGCGCACCCACCCCGCACCGGACCTGGCGCCGCTGCCCCGCGCCGCGCCGGTCCGGGTGCGGATTCCCGCCATCGGCGTACGCGCCGAGGTCGTCCCGGTCGGCGCGAACGCCGCCGGGGTGCTGGAGGTGCCACCACTGGATCGGCCCACCCTCGCCGGCTGGTACCGGCACGGAGTCAGCCCCGGCGAAACCGGCAACGCGGTCCTGGTGGGACACGTCGACTCCCCCGCCGGACCGGCGGTCTTCTTCGACCTCGGTCGGCTGCGCAGCGGCGCGCAGATCCAGATCACCCGTGCCGACGCGCAGGTCGCCACGTTCACCGTGGACGACGTCCGCGCGTACCCGAAGGAGCACTTTCCCACCACGCTGGTCTACGGCCCGGCGGACGCCGCCGGACTACGCCTGATCACCTGCGGCGGCCGGTTCGACGCCACGACCGGCAACTACGTCGACAACGTCGTCGTCTTCGCCACCCGCACCGCCTGAGCACTGTCGCCCGCCTGTCGGGGGCCGGACCCTGCTCGGCAGAATGCGGTGGCACCATCCCTGCGGACACCGTGACCGGGGCGGTGCGCGGGCGACGGGGGAGGCCACACGGTGGATCAGCGACCGGTACGGGATCGGGCGGGTCGAGGCGTACGCGCGCTGGCCCGTCGACTGCTCGGCCGGGCCGAGGGCGACTCCCCCACCCCACGCCGGTCCAACCCGGACGCGGTCGTCGACTGCGCCGTCTACGTCGACGGTCGGCGCGAGCCCGACCAGCGGCACTACGCCGACGCGTACGCCCGGGCGCGGCACGGCCGCAACGCCTTCGTGTGGCTGGGCCTGCACGACCCGGGGCCGGCCGTGCTCGCCGCGGTGGGCCGGACCTTCGGCCTCGACGAACTGACCGTCGAACAGGCGCTCGCCGACGGGCACCGGCCCACAGTGCAGCGGCACGGGCCGGTCACGCTGCTGGTGCTGCGCACCGCCGGGTACGTGGAACACGACGAGCTGACCGACACCTCCGAGGTGATCGACACCGGGGACGTGATGGTGCTGCTCGGAGACCGGTTCGCCATCACCGTGCGGCACGGCGCCGCCGGGGCGCTGCGCAGCGTCCGCGCCGACATCGAGCGCCGTCCCGCGCTGCTGGCCGCCGGGCCCTGGGCGGTGGCGTACGCGGTCTGCGCCCGGATGGTCGACTCCTACCTGGAGGTGGCCGGGCACGTGGAGCGGGACCTGGAACGGGTCGAGGAGGCGGTGTTCGCCCGTGACCGCAGTGCCGACATCCAGCACATCTACCAGCTCAAACGGGAGGTGGTGGAGTTCAAACGGGCGGTGCTGCCGTTGCAGGCGCCGATGCGGACGCTGCTCGACCCCGACGGCCCACCACGCGTCCTGCACCGCTGGTTCGTCGACGTGGACGGCCGGCTGAGCCGGGCCGTCGACCGGGTCGCCGCGTACGACGACCTGCTCACCTCGATCGTGCAGTCCCGGTTGGCGCAGCTCGCCGTCGAACAGAACAACGACATGCGCAAGATCGCGGCGTGGGCGGCCATCGCGGCCACCCAGACCGGCCTCGCCGGCATCTACGGCATGAACTTCGACCACATGCCCGAGCTGGCCTGGCGCTACGGCTACGCCGGCGCCCTCACCCTGATGGCCGTGGTCGCCCTGGCCCTGTACCGCCTGTTCCGCCGCTCCGGCTGGCTCTGACCACTCCCCCGCCGCGGGGCGTGCGGCACCGGGCGGGCAACGCTAACCTCGCACCCGTGATGTGGCAGCGGTACGTGGCGATCGGCGACAGCACCACCGAAGGGCTCGACGACCCGGACGACGCGGGCGGCTACCGGGGTTGGGCCGACCGGTTCGCCCTGGCGGTGGCCCGCGCCCAGGGCGGCGGCCTGGAGTACGCGAACCTCGCCATCCGTGGCCGGACCACCGCGCAGATCCGGGCCGAGCAGCTCCAGCCCGCCCTCGACCTCGCACCCGACCTGGCCACCGTGGTCGCCGGCATGAACGACGTGCTGCGCCCCTCCTTCGACGCGGACCAGGTCGCTGGCGATGTCGCGGCGATGCAGCGGGCACTCGTCGGGCAGGGCGCCACCGTGCTGACGTTCACGATGCCGGATCCCGCCTCCGTGATGCCCCTGGCCCGGCCGCTGCGGGGTCGGATGCTCGCCCTCAACGAGGCGATGCGGGTCGCCACCGCGCAGACCGGCGCCTCCCTTGTCGACCTGGGCGCCCTCCCGGTCGCCTCCGACCCCCGGCTGTGGAGCGACGACCGGCTGCACGCCAACAGCGCCGGGCACGAGCGGATCGCCGCCGCGCTGGCGTACACCGTCGGTCTGCCCGGGTTCGACGACTCCTGGAAGGTCCCGTTGCCGCCCGCGCCGATGCGGCGCCGCGCCGAGGTGCTCGGCGCCGAGCTGGCCTGGACCCGCCGGCACCTGCTGCCCTGGCTGGTTCGGCACCTGCGCGGCCGGTCGTCCGGGGACGACCGGGTCGCGAAACGGCCGGTGCCCCTGCCGGTGGCGCTGGGCCGGTGACGGCCGGCCGCCTGCCCTGATTCCCGCGCCGGCGGCCAACTCTGCCGTAGGATGACCCTGGCGTCGTCCTACGCCGCACCTCCCTCCTGGCGCTCACGCCGCCGGCCACGCGGAGGCAAAGGGGGCCTGGAGCCCTCGGGACGTGGTGCCACATGCCCCACTCCGGCGGGGTCGGCGGGAGCGTGAGTCGCGGCGACCGTGCCGTTGACCGGGAGCATGTGATGACCAACCAGAGATCGTTCAAGGCCCGGGTTCGGACCCGGATGGAGAAGACCGGCGAGAGCTACACCACGGCCCGCCGGCAGCTGATCAATCGAGCCACCACGCAGACCGCGTCGCCGTCCGCGGCACCCGCCGCCCTGCCGCCCGCCGGACCCGCCGCCGCGCAGACCGAGCGGATCACCGACGATCTGATCCGCGCTCGGACCGGCCTCGGCTGGGCCGAGTGGTTCGCCCTGCTCGACGCAGTGGGCGCCACCGAGCGCCCGCACACCCAGATCGCCCGTCACCTGGTGGTCGAGCACGAGGTGCCGGGTTGGTGGGCACAGACCATCACCGTCGGGTACGAGCAGGAACGCGGCCTGCGCGCGCCCGGTCAACGGCGCGGGGGCGGCTTCGAGGCCAGCGCCAGCCGGACGATGGCGGTGCCGGCGACGCGGCTGTTCGAGGCCTTCGCCGACGAGACGGTACGCGCCCGTTGGCTTCCCGACGTCGAGGTGCGCGTCCGCACCGCCACCGCGCCGCGCAGCTTCCGGGCCGACTGGGCCGGTGGTCCCACCCGGATCGTGGTCGGCGTCGACGCGGTCGGCGAGTCGAAGGCCCGGGTCAGCATCCAACACGAGAAGCTGACCGCAGCCGAGCAGGCCGCCGAGCTGAAGGCGTACTGGCGGGAGCGGCTCGCCGCGTTGAAGGCACTGCTCGAGTCGAACGGAGACCACCGATGACAATGACATTCATCAACCTGCCGGTGCGCGACCTGACCACCGCCGCCGAGTTCTACCAGGCGCTCGGCTTCACCAGCGACCAGGCCGAGCCGGAAGGCGACAGCATGGCGCTCACCATCTCCGACAACACCCGGCTGATGCTGCACCTCCGCTCGGCCTTCGAGGCGTACACCGGGGTCGCCACCACGGACACCGCGACCAGCCGGGAGGTCATCGTCGGCCTGTCGGCGCGGAGCAGGGAGCAGGTCGACGAGCTGGTCGACCGGGCCGCGGTCGCCGGCGGGGAGGCGCTCGGGCCGGGGACGGCCAACGGGCCGATGTACATGCGCGGGTTCCGGGACCTCGACGGCCACCAGTGGTCGTTCCTGCACCTGGCCGGCTGACCGTGCCGCCCGGCGGCGGCCGAAGGAGGCCGCCGCCGGGAGCGCTTCGTCGATTCGGGTGACTACTCCCGGCGTCGGGTCAGCAGCACCAGCGCCGCCACGAGGTACGCCCCGGCGGCCAGCGCGAACGCCACCGCGTTGCCGGCCGCCGTGGCGAGCAGGCCGTAGCCGGCGTACGTCACGATGATCAGCACGTCGGTGGCCATCCCGGCCAGGGACGTGACGGTGGCGCGGCTGGTGCCGGTGATCCGGGCCTGGAGCCGCGCATCGGCAAGCACGGTGGCCAACTGCGCCGCGCCGAAGGCCACCGCGAGCAGCACGAACCCCGCCGGGTGCCGGAGCAGGGCACCGCCGGCCAGCGCGACGCCGACCAGCGCCAGCAGTGCGGCGTACCCTCGGCTGCCCAGCCGCTCCCCCGCCGGGGCGAGCAGCCCGCCGACGGTCACCCCGGCCCAGAGCAGCAGGAGCAGCAGGGGTACGGCCTGCGCCCCGACGCCGGTGTCCAGGGCCAGCAGCGGGGTGTACTCGTCCAGGGCACCCCAGTCGGCGGCGACCACGGCCACCAGCAGCACGGCGGCCCGTACCGGCGGACGAGTGCGGACCTGCGCCACTCCGGCCCGCAGCGTGTCCCACCACCCCAGGTCACCGTCGTCGTCCGGGTTCGCGGGCGGGACAGTGTCCGGCTCGTCCGGCCGGGGTGGTGCGGCACCCACCGGCCGAGCGGCCATCGCCGACTCGGCGACCGGGACGGGCTCGGCGGCCGGCGTGCGGTGCTCCGGAAACCGGGTGGCGACGATGCTGGCGAGCAGGCAGGCGAGCACGCTGGCCGCGCCGACCGCCGGGTACCCGCCGGCCGCGAGCACCGGGCCGGCGAGCACTCCGGAAAGCACCACGCCCAGCACACCCGCCGTCCGCGCCCGGCCGAGCACCCGGGCGTACCGGCCGACCGCGCCAAGCCGGTCCAGTTCGGTCCAGACCAACGCCTCCAGGGCACCGGAGACCAGTGCTCCACCAGCGCCCCAGAGCAGGAAACCGACAGCGAACGCCGGGTACGACGGCACCAGCACCCAGAGCGCAAACCCGGCGGCGGCCACCAGCGGGGCAAGGCACAGCAGCAGCCGGCGGGACACCACGTCGGCCCACGCGCCGGAGGGCACCTCGAACAGGATGCCGGCCGCCGACCAGATGACGAAGAGCGAGGAGATCTGCCCCACCGACAGCCCGGTGTCGGCGAAGAACACCACGTACAGCGGGTAGAGCAGCACAAGGTCACTGAGGAACGCGTACCCGTAGAGGGTCGCCGTCAGCCGACGGACCGCCGGATCGGACACGCGCGAAGCGATGGGGATCATGGGGCCTTCCCGTGGGAGTGGAGACGGACACCGGACGTGCGGTGTCCGTGGTGGCCCACGGGATCGGCCGACGCTGCTGGATCAATGTCGCCAGGTCATGCCCGCGATGCTAGACAACCCGCACGGCTGCGGCCAGCGCTTTCGGCGTGCCGGGCGAGCGAGGCGGGGCGGGGGCGGGGCGGACAACGCGAGGCGGGGCGGGATCAGATCGATCCCGCCCCGCGCCGTACCGCTGTGTCAGCGCCGGTCCACCGGCGGAATGACAGTGGTGGTCTCACTGTCGTCGCTGGTGCGCTGCCCGGGCACCGCGCGATCGGTGCCGCCCCGGACCACCTGGGTCGCGTCGGGGTCGGCACCGGTGCCCACCGCCTGCGTGACGTCCGAACCGGCCGAGCCGCTGACCACCTGGGTCGTGTCGTCGGTCCCGGAGGGCCGGGCCGGAGTCGACGTCGGCGTCGTATCGCCGTCGAGGGCACCGCGACCGACCACCTGGGTGGTGTCGGAGCTGACCGGGAAGTGTACGACCTGGGTGGCCTCCGGGTCGGCGGGCCGGGTCACCACCTGGGTGGCGTCGGAGTCGGCCGGCCGGGTCACCACCTGGGTGGCGTCCGCGTCGCTGGCGGTGGTCGACACGCGGGCCAGCTCGGCCTCGGCGTCGCGGCGACCGGCCCGGTACGTCTGGGCGTGCTCGGCGATCAGCTGCGACTCCCGCTCGGCGCGGGTCAGCCACGACTCCCAGCGACTCTGCATCGGACGGATCAGACCACCGCCGACACCGACGACGAGGATGCCGCCGATCGTGGCCAGCACGGCGATCAGCACGGGCGTGGTGACCGCGGTGGCCACCCCGATCTGGTTCAGCGCGGCGATGACGCCGAGACCGAGGATGAACACCGAGGCGATGGTGGCCAGCACCCGGCCGTACGACAGCCCGCCGAGCGCGCCACTGATGATGTCCTTGACGGCGTTGGCGATGGCGGCGGCGACCACGACGATGACGATCGCGACGAAGGCTCGGGGCAACCACGAGATCACCGCGGCGAGCAGGTCGGAGATCGGGTTCGGCCCCCAGATGCCGAAGGCGAGCTGGAGGGTGAACAGCAGCACCGCGTAGTAGACGAGCTTCGCGACGATGTCGCTGGCGTCGTACCGGGAGCGACTCAGCGCCCGACGAATGCCGCCGCGTTCGACGGCGCGGTCGAAGCCGACCCGCTCCAGGACCTTCTCCACGATCTTCAACACGGCCTTGGCGATCAGCCAACCAGCCACCAGGATCGCCAGGAAGGCGACGGCCTTGGGCAGGAAGAGCATCACCGAGCGGAGGGCGTCGCCCACCGCGTCGCTGACGTTGTCACTCATCTGGTCATTCCTTTACGCGCAGCCGGGGATGGTCAGTCCCCGACCTACCCTCGACCCGACGTGGGGAAACGCCAGCCACTGACGGCCCGATCAGCTGGATCATGGGCTCGGCCCTCTAGCGCGCGGGCGAGTCCTGGCAATATTCTCCGGAGTGCGTGCGGCCACTGGAGCTACTTTTCATCCCCCGCCGTCGGCCGCAGGAGGAGATGTCATGCACGTCGACCATTCCGAAGTGGACCGCCGGACACTGCTGCGGGCCGGTCTCGGCGCCGCCACTGTCGCCGTCGTCGGGAGCGAACTCGCCTTCCCCGCCACGGCACAGGCCGCGCCCGGCACCGACCTGGACTGGATCATCAGCTGTGACGAGTGGGCCGCCCGCCCGCCGAAGGACCCGCTGTCGGTGAGCGCCATCGCCACCAACAAGATCATCGTGCACCACATGGCGTTCCCCAACGTCACCGACTACTCCCGCGAGCAGGCGGTCAAGCTGGCCCACGACTGCCAGAACCTGCACATGGACGGCAACGGCTGGTCGGACACCGGCCAGCACTTCACGGTGAGCCGCGGCGGCTACGTGCTGGAGGGCCGCCGGGGCAGCCTGGAGCGCCTCGAAGCCGGCGACCGACAGATGATCTCGGCGCACTGCCCCGGCGAGAACGGCAGGGCCATCGGCATCGAGAACGAGGGCACCTACGTCACCGAGACGCCGCCGAAGGCACTGACCGACTCGCTGGTCACGCTCTGCGTCGCGATCTGCCGGCAGTACGGGCTGCACGCGTACGACATCTTCGGCCACTGGGACTTCCGCACGACCGAGTGCCCGGGGGCGGCGTTCTACCGGCAGTTCCCCGAGCTGCGGCGGCGGGTCCACGCAGCCCTCGGCACCAAGCTCGGTGACGTGCCCGCACGTCGCTGGCCGGACCTGTGGCGCTTCGTCAACTCCCCCTCGGTCCGGGTGGTGCAGCACCTGCTCGCGTACCGGGGCTACCCGGTGACCGTCAGCGGCACGTTCGACGCCGCGACGGTGGCGGCCGTGCAGGACTGGCAGGCCCGCAACGGCATTCCGGTGGACGTGGACGCCACCCTCACCACGCCGACCTGGGAGACGCTGGTCCCGGAACTCGACAAGCACGCCACCGGCGCGCCGGTCACGGCCGTGCAGGAAATCCTCGCCACCAAGGGGTACGCGGTCACCGCGACCGGGGCGTACGACCATTCCACCCGGGCAGCCGTGCAGGACCTGCAGGCGCTGCACGGCCTGCCCCGCAACGGCAAGCTCAGCACGAGCACGTGGTGCACTGTCGTCGGCGGGTCCGTCCGCCAGTCGTTCCAGCACCGCTGAGCGGTGGTGGCGGTGCGGGTATTTCCGCACCGCCACCTGGCCGGGCCGGTTTCGGGCGCGGCGCGGGCGGAAAGACTGCCGGTATGAGATGGGCCCGTCGAGCCGTACCCGCCGTCGCCGCCGCCGTCGCGGCGCTCGCCGCGCGGGATCTGATCCAGCGCGACCACGCGTTGCTGCGCAACTTTCCGGTGCTCGGCCGCGCCCGTTACCTGTTGGAGGCGATCGGGCCGGAGCTTCGGCAGTACATCGTGGCCGGCAACGACGAGGAGCGGCCGTTCACCCGGGACCAGCGCCGCTGGGTGTACGCGTCGGCGAAGCAGGAGAACAACTACTTCGGCTTCGGCACGGACAACGACATCGAGCACACCCGCGGTTACCCGATCATCAAGCACCGCACGTTCGGCCGGGCGGTGCCGCCGTCGACCCCGACCGCCGGACACGACGTGCGGTTGCCCTGCGCGAAGGTGCTCGGCGCGGCCCGGGGGCGAGCCCGTGCCTTCCGCCCGGAGTCGGTGGTCAACATCTCCGGGATGAGCTTCGGATCGCTCTCCGGCAACGCCGTCACCGCGCTGAACAAGGGGGCCGCGCTCGCCGGCTGTCTGCAGAACACCGGCGAGGGTGGCCTGTCGCCGTACCACCGCAACGGCGGTGAGTTGGTCTTCCAACTCGGCACTGCGTACTTCGGTTGCCGGGACGAGCACGGCCGATTCAGCCTGGACCGACTGAAGGACCTGGTCGCCGGCGCACCCGTGCGGGCATTGGAGATCAAGCTGAGCCAGGGCGCCAAGCCGAGCCTCGGTGGGCTGCTGCCCGGGGCGAAGGTGTCCGCCGAGATCGCCGCCACCCGGGGCATCCCCGCCGGTTTGGACTGCGTCAGCCCTTCCCGGCACGCCGAGTTCTCCGACTGTGACAGCCTGCTCGACTGGGTGGAACTGTTGGCCACCGAGACGGGCCTGCCGGTCGGCATCAAGTCGGCAGTCGGCGACCTGGGCTTCTGGCGGGAGTTGGCGAACCTGATGCGCGACACCGGCCGGGGCGTGGACTTCGTGACGATCGACGGCGGCGAGGGCGGCACCGGTGCCGCACCGCTGATCTTCAGTGACTCCGTGTCGCTCCCGTTCCAGCAGGGCTTCTCCCGGGTCTACAAGGTCTTCGCCGAGCACGATCTGCACGAGCAGGTGGTCTTCGTCGGCGGCGGCAAACTCGGCCTGCCGGACAACGCCGTCGTGGCGTTCGCGCTCGGCTGTGACATGGTCAACGTGGGTCGCGAGGCGATGCTGGCGATCGGCTGCGTCCAGGCCCAGAAGTGCCACACCGACACCTGCCCGACCGGGGTGGCGACGCAGAACGCCTGGCTGGCCCGCGGCCTGGACCCGGCGTTGAAGTCGGTACGGGCGGCCAACTACCTGCGGACGTTGCGCCGCGACCTGACCAAGGTCGCCGAGGCCTGTGGCGTGGAGCACCCCGGCCTGATCAGCACGGACGCCGTGGAGATCCTGGACGGCCGCACCGGCTCCACCCCACTACACGAGGTGTACGGCTACCGGCCGGAATGGGGTCTGCCCTCGGCAGCCGACCAGGCGGAGATCGTTCGGCTGATGGCACCGGAGGCACCGCAGGGCGGCAGCGCCCCGCCGTCGGCCACCGCCGTCGGCTGACGCGCGCCCGAACCACACCCGACCCGGCCCGCGCCGGCCGGCACGGCGTGGTCTGGCCTGGGCTGGCACGGCCTGGCCTGGCCTGGGCTGGCCTGGCACGGCCTGGCACGGCATGCCCTGGCCTGGCCTGGCACGGCACGGCGGGGCCTCGCTTGGGCTGGCACGGCACGGCATGGCCTTGCTTGGGCTGGCACGGCACGGCATGGCCTCGCTTGGGCTGGCACGGCTGGCCTGAACTGGCCGGGCCTCTGGTTCGGGAACGGATCCCGGGGCCATGTTCCCGACGAGCGATACTCAGGTTCAAGGAGTCGTTGCAACACTGGTTTGTTGGATGGATTTTAGGTGATCGTTGAGGGCTTCTGCGGGGGTCTTCCAGCCGAGGGACTTTCGGGGACGGTTGTTGAGGGCGGCGGCGACGGCGTCGAGGTCGGTAGTGCTGTGTCGTGCGAGGTCGGTGCCCTTGGGGAAGTACTGCCGCAGCAGGCCGTTGGTGTTCTCGTTAGTGCCGCGCTGCCAGGGACTGCGGGGGTCGCAGAAATAGATTTCAATCCCGGTGTCCAGGCGTAGTCGCGCGTGTTGGGACATCTCCGTGCCCTGATCCCAGGTCAGGGAACGGCGCAGTTGCTCGGGCAGGGTGGTGATGCGCCCGGCGATCGCGTCGCGGACCGCTTCGGCGCCGTGGCCGGCCAGGGGCAGTGGGTTCTTCACCGGCGGTCCTTCGCCGTGTCCTTGCATGGGTGGCAGGTGCAGCAGCATCGTGAAGCGGGTGGTGCGCTCGACCAGGGTGCCTATCGCGGAGCGGTCCAGGCCGATGATCAGGTCACCTTCCCAGTGCCCCGGGACGGCACGGTCGTCGGCTTCGGCCGGCCGTTGACTGATCATGACGTCCGGGCTGAGGAAGTGTGTGCCTCGACGGCGGGTGCGGGCCTGCGGGACCCGCAGCGCCCGTCCGGTGCGTAGACATGCCGTCAGCTCCCTACGCAGCGCGCCGCGGCCTTGAACGTAGAGCGACTGGTAGATCGCCTCGTGCGAGATTCGCATCGACTCATCATCGGGGAAGTCCAGGCGAAGCCGGCGGCTGATCTGTTCCGGGCTCCACGCGGTGCCCCACCGGCGGTCAGCGCGGCGTCCGTGCCGGCGCCCCTTCCACGCCACGTTCGGGCCAGGAATCGGCCGCCCGTCGCCGTCGGTGATCATCCCGGCGAGTCGATGCTGGACGTAGTCGCGAAGCCGCTGATCCGCAGCAAGTTTGGCGACCTTCGGCCGGCGGCCACGACGCTCGGCATGCCACTGCGCGACCGACGCCCGATACTCCAGCCGAGCGCCACTGGTGGCAGCGTTACGGCGCAACTCCCGCGAGATCGTCGACGCATCCCGACCGGTAAGCCGGGCGATCTCCCGCACCCCTTTGTCCTGAGCCCTGAGCAGCGCGATCTCCTCCCGCTCGGCGAACGACAGATAACGACCCGACGGCGGCGTGAGACACACAGGCGGCATACCACCACCGTGACGGAACCACCGCGCCCCCACCGGCTGCGACACACCACACGCCAGCGCGGCATCCTCACTCGACAAACCCTCAGCGACGCGCCGCCAGAACTGCCGCTGAACATCCCGGGCGTTCAGATTCGGCCGCCCCGGTGACCGCATCGCCGACCGGCCCGTCACCGCAGTCACCCAACCCGGTGATCTCCCCATCCGCACACCCCTAGATCAAGGCGTTGCGACAACCACTTGAATTCGCCATATACCTCTGAGTCATATTTATGGGTCTTGTGTTGGATGTGTGGGTCGCCGGTGATCATCTTCCGGGGAGTTGGGGTTGGTGGCCGCCGAGGTTG
>NZ_JBEXHQ010000073.1:0-26091 GCF_040607915.1 Micromonospora sp. NPDC005215 | reverse complement strand
GTGGGGCGTGGGGCGTGGGGCGTGGGGCGTGGGGCGTGGGGCGTGGGGCGTGGGGCGTGGGGCGTGGGGCGCGGGGCGCGGGGCGCGGGGCGCGGGGCGCGGGGCGCGGGGCGTGGGGCGTGGGGCGTGGGGCGTGGGGCGCGGGCGTGGGGCGCGGGGGGTAGCTCACCTTGGTCGGTACTCGACCTCGGGGCGGCCGGGTGTGCCATAGCGAGGGCTGCGGACCACCCGGTCGACGGTCACCAGGTATTCCAGGTAGCGGCGGGCGGTCACCCGGGAGATGCCGGTCAGCGTGCTCACCTCGGTCGCGGAGAGCCCCACCTGGGTGCGGGTTCCGACGCCGAGGGCGGCGCGTACCCGATCGAGGGTCTGCGCGTCGAGTCCCTTGGGCAGGCTGAGCCCGGCGGCGCCGCGCAGGGTGGCGAACATCTGGTCCACCTCGTGCTGGGCGGCGACCTCCCCGTCGGCGAGGGCCTGCGCGCGGTAGTCGGCGTACCGTTCCAGCTTGTCGCGGAACGCGGCGAACGTGAACGGCTTGAGCAGGTAGTGGGTCACCCCGAGGGACACCGCGGTGCGCACCACCGCCAGGTCCCGGGCGCTGGTCACCGCCAGCACGTCGACGCTGCTGCCGGCGGCCCGCAGTGCCCGGCAGACGTCCAGGCCGTGCAGGTCGGGCAGCCGAAAATCCAGGAGTACGAGGTCCACGTCGCCGCCGCCGCCCGCGCGCAGGGCCGCCATCGCCGCCCGCGCGGTGTGCGCCACCCCGACCACCACGAAACCGGGAACCCGTTCGGTGTACGCGGAATGCGCCTCGGCGAGCAGCGGCTCGTCCTCGACGACCAGCACCCGGATGTCGGTCATGAGCGCTCACCCCCGTTCGGCAGGCGGACGGTGAACAGGCTGCCGCCGCCGTCCGAGCGGCCCACCTCGTAGCTACCGCCGTGCCGGCGGACCACCTGCCCGACCAGCGCCAGGCCGAGGCCCCGGCCGGTGCCGTTGGTGGACCAGCCGCGCCGGAACGCGTCGGCCACCCGCTCGGGGGCCAGCCCGGGACCGCTGTCGGCCACCCGGACCAGCAACTCGTCGTCGACCACACCGACGAAGACCCGCACCCGGCGTGGCGCCGGTGTGAGGGCCACCGCCTCCAGGGCGTTGTCGACCAGGTTGCCGACCACTGTGAGCAGGTCGCCGGTCGGCAGTGGGCTGTCGTCGAGGCGGCAGTCCGGCTCGATGACAAGGTCCACCCCGCGCTCGCCGGCCTGCGCCGACTTGCCCAGCAGCAGCGCCGCCATCGCCGGCTCGGTCACCGCGCCGACCACCCGGTCGGTGAGTTGCTGGGCGAGGGCCAGGTCCCGGGTGCCGAGCCGGACGGCCTCGTCGGGGCGGCCCAACTCCACAAGGGTCAGCACTGTGTGCAGCCGGTTGGCCGACTCGTGGGTCTGCGCCTGCAACGCCTCGGTCAGCGCGCGCACCGAGTCCAGCTCACTGGCCAGGGTGCGTAGCTCGGTCTGGTCGCGCAGGGTCAGCACGGTGCCGAGCACCGTGCCCTCGAAGTGGGTGGTCCGCTGGTTGGCGACCAGCACCCGGTCACCGGCGAGGACGGGCTCGTCGCGGGCGTCGCGCCCGGAGCCGAGCAGTTCGGCCACCGCGGGCGGCAGGTCGATCCCGGCGACCGGCCTGTCGATCACCGGCGCGTTCACGTCGAGCCCCACCAGCCGGCGACCCTCGTCGTTGATCAACGCGACCCGTCGGTCGGTGGTCAGCACCACGAGACCCTCGCGCACCGAGTGCAGAACCGCGTCGTAGTACTCGTACATCCGGGTCATCTGCGCCGGACCGAGACCGTGCGTCTGGCGGCGCAGTCGGCGACTGAGCAGCCAGGAGCCGGTCGCGGCGAGCGCCAGTGCCGGTGCGGCGACACCCAACAGCACCGGCAGCTGGCGGAGCAGCTTACGGTCGATCGCGCGGGTGGTGATGCCCACCGAGACCAGGCCGACGATGCGCCGCTGCTCGTCGTACACCGGAACGACCGCGCGCACCGACTCGCCGAGCGTCCCGACGTTGGTGGTGGTGAACGGGCGGCCCGCCAGGGCGGGCCCGATCTCGCCGACGAACGGCTCGCCGATCCGGTCCTGGGTCGGGTGCGAGAAACGGGTGCGGTCGGGGGCCATCACCACCACGAAGTCGGTGCCCGTGGCCCGCCGGGTCGATTCGGCGTACGGCTGCAGGACGCTGGACGGGTCGGCGGTCGTGAGGGCCGCGCGGACGTCGGGGGAGCGGGCCACGGTCTGCGCCACCGCGAGCACCTCCTGCTGGGCGGCCTGGCGGGAGTCGCTGCGGGCCAGCCAGACGGCACCCGCCGCGCCGGCCAGCACGAGCAGCGTCACCACCATCGCCTGGAGGGCGAAGAGCTGCCCCGCGATGCTCCACTGGCGTCGGGCCACCTCCACCACCTCCTCGTCGCGCCGCCGCCGTTGGCGCGGTTGCGGTGAACAGAATGACCGCAAGGCTGTCAACGGGTGAGACGCGGTTCACATTGTCGCCATGGACACCACCGCATCCGCCACCACACCGGCGCCGGCGGTCCGCCGGGACCGTACCCGTTACCTGTACCTCGCTGTCATCGTGGCCGTGCTCGCCGGCATCGTGGTTGGCCTGGTCGCACCCGATTTCGGCAAGGAACTCAAGCCGATCGGCACCGGCTTCGTCAACCTGATCAAGATGATGATCAGCCCGGTCATCTTCTGCACCATCGTGCTCGGCGTCGGCTCCGTCCGGCAGGCCGCGAAGGTCGGCAAGGTCGGCGGCCTCGCCCTCGGCTACTTCCTCACCATGTCGACAGTCGCGCTGGCCATCGGCCTGGTGGTCGGCAACCTCATCCACCCCGGCTCCGGCCTGAACCTGGGCCAGGACCTCGCGGGCGCGGGCAAGGCCGCCGCCGGCGACGAAGCCGCCGGTACGACGGAGTTCCTGCTCGGGATCATCCCGACCACGATGCTCTCCGCGCTCACCGAGGGCGAGGTGCTCCAGACGCTGCTGGTGGCGCTGCTTGTCGGCTTCGCCGTCCAGGCCATGGGCCGGCGCGGTGAGCCGGTGCTCGGCGCGATCGCCGTCATCCAGCGCGTCGTCTTCAAGGTCCTCGCCATGATCATGTGGCTGGCGCCGCTCGGCGCGTTCGGTGCCATGGCCGCCGTGGTCGGCGCTACCGGCGTGGACGCCCTCAAGAGCCTCGCCCAGATCATGCTGGGCTTCTACGCGACCTGCCTGATCTTCGTGCTGGTGTTCCTCGGCGCGCTGCTCTGGTTCGTGGCCCGGATCTCGATCTTCTCGCTGCTGCGCTACCTCGGCCGGGAGTTCCTGCTGATCCTGTCGACCTCGTCGTCGGAGTCGGCGCTGCCGCGGCTCATCGCGAAGATGGAACACTTCGGGGTGAGCAAGCCGGTCGTCGGCATCACGGTGCCGACCGGATACTCGTTCAACCTGGACGGCACGGCGATCTACCTGACCATGGCGTCGCTGTTCATCGCCGAAGCGCTGGGCAGTCCGCTCTCCATCGGCGAGCAGGTGTCGCTGCTGCTGTTCATGATCATCGCGTCGAAGGGCGCGGCGGGGGTGACCGGCGCTGGCATCGCGACGCTGGCCGGTGGCCTCCAGTCGCACCGACCGGACCTCGTCGACGGCGTCGGGTTGATCGTGGGCATCGACCGGTTCATGTCGGAGGCCCGTGCGCTTACCAACTTCGCCGGCAACGCGGTGGCGACCGTGCTGGTGGGCACGTGGACCGGCGAGTTCGACCGGGACCGTGCGCTCGGAGTGCTGCGCGGCGACGACCCGTTCGACGAGGCGACGATGCTCGACGAGCACGACGACCGAGACAAGGACGAAACGGCGGCACGGGAGTCCACCGAGGACGTTCGCGCCCCGGCCTGACATCGTCCCGATGCTCAGGGGTCGCGCCGGCCGAGGGCGGGCGCGACCCCCGAAAATGAGTGCCGTAGCCCGACTGAGCCGGGGTGCTCCACCTTGACCGGGCAGGCCCCACCCACTCCACAAATGTGCGGACGGAGGCCGACGGGATAGCTAGGGCGCAGCAGCGTTGGCGATGCGAGGCCGTGGGCTGAGCGACGGTTCAGCCGTACAGTTGCGTGCTCGCCTACTCTCGCGCCTTGGGAGACGTTATGGACACGTTCGGTTGGGTTTGCAGCATCATGGCTCTGCTGGCTGCCACGTGGGGCACGGTGGTGCTCGTTACCGGTCGGGCTCCAAAACGGGAACTACGTTTTCTATCCGTCTCGCAGTACGGATGGTTCTGCGTGGGCATGGGCGTGGCATCTGGGCTTCTCGCGCTGAGCGGTCTCGGCGGTTGGTTCAGACCGCTGGCCATCGTCGGCCTCGGCTTGTTCGCTTGGATGAACCTTCGGACCTATCGTCTGCGGCAAAGGGTCACTCGACAGCTAGGCACGACAAGCGACCAGCCGTGACGAGTCCTTGCCTGGCTTCTGGGAGGATGAGGTTGAGCCCCGAGTACGGCGTCGGTGGCTTCACGCCTGTCTCCAGCGTCGTCCAAGTTGGACGGTATACCCGTGTCGATCAGATTCCATTGGCATCTCCGGGTGAGTTCACCTCATTCAGGAGTGATCGCTTCGTGTCTGCACCGAACCGGGTCTGTCAGCGCAGCGGCGCGTAACCTCGTGGGGTGCAGACTTCCGGTGTCGCTCCACTGATCGCGGTACGTGACGTGGCGCGTAGCGTGGCCTTCTATCAGCGGCTGGGCTTCGCGCCCGAGGTGCAGTGGCCGACCTACGCACGGCTGGTCGCCGGCGACGACGCCGTCCTGCACATCGCCGGGCAGGGCCAAGCGCCGCCAGACCGGCCCACCGTCGCGCTCACCGCCCCCGCTCCCGACGCCGTCGCGGTGACCGCGATGGTGGTCCTGCAGGTGCCCGACTGCCGGCGCGCCTGCACCGAGCTTGCCGCATCTGGCGTGCAGCCATTGACCGAGCCGGCAGTGCCCGCCTGGGGCGGCGAGGTACGCGCGTTCGTCTGCGACCCCGACGGTCATCTGATCGAGCTCAACGAACGCCTGCCCTGAGTCATCTCACCCGGGACACCCTCGCAAAAGGGCACTGCCAACGCCGCGAACCTTCCGGCCGGCGCTGTGACATCCGTGGCGATGAGGGTCGGGTGTACCGTCCGAAGTGGTGGCCTGGCGCACTTGACAGTGCGCGTGTGAACGTTAACATCGACAAGCACCACTGCTTGCCGAACCTGGTCGGCGCTCCCGTTGGAGGTCCGATGACGCTCGTCCTCGCGCGTTCCACCGCACGGCGGATAGCCGGGCTCACGGTTTTGATCGTGGTGCTCACCGTCGGCCTCACGGCCATCTCCCCGAAGCCGGTCGCGGCGTGGGACAACGGCACGGCGGACACCCCGCCGATGGGGTGGAACAGCTACGACTCGTTCAACTGGAGCGTCACCGAGTCGGACGTACGGGCCAACGCCGACTACATGCGCGACAACCTGCGCCAGCACGGCTGGCAGTACGTCGTCATCGACTGGGCCTGGTACTACCCGGGCCAGCACAACAACAGCCCCAACCAGGACGCCAACCTCAACCCCCGGCTGCGGATGGACGCCAACGGGCGGTTGCTGCCGGACACCACGCGGTTTCCCTCGGCGGTGGGCAGCAACGGGTTCAAGCCCCTCGCCGACTACGTGCACGCCCAGGGGCTGAAGTTCGGCGTCCACCTGATGCGCGGCATCCCGCGGCAGGCGGTCGCCGACAACGTGCCGATCCTCGGCACCAACTGCCGAGCCAACCAGATCGACAACACCACCACCGCGGCCTGGCTCAACCTGATGTGGGGCCTGAACATGTCCAACGCCTGCGCGCAGGCGTACCTGGACTCGGTCTTCCAGCTCCTGGCCGGCTGGGGTGTCGACTACGTGAAGGTGGACGACATCGCGGCCCCGACCTACCGGCAGGCCGAGGTCGAGGGTTACCGGACCGCGATCCAGCACAGCGGTCGGCCGATGGTGCTGAGCCTCTCGCCCGGCGCGACACCGCTGGCCAGTGGCGGGCACGTGCGGGACAACGCGCACATGTGGCGCATCGTCAACGACCTGTGGGACAACTGGTCGTCGCTCGACGCGCTCTTCGACCAGTTGCGCAACTGGACGCCGTACCGGACGACCGGGGCCTGGCCCGACCCGGACATGATCCCGATCGGGCGGCTGTCGAAGTACGGCCCGGTCGGCGCACCCCGCTACTCCGGGCTCACCGCCGACGAGCAGCGCACGCTCATGACCCTGTGGGCGATCAACCGGGCGCCACTGATGTGGGGCGGCAACCTGGTCGAGAACCGCGCCGCCGAGCTGGCGTTGATGACAAACGCGGCGGTGCTCGCCGTCGACCAGAACAGCGCCAACAACCGCCAGCTCGTCGGCGGCACCCGGCAGGTGTGGACCGCTGACGTTCCGGGCACCGACCACCGGTACGTGGCACTGTTCAACCGCGAGAGCGCCAGCGCCAACCTCTCGGTCAACCTGTCCGACCTGGGCATCGGCTCGGCCACCGTCACCGACCTGTGGTCCGGCGCCGGCCTCGGGACCGCCACGGGCACGCTCACCCGCTCCATTCCCGCCCACGGGAGTGGCCTGTATCGGTTGGCGCCGCTGACCACCACCCCCACGCCGACCACCTACACGGTGGCCGCGCGGCACAGCGGCAAGCTTCTCGACGTCTTCAACGCGTCCACCTCGGATGGCGCCAACGTGGTGCAGTGGTCCGCGAACGGGCAGGCCAACCAGCGGTGGCGGTTCCAGGACGCCGGTGGCGGCTACTCCACGGTGACCAGCGTCAGCAGCGGCAGGTGTCTCGACGTGTACGGCGGCGTGAGCGCCACCGCCGACGGCGTCCGGGTCGTCCAGTGGGCCTGCAACGGCGGCACCAACCAGCAGTGGCGCGTCGAGGACCTCGGGACCGGCTACGTCAGGCTCGTCGCCCGCCACAGCGGGAAGTGCCTCGACGTGTCGAACGCCGCCACCGCGGACGGTGCACAGGCCGTGCAGTGGACCTGCGGCACCGGCACCAGCCAACAATGGCGACGCACCACCGTGTAGCGCTCAGTGGCGGCGTGCCCGCCACATCGTGTGCTCTCTCGATATCGCTGTCTCCGTGTCGTCGACGAACTGCGACAGTTCGGCTTCCGAATCGATCCGGACAGCCAGCGACCCCATGGCGGCAAGTTCCTGGCTGGCCAGGGCATAGGCCGTCGCCACCACAGCGTGTTGCCTCGTCTGCGTCCACGCCGCGCCGGCCGCGACCGCTGCCGCGGCTATCCCCAGCAGGTCGACGTCGATGAGCCCGGCGGCCCTCGACATCGCCAGGGTCACTCCCACGATCTCCAGCACGAGCATGCCGACCGACCAGCGTGACGCGCGTGCCCGATTCGACAGCGACCGCTCGGCGTACCAGGACCGCTGGCCCTCAAGGCGGCCGGTCAGGTACGCGGCCCGGCGGTCCACGAGCGAGCCGGCGCGTAGTGACCGCATTCCGTCCGTGATCTGTTGGCCGGTCACGGCGGGGGCCGCCAGCCCGGCGGCGGACATGTCCCAGGTCAGGCCCAACAGTCGGTTGGTGAATTCCTCGACACATTCCGAGTCGCTTCGCGACCGCGGGAATGGATGCGCCGCGGTGGCGAATCGCCACGTCAGCGACTTGATGGACTCCGAGAGGGCCCTTCCGACATACCACTGCTCGTTGGGGCGATTGGTGAGCAGGAAAACCTCGACGATCGAGGTGGCGGCAAAAGCGCCCGCGGCGAGCGCCGGACCCAGGACGAAGTCGTCGAGTTTCCAGGTGGCGACTCCCGCCACCGCCGCCAGCAGCAGCAGGGACAGCCGCAGCGCCATCAGGGTTGCGAACACCCGCTGCCCGCGCTGTGACTCGTGGGACACGGCCCGCTGGAACGGCGGAAGATCCTCGGCGTTCAGCATGGCGTTGACCTCCCGACGGAACCCTCACTAGACAGTAGAGGGTGGCGTCTATGTCCGGTCGGCCCTCTCGGCGGTGATTCGTCGCGAAACCCGCCGCCACCGGCAGGCTCCGAGCGAGAATGGTTGGTCGGGAAGGGGTGCTGCGACGAACCGGGAGAGCAGGCGTGCTCGCGACCAGCATCCTCGGCCGGCTCCGCCGCCGTGACCCGGGAGATGCCGTCCTGCGGCGAGCGGCACGGCTGACACTCGTCGCGTCCGTTGTCTTCTACGGCTGCCGGTACGGCGCGGGCAGCTCGGTGCTCGCCACCTACGGCCTGTTCGGCACCATCGCCGCCGGGTCGTTCGCGCAGTTGCCCGGTCCGGCGCCGCAACGGGCGCGAATCCTCGTCACGTCACTACCGGCGGTCTGGGCGCTGATCGCCGCGGGCTCGTTGTTGGCGTGGAGCACGTGGTCGGCCGCCGGCGGGATGCTGGTCATCGGGTTCGTCGTGGCGTTCGCCGGGGTGGGCAACCCGCGGCTGGTGGGGTTGGCCAGCGCGTTCCAACTCTTCTACATCCTGGCGTCCTTCCCGCCGTACCAGCCGGGCACCCTGCCGGAGCGACTCGGCGGCGTCACGCTCGCCATCGTGCTGCTCGCCGCGGCGGAGGTGCTGCTCTGGCCCGATCCGGTGCCGGTCTCCTACCGGCAGCGCCTCGCCGCCGCGGCGGACGGCGTCGCGGCGTTCCTCGACGTCGCCGCCGAGAGGTTGACCGACCCGTACACCGGCCCGGGTGGTCGGGACCCACGTCGCGAGCGGGCGTACGACCTGGTGGCCGCCATCGAATTGGGCCGCAACCCCCCGGAGTGGGCACCGACCGCGGCGGGCGCCCAGGATCGGGCGTTGCGGATCTGCGCGTCCGCGCTCCGCGAGGCGCTCGCCGAGGCGGACCGGTTGGCGGCGGACGCGCCGCCCGAGCCGATGGGAGACCTGACGGCGGCACGTCTGCTGCGCTCGTGCGCGGACACGACCCGCGCCGCCGGCCGGACCCTGGCACCGGGTGCCCCGCCGGTGGGTCTCGACGACCTGGACGCCGCGATCGGGCGAGCCGAGACGGCGTACGTCGCCGGAGAGGGCGACGGCCACGACCCGCCGGACGTGTCCCGGTTGTGCCGGGACGCGACGGCGCTGGCCCTCGCCGACCAGACCCGGGTCTTCGCCGTCGGCGTCCGGGTGGCCGGCGGGTCGCTGACCGACGGCGAGGACACCCACGCGGGGCTCTTCGAGTACGCGCGGCACAGCCCGTGGCGGCTGTACTGGTGGCAGTTCCGCTCCCACCTGGCACCCCGCTCCGCCCACCTGCACAGCTCCCTGCGGCTGGCCGTGGCGCTCGCCATCGCCCGGGTGGCCGCCGGGGTGCTGCAACTGACCCACGGCTTCTGGGTGCTGCTGGCCACCCTCACCGTCCTGCGTACCTCGGCCGCCGACACCCGCACCGCCCTGCGGCCGGCCGTGCTGGGCACGATCGCCGGTGCCGTCGTCAGCGGCGGGCTGATGCTCGTCATCGACCAGCCGATCGTGTACGCCGTCGTCCTGCCGGTGACCCTGATGCTGGCCTTCGGCGTCGGTCGCCTGCTCGGTCCGGTCTGGCAGCAGGCGCTGTTCACCCTGCTGCTGACGGTCGTCTTCGCCCAGCTCAGCCCCGAAGGGTGGCGGCTCGCCGAGACCCGCCTCGTCGACGTGCTGCTCGGCGCGGTGATCGGCGTGCTCGCCGGCGTGGCGATGTGGCCGCGCGGCGCGAGCCACGATCTGCGGCACAACGCGACAGGCTATCTGGGGGCCAGCGCGGACGCCGTCGAGCAGACCGTGCTGGCGATCCTCGGCGGTGCTCCGCCTCCCGACCGTGCCCTCGACCGGGTCCGGCGCCGAATGATCCTTGTCGACTCGTCGTACTGCCAGTACCACTCGGAGCGCCACCATCCGCACCGACAGCAGGTGAACTGGGACGCCGTCCTGAGCGCCGGGCACCACGTGGTGCCCGGCGCGGAGTCGCTGCTGCGCCGCAACCCGCCCGGCTGCCTCGCCGGCTGGCCGGCGGCGGCCGTCCTGCTGCGGGACTCCGCCGCGCGACTGCGCTCGGCGTACGACGACGTCGCTCGCGAGGTGGCGCACGATCGTGCCTCGGGCCCGAGGTCCGACCCGACGGGCTGCGCCGACGAACTGGACCGGGTCCGTCCGCTGCTCAGCGAGGCCGACCCACAGTCGGTTCGCCAGTTGGTGGAGGTCGACCGGTGGCTCTCCGGTCTCGCCGACAGTGTTGCTCGGATCCACCCGCCCATCGATAGCGCGCCGGCCGGCCGGCGCGGGGTGCTGTGACGAATGGCGGTCGTGTGAAAGGTGGCCGTAACTACAGCAGGAATAGCCGAGCGCAGCATGTGGTTATCCATCGATCTCGGCAGTCCTAACTCACCGCCACGCCGAAAGCCAGCGCCACAAGTGGGGGAGCTGCACCAGTCGCCGCACCATCTACCAGCGCCGCCCCACCTCCTACCACCGCAGCGGCTGCACCACCATCAGCCGCGCCAAAGCCAAAGGTGTACAGCGGGCGCGGTGACGACGTCGTGAAGGTCGGTAACCTCACCGACCTGGGCATCATCAAATTCTCATGCCCGCGATGCACCAGCAATACCGTCCTCAAGTCGGACGGTCCGGACGGGAAGTGGACGTTGACGGTGGGAAGCGTCGACCAGATTGCGTCAACCGCCCGGAGAAGATCACCCATTCAAAGGGCGAGAGCAACTTCGTGGTGGAGTCATACAATCTGGAGTCGGGGGAGGGTGGCCTGCTGATCAATGAGATTGGTGGGTACTCGGGTACCCGGCCATTGGACGCGCCAGCGCTGGTACAGGTGACCGCCGACGGCAACTGGTCAATTAATCCCGCTTGAAGCGTGACAAGGAGTCGGTCACCTTTACGGGTGGCCGGCTTCGTCGTTTCCGCCCACGCCTAGACGACGGGGCTGCGGACGCAGCGAAAAGCGCTCGCCATCCGCTGTGGCTGCCCGCCATCTCGATGTGCTGGTGAGCGGTATACCTCAGAGGTATAAATATGACTCTGAGGTATACCGCTCACTATCGCAACCGCCCCCCACGGAAGTGACCGACGGTCACCGTCGGCCGTCGGCCGTCGGCCACAGCCCGAGCCAGGGCCAGGGAATTACTCGTGTGGCAGACGAAGACGCTGCTCGACGGATGTCGGCGAGCGAATACTTGGTGTCATGTCGCTCGCCCTGGCCCATCCAGCCTCTCGCCGATGTGACCGATCCGGTGCCCCAACCAGTCATGGAGTGTGGGAGTCCACCGGAGCACGGGAGTGAACAATGGATCAGAACCTGCGGGTGCTCTTCGACCGGGCGATCGTCGACGAGCCCGTACTGCCGTCGAACGACCTGGCTGGCGTGGCGATGGCGGCCGGCACCAGCCTGCGCCGACGCCGGCAGCGCCTGGTGACGGCGGGCGCGGCGGCCGTGGCCGCCATCGCGGCGGTCGGGGTGGTGAACGTGGCGGCGCCACCGCAACCCTCAGCCCCGGAACCGACGACCGTGCCGGCGGCGTTCGGCATGCTGGTGAACAAGGCGTGCGAGTTTCCCGCCCGGACGACCGCGACCGACGCCACGGTCTTCCTCGCCGACGACATCACCGCGCCGGAGCGCGACGCGGTCAATCGCGCGCTGGACGCCGATCCGGCGGTCGGGACCCTGGTGTTCGTGAGTCGCGAACAGGCGCTGATCAACTACAGGAAGGCGTACGCGGACGCGCCCGAACTCGTCGCCAGCGTCCGGGCCAGCCAACTGCCGGAGTCGTTCCGGATCACGCTCGTCGCCCGGTCCTCGTACGCGAGGTTGGCTGCCCGGGTCGATCGCATGCCCGGGGTCGACGAGATCATCGGCATCGACTGCCCCGCCGGCACGAGCGCTTCGGCGGTCGACTGATGGCAGGCGTTCGCTGGGGCGCGGCCCGGCGGCGCGAGCAGACCGCCCGGCAGGCGGAGTTCACCGCCTTCGTCGAGACCACCGCGCCGAGACTGCGACGGACCGCCTACCTGATGTGCCGCGACTGGCACCTGGCGCAGGACCTGACCCAGACCACCTTCGCGAAGATGTACGCGAACTGGGGCCGGATCCGGCACACCACGAACCTCGACGCGTACAGCCGTCGCGTCCTCATGAACGCCGTCTTCGACCAGGCGAAGCGGCGCAGCGCCGCCGAGATCGTGCTGGCCGAGCTGCCCGAGGCGTCGCCCCAACGGCTCGACGACACCGCGGAGTTGCACGTCACCCTGCTTCGGGCGTTGGCCACCCTGCCCCTTCGGGACCAGGCCATCGTCGTGCTCCGGCACTGGGAGGACCAGAGCGTCGAGGCCGTCGCCAGCACCCTCGGCGTCTCCGTGTCGGTGGTCAAGACGCAGAACGCCCGCTCGCTGACGAGGTTGCGGACGGTGCTCGGCCAGGACTTCGTCCGGATCTGACAGGCCGCCGGTCGCCGATTGGTCGTGCCCGTTCGACGCCGCCTCGCCTAGCGTCGACGAGATGGAGATCGAGCAGGCGCAGAAGCTGTGGCAGCCGGAGCCCGGCTGGTTGAACACCGCCTCCTACGGGTTGCCGCCCGAGCCGGCGTGGACGGCACTACAGGACGCCCTGGGCGCGTGGCGGGTCGGCCGCACGTCGTGGGAGGGCTGGGGCGAGGCGGTGCACCGGTCCCGTACCGCGTTCGCCGACCTGATCGGGGTGCCGGCCGGTGACGTCGCCGTCGGCGCGGCCGTGTCGCAGATCCTCGCGCCGGTAGCGGCGGCGCTGCCGGCCGGGGCGACGGTGGTGGTTCCCGATGTCGAGTTCACCTCGAACCTGTTTCCGTGGCTGGTGCAGGAGGAGCGCGGGGTCAAGGTCCGTACGGTGCCGCTGGACGCTCTGGTCGACGCGATCGACGCCGGCACCGACGTTGTCGCGTTCAGCCTGGTGCAGTCGGCCGACGGGGCGGTGGCGGCGTACGACGAGATCGTGACCGCGGCCCGCGCGCACGGCGCGTTGGTGGTGGTGGACGCGACCCAGGCGTGCGGCTGGCTGCCGTTCGACGGGAGCCGGGCCGACGTGGTGGCAGTGGGTGGCTACAAGTGGCTGATGAACCCGCGCGGTACCGCGTTCGCCTATCTGGCCCCGGCGCTGCGGGACCGGCTGCGCCCCGACGCCGCCGGCTGGTACGCGGGCCGCGACCCGCACGCCTCCTACTACGGCCCGCCGCTGCGGCTGGCCGACGACGCCCGCCGGTTCGACATCTCGCCGGCCTGGTTCAGCTGGGTCGGCGCGGCACCGGCGCTGGAGGTGGTCGCCGAGATCGGCGTGCCGGCGATCCGGGCGCACGACGTGGCGCTGGCCAACCGGTTCCTGGCCGGGCTGGGCCGACCGCCGGGGGAGAGCGCCATCGTCAGCGTGGACGTGCCGGACGCGGAGCAGCGCCTCGCGGCGGCCGGCATTCGCGCGGCGGTCCGCGCCGGACGGGTCCGTGCCTCCTTCCACATCTACTCCACCGAGGCCGATGTGGACGCGGCGCTGGAGGCGTTGACGGGATGACTCCGCTCAGGCGAGGTGACCACCGATCCTGGTGTAGCCGCGCAGCAGGTCCCGCGAGATGATCAGCCGCTGCATCTCGTCGGTGCCCTCGAAGATCCGGTAGAGCCGGACCTGCCGGTACCAACGCTCGATGGGCAGCTCCCGGGTGTAGCCCATGCCGCCGTGGATCTGGAGCACCCGGTCGACCACCCGGTTGACCATGCCGGCGCCGTAGAGCTTGCCCATCGACGACGCGTGCCGGGGATCCAGGCCCTGATCGACCGTCCACGCCGAGCGCAGCACGAGCCACCGGGCCGCCTCCAGCTCGGTCTCCGAGTCGGCGATCATCCACTGGATGGCCTGGTTGGTGCCGATCTTCGTGCCGAACGTCTCCCGGGTGTTGGCGTAGTCGATGGCCATCTGCAGCACCCGCTCGGCGATGCCGATGGCGTGTGACGGGATGGTGTAGCGGCCCTTGCCGATCCACTCCATGCCCAGCGTGAAGCCCTGCCCGATCTCGCCGAGGATGTTGCGGTGCGGCACGCGGACGCCGTCGAAGATGAGCGACGCGGGGCCGCCCTCGCCCATGGTCTGGATGAACTCCGAGCGCCAGCCCATCGTCCGGTCCACCAGGAAGGCGGTGGCCCCGCCGTTGCGGGCGCCCTTCTCCCGGTCGGTCACCGCGACCACGATGGCGAAGTCCGCGTCGTGGCCGCCGGTGATGAAGGTCTTCTCGCCGTCCAGGACCCAGTCGTCGCCGTCGCGGCGCGCGGAGAGCCGGATGTTCGCGGCGTCCGAGCCGGCTCCCGGCTCGGTGATCGCGAAGCAGGAGCGCCGCTCGCCCTCGATGGTCGGGATGAGGAACTCCCGCTTCTGCTCCTCGGTGGCGTGGAACAGGATGTTGTCGGCCTCGCCGCCGAAGCGGAAGGGCACGAACGTGCGGCCCAGCTCCGTCCAGATCAACGACTGGAGTACGGCCGGCAGGTTCATCCCGCCGTACTCCTCGGGGGTGGCCAGGCCCCAGAAGCCGAACTTGCGGGCCTTGCGTTGCAGCTCGCGCACCTCGGAGTGGTCCAGGCCCGGCTGGTGCGCCCGCTCCCGGCGGAGCACCTCGGCTTCCAGGGGCATCACCTCGCGGCTCATGAACGACCGGACGGTGTCCCGCACCGCCCGCTCCTCGTCGGTCAGCGAAAAGTCCACGGTGGTCCTCCTGGCGTCGGCGCTGCCGGTCACCCTTAAACTAGCGGTGCAAGTTTTGCCGCGTCCAGACCCCCACCGCCGAGACCCGCGAGGAGCGCAGTGCCCCGACCCCGCCAGCCCCGGCTCACCCGGCAGCTGATCGTCGAGACAGCGACCGCGCTCATCGACGCCGAGGGACTGCCCGCCTTCTCCACCCGGCGGCTCGCCGCCGAGTTGGGCGTCCGCGGGCCGTCGCTCTACAACCATTTCGCCACCAAGGACGAGATCCTCGACGCGGTCGCCGACACCGTCACCGGCGCCGTCGACACCAGCGGCTTCGCCAGCCGGGACTGGGCCGCCGCGCTGCGCGACTGGGCCTGGTCGTACCGGCGGGCGCTCACCGCGCACCCGAACATCGTGCCGTACCTGGCGCAGGGGCCGGGCCGTCGACCGGCCGCGCTGGCCATGGCCGACGCCGTCTACGGCGGGCTGGTCCGCGCCGGCTGGCCGCCCGCCCGCGCCACCCACATCGGCGCCGCCCTGCGCTACTTCGTGGCCGGGTCGGCGCTCGGCTCGTTCGCCCGTGGCTTCGTCGAGGACCCGGAGCTGTACGCCGCGCACTACCCGCACCTGCGGCAGGCACACCGGCTCGCCGAGCACCAGCAGAGCGTGGACGAGGGCGCCTTCGCCCTCGGCCTGGACGCGTTGCTGCACGGTCTGGCCGCCGAGTACGCCCGCACCGTCGACCCGGTGGAGTCCGCCCGGCCGAGCGGGTAGCGTCCAAACTCCCAGCGCTAGTTTCATCGCCCGTCGCGATCCGTCGCCCACGCCCGTCGCCCACCCCCGAAGGGACGCCATGGACCTCGCCGCCCCGCCGTCGCAGCTGCCCGACACCCTGCGCCTCCGGCGTCACCTGCACATCGGCGGCGAGTGGGCCTCTCCCGCCGGCACCGACGTGCTCGACGTGGAGAATCCGAGCACCGGCGAGTCGGTCGGGCAGGTGCCCGCCGGCACGGCAGCCGACGTGGATCGCGCCGTCGCCGCTGCCCGCGCCGCCTTTCCCGGCTGGGCGTCCACCGCTCCCGACGAGCGTTCCGCCCACCTCGACCGGTTGCACGCCGCGCTCGCCGCCCGCGCCGACGACCTCACCCGCACCATCGCCGTGGAGCTGGGCTCGCCGCTCAGGTTCGCCGCCCGGGTCCAGGTCGGGCTGCCGTTGACAGTGCTGCGCGACCACGTCGCGCTCGCCGCCCGACCACCCGTCGAGGAGAGCGTCGGCAACTCGCTTGTCGTCCGGGAGCCGATCGGCGTGGTCGGCGCGATCACCCCGTGGAACTACCCGCTGCACCAGGTGCTGGCGAAGCTCGCGCCCGCGCTGGCCGCCGGTTGCACTGTGGTGCTCAAGCCCAGTGAGTTGACCCCGTTGACCGCGTACCTGCTGTTCGACGCGGTCACCGAGGCCGGGTTGCCGCCGGGGGTGCTCAACCTGGTCCCCGGCACCGGGCCGGTGGTCGGCGAGGCTTTGGCCGGGCACCCCGACGTCGACCTGGTCTCGTTCACCGGCTCCACCGCCACCGGTGCCCGGATCATGCGGGTCGCCGCCGACCGGATCGCCCGGGTCGCGCTGGAGCTGGGCGGCAAGTCCGCCAACGTGATCCTCCCCGACGCCGACCTGCCCAGCGCGGTCAAGGTGGGCGTCGGCAACGCCCTGCTCAACTCCGGGCAGACCTGCACCGCGTGGACCCGGATGCTTGTGCACCGCGACCGGTACGCCGAAGCACTCGACCTGGTCGCCGCGGCGGTGGCCGGCTACCGGCTCGGCGACCCGTTCGATCCGGCCACGCGGCTCGGCCCGCTGGTCTCCGCCGCTCAGGCCGAGCGGGTGCGCGGCCACATCGACCGGGCGCTGGCCGACGGTGCCCGGCTGGTCGCCGGCGGCCCGGACGCTCCGGTGCCGGCCCAGGGACACTTCGTCGCCCCGACCGTCTTCGCCGACGTGCACCCCGACAGCGCGCTCGCCCAGGAGGAGGTCTTCGGTCCGGTCCTCGCCGTCCTTCCCTTCGGCGACACCGACGAGGCGGTCGCCATCGCCAACAACTCGCGGTACGGGCTGGCCGGCGCGGTCTGGTCCGCCGACACCGACGCGGCGCTGGCGGTGGCCCGGCGGTTGCGCACCGGCGCTGTCGACATCAACGGTGCCCCGTTCAATCCGCTCGCCCCGTTCGGCGGCTACAAGCAGTCCGGCCTGGGCCGGGAGTTGGGCGTGCACGGGCTCGCCGAGTTCTGCGAGCTGAAGGCGATCCAGCGATGAACGCCCCCGAGCCGTCCCCGGCCGTGCCGGGCGGCGACGCGCCGGTCACCGTCCGCGCGCTTGTCGCGCGCGGGGCCGGTGCCGAGCTGCGAATCGAGCGGGTACGCCTGCCCGCGCCCGGCCCCGGCGAGGTGCGGGTGACGATCCGGGCCGCCGGCGTCTGCCACTCCGACCTGTCCATGGTGAACGGCACCATCGCCGCGAGGTTCCCGCTGGTGCTCGGGCACGAGGCGACCGGCGTGATCGCCGAGGTCGGGCCGGGCAGCGGCCTGCGGGTCGGCACCCCGGTGGTACTCAACTGGGCGCCGGCCTGTCGGGCCTGCTGGTGGTGCCGCAACGACGAGCCGTGGCTCTGCGCCGACACCACGGCCCCGACCGTGCCGCGCGGCGAGACCGACGACGGTCTTCCGCTGCACCTGACCCTCGGCCTCGGCGCGCTCGCCGAGGCGGTGGTGGTGCCCGAGAACGCCGTCATCCCGATCCCCGCCGGTCTGCCTCCGGAGCGGGCCGCGCTGCTCGGCTGCGCGGTGCTCACCGGTGTCGGCGCGGTCCACAACACGGCCCGGGTGGCGCCCGGCGAGTCGGTTGCGGTGATCGGGCTCGGCGGGGTCGGGCTCGCCGTGCTCACCGCCGCCCGCCGGGCCGGGGCCGCGACGATCCTCGCCGTCGACGTCGCCGAGGCCAAACGGGACCTGGCCCTCGCCGCGGGGGCGACCGACTTCCTGCTCTCCGACGACCGGCTCTCCAAGGAGGTACGGGCGCGCACCGAGGGTCGGGGCGTCGACCACGCCTTCGAGTGCGTCGGCCGCGCCACCACCATCCGCGCTTCCTGGCGGTTGACCCGGCGCGGGGGAGTGGTGACAGTGGTCGGCATGGGCGCCAAGGACGACATGGTCAGCCTCGGCGCGCTCGACATCTTCCACTCCGCCCGTACCCTGCGCTCCTCGGTGTACGGCTCGTCCGACCCGGACCGCGAGGTGCCCGCGCTGGCTGCCGAGCTGGCCGATGGCGCGCTGGATCTGCGCGCGTTGGTCAGTGGCACGATCCCGCTGGACGACGCGCCCACGGCGTTCGCCCGGCTGGCGCGGGGCGAGGGCGCTCGCTGGGTGGTCACCCTGGACTGAGTCGAGCGGGTCTGCCGCGACGGCGCCCTCCGACGCTCGTCACATCCGCGCCCGCAGCACGTCGACCTCGCAGCCTGGCGACGAGGGGTCGAAGCCGTGCTCGACCAGCCAACGGATCGCCGTCGAGCCGAGCGCGAGCACGGGCGGCTTGCGCCAAAGGACCCCATCGCCATCCCCACGGGTTTTCGGGGACGAGTGGCGTGCTTGGCCAGGTGCCCTGGGCTGACTCCGGACGGGCCATCCCTGGGCACCCGGGCGACGAGAGCCGTGCGACTGGTCAGAAGGGTGGCGCGTCCTCGCCCATCAGCGCCAGCACGACGCCGCCCTTGCCACTCTTGAGGCCCTGGACCACGACCTTGCCGGTGCTGCCGTCGGGCAACTCCAGGGTGAAGGTCTTGCCGACCGCGTTCTTGGGGCCGTTGCCGGCGCTGTTGGCGGGTCGGAAGTCGCCTGCCCAGGGCGGAGTTCCGCCCTTACGGGCGGGCTCGGCGAAGAGCGCGGCGGTGCCGGGAGTCCTGGTGCCGTCGGCGGAAAGGAGCACTGAGGCGCTGCGAAAGGTAGCCATATGCGCCAAGGCTAACCCGGAGCGGGTCCGTTTGCGGCACCACAACTGCCCGTGCCGGCGATTTGATAGCCACCTGTTGCGTACCGCGTCATACCTAGCAGTATTATGCATCGTACTTCTAGGGTTAGGGGTGGGAGGCTTCATGAAGGTCGCCAAGGATCTGGTCGCCGCCTCGGCGACACCGATGGTGCTCGGCATCCTGGCCGAGGGCGAGAGCTACGGCTACGCCATCCTCCGGCGGATCAACGAGCTGTCCGGAGGCGAGCTGGACTGGACCGAGGGGCTGCTGTACCCGTTGTTGCACCGGCTTGAGCGCCTCGCCTATCTGGAGTCGAGCTGGCAGGCGGTCGCCGGTGAGCGGAAGCGCAAGTACTACCGCATCACCGACCGGGGCCTGGCTGAGCTGGCCGAGCAGCGCCGGCAGTGGGACACCGTCGTGGGCGCGCTCAAGGAGATCTGGCACGACGGTGCGCCACTGATGGTGCACCCGCTGGGTGGCCTCGCATGACGACACACGATGGGCCGGAGGAGCTGGAAGCGCAGTTCGCGCAGTGGCGCCAGTACGTGCTGCGCCGCAGCGAGCTGCAGGCGGTCGACGCCGACGAGCTGGAAGACCACCTTCGCGGCTCCGTCGACGAGCTCATCGCCGCCGGCCTGAGCCCGGATGAGGCGTTCCTGGTCGCGGTGAAACGGATGGGCAGCCTCGACGACCTCTCCCGCGAGTTCGCCCGGGAACACTCGGAACGGCTGTGGAAGCAGTTGGTGTTGACCGGCGACTCCGGCGGTCCGGTCGCCGGCACGCGCTCCCGCCGGGACCTGTGGGTCATGCTCGGCTGCGCGGCGGGCGCGGTGGTGTCCGTCAAGGCGCCCGCACTGTTCGGGCTGAGCTTCGACGACGACGGCTCGTTCTACGCGCGCAACGCCACAGTGTTCGCGCTGCCCTGGCTGGCGGCGTTCCTGGCCTGGCGCCGACAGGCCCGACCGGCGGTGATCGCGGTGCTGGTGGCGCTCTTCGCCCTCGGCGTCGGGGCGGCCAACGCGTACCCCCTGGCCGACGACTCGCAGTCCGTGGTCGTCACCACCGTCCACCTTCCCATCGCCCTGTGGCTCGTTGTCGGTCTGGCCTACGTGGCCGACGACTGGCGCTCGTCTCGTCGACGCATGGACTTCATCCGCTTCACCGGCGAGTGGTTCATCTACTTCGTACTGATGGCCCTCGGTGGCGGCGTGCTCGCCGCGTTCCTGTTCAACACCTTCGCGGCCATCGGAATCGTTCCGGAGGCGTTCATCTCGCAGTGGCTCCTGCCCTGCGGCGCCGCGGCCGCGGTCGTCGTGGCCGGGTGGCTGGTCGAGGCCAAGCAGAGCGTCGTCGAGAACATCGCGCCGGTGCTCACCCGGCTGTTCACGCCGCTCTTCACTGCCGCCCTGCTCGCCTTCCTCGTCGCCGTGGTCTGGACCAGCCGCGGCATCGACGTCGAGCGCGAGACGCTGATCCTCTTCGACCTGCTGCTGGTCGTGGTGCTGGGGCTGCTGCTCTACTCGCTCTCGGCCCGTGATCCGCTGGCCCCGGCCGGCCCGTTCGACACACTCCAACTCGCGCTCGTGATCAGCGCGTTGGCCATCGACGTGCTGGTGCTGGTGGAGATCACCGGGCGCATCACCGACGAGTACGGCGGCACGCCCAACCGGGCGGCAGCGCTCGGCGAGAACGTGATCCTGCTTGTCAACCTCGTGTGGTCGGCGTGGCTCCTGCTGGCCTTCATCCGCCGGCGCACGCCGTTCGCGACGCTCGAACGGTGGCAGACCGGCTACCTGCCGGTGTACGCCGCGTGGGCCTGGATCGTGGTCCTCGTCTTTCCCCCGTTGTTCAGCTACGCCTAGACGCCGGGCTGCCGGTGTTCGGCTCGTCCGACCCGGACCGGGAGGTCTCCCCAACCAGGTGGTTGACAGTTCGTCACACAGATGCTGAACTATCAACCAACCGCTTGGTTGGGGATGACTGAGGATGACTGAACAGCTCGACCGCCGGCAGGCGCTGGTCCGTGCGGCCTTCTCGGCGATCGCCGAGGGTGGCTTCGAGGGGTTCCGGCTGCGGCCGATCGCTGCCGCGGCAGGCATCGATCACTCCACCCTGCACCACTATTTCCGGACCAAGGCCGATCTGATCGCCGCCGTGCTCGAGCACGTGACCAGCCAATTCGAGGCCACAATGCACAACGATCTGGAACCCGCCGCCCGGTTGCGGCAACACCTCAGCGAGATTGCCGCCGCCGTCGCGCACCGGCCCGAGTTGTTCGTCGTGCTCGATGAGCTCGACCTTCGCGCTCGACGGGACGAGTCCACCGGGCTCGATATCGAGCGCGACGAGCAGGGTTGGCGGGACGCGCTTGCGGCGATCTTCACCGAGGGCATCGAGCGACACGTCTGGTCGGTGGACCTCGACGTCGCTGCCAGCGTCGAGCTGGTGATCGCCACCGTCAAGGGCATTCGCCTGCGTCCCGACAAGGCCGAGTCGGTTGTCAACCAACTGTGCGATCTCTTCTCACCAGAAAGACTCACCCATGCCTGACGTACTCATCGTCGGTGGTGGCATCGGCGGCCTCGCTCTCGCCCAGGGTCTGCGCAAACACGGCATCAACGCCGCCGTGTACGAGCGTGACCGGCGCCGCGACGACCGGGTGGATCGCTACCGGCTCGCGATCAACCCGGCGGGTAGCCGGTCGCTGCGTGCGTGCCTGCCCGAGCGACAGTGGCAGTCGTTCACGGACACCGCGGGCCGGCCCGGCGGCGGTTTCGGCTTCCTGGGCACGGACCTGCGCACGCTGGTCCTCGTCGAGGACGCGATCATGTATCCCGACCAGCCCGACCCCGCTGAACGGGCCTACCCGGTCGACCGTCACACGCTGCGCGGCGTCCTCCTCGACGGACTCGACGACGCCGTCCACTACGACAGGGCATTCGAACGCTACGAACTCGCCGCTGACGGTCGCCCCACCGCGCACTTCGCCGACGGAACGTCCGCCACCTGCGACGTCCTGGTCGGCGCCGACGGGATCAACTCCCGGGTGCGCGCGCAGTACCTGCCGACCGCCACGCAGCGGGACACCGGTGCGATGGGCGTCGGGCTCAAGTTGCCGCTGAACGACGCCACCCGAGCCTGGTTACCCGCCCGGCTGGCCGAGGGCATGAACCTCATCGTGACCGGTGCGCCGCACTTCCTGTTCACCTCCGTCTTCGAACGCCAGAAGCCGGTGGGGGACGACTATCTGCTGTGCGCGTTCGTCGCCCGTAACGAGCTGTTCCCCTCGCGTCCGGAGCGCCTCGACGGCCCACAGTTGAAGGCGTACATCGCCGGGCTGATCACGGACTGGCACCCGGCGCTACGCCAACTGATCGACGAGTGTCCACCAGACGAGGTGAGCGCGTTTCCGTTCCAGGCGTCCGACCGTCCCGCGCCCTGGGCGCCCTCCCGGGTGACAGTGCTCGGCGACGCCGTGCACGGCATGCCACCGGCCGGCGGTAACGGCGCCAACACCGCGCTGCGCGACGCCGCCCTGCTCACCCGCCAGTTGTCGCTGGCCGGCACCGGCCACCTGCCGCTGCTGGACGCGATTGGCGAATACGAGACCGACATGCGCGAGTACGGATTCCAAGCCGTCGACCTGGCCATGAGGACCCTCCAGCAGGGCATGACGAGCAACCCGGTCAACGTGGGTCTGACCCGTAGCTGGTTCAGCCTCTGCGACATCGCGTCACCACTGCGGCGGATGACCTTCGGCACGAGCTGGGCAAAGATCAGCGCTCCCCGGCACTGGGAGCGGGCCGCCACCAGCTGACCAGCTGGTCCGCTCAGCGTCGGTCACTTGCCGGTGACGATGCCCGGGTTGATGCAGAGGCCCGGGTTGGCGCCGTTCTTCTCGGCGATCTCCAGACAACGGGTCACCTTGTCGACAGTCGCGTTGGTCTCGGTGATCTGCTTGGAGATCTCGGCGTTCTTGCGGTCCTGCTCCAGGTTGCGGGTCTGGGCCAGCTTGTCCTGGAACGCCTTGATGTTGCCCTCGGTCTTGTCGTCGTGGTTCACCCGGGTGATGGTCACCGAGAGGATGTCCACGTCGGTGGTGAGCCGGGTCTCCGCGTTGGTCTTGATGTTCGCCGCGAACGGCTTCAGGTCGACGTTGAGGTCGCCGGTCTGGGCGTCGATCTTTTCGAGCGGGTTGTACGCGGCGAAGGCGTCGTTGACCGCGCTGTCCAGCTGCACGCCCACCCGCTGGCCCCGGAAGCTGTCGAAGTCGCCTTTGTAGTCCATGAACTGCTTCGGCGCGTTCTCCGGCTTGACCTGCCACTCGATGAGGACCTCGACGCAGGCGTCGGCGAGCGTGCCGGTGCGGACCCGTACGCAGTTGTCGCCGCCGATGTGGTCGTACTTCTGCCGGCCGGCGTCCCACTCGCCGACCTTCTGCCAGGGGGCCACCCACTTCAGGCCGGAACCGGTCACCTCGCCGGTGGGCTTGCCGAAGCTGGTGACGATGCCGACCGAGCGGATGGGCACCGAGTGGGCGCTGGAGGCGATCCCGACCAGCAGGGTGAGGGCGAGGAAGCCGAGCGCCGCGAGAGCGGCCACCCGCTTCAGTGCTCGTGTGGGCGTGACGAGGGCCAGGACGGAGCTGACCGCCAGGGCGGCGGCGAAGACGATCGCCGTGGTGAAGCCGACAGGCATGGGGTGGGGACCTTCCGCGGGGCTGTGTGGATCATCAACCTACGAGGTCCGGTCAAGGTCACGCGACGTGCTGTTGTGGCGCGGCGCTGGGGCAGCGCCGCCGGGTCGGCCCACCGGCTGGCGGCCCGCCGCCGGTGAATCCCGCGCCGGCGCATCCGCCGCGCGCCGTTTCAGCGAACCCCCGGGTAGGGAATGTCTATCCGGGGGTACGTCTGGTGCTGACCGAGCCGATGCCGGCGGAGACCGTGGAGATCGCGCACAAGCGGGTCTCGCTGGCTGCCGAGGACCTGGACGGCAACGCCGTCGCCACGCTGGTGCTGGCGGTGGCCGAGGCCTGGGGAGTGCCGGCGCTCTGGGAGCAGGTCTGCCGCCCGTTGCTGGTCCGGCTGCCGGGGCGTACCGCCGCCGAGGTCGCCGTCGAGCATGCCCTCTGCGAGGGCGTCCGGGTCGGATTGGACGTGCACCGCCGGGAGCCGGGCCGGTCCCTGCCCACCGGCGGGGTGCTGGTGGCCGGTGCCGAGAGGGAGGCGCACTGCCTCGGTCTGCACGCGCTCGCCGCCGCGCTGCGCGAGCATGGTCGTGGCTGTCTGCATCTCGGGCCCGCGCTGCCCTGGCCGGCGCTGACCAGCGCGGTGTACCGGGCCCGCCCGCACACCGTCGTGCTCTGGTCGCAGACGCCGGTCACCGGCCGCGCGTACCGCCTGGTGCGCTTTGCCCGGGACTTCCCCCACCTGCGGGTGTACGGCGCGGGGCCGGGTTGGATCGAGCCACTCACCGCGCCGGCGGCGCATCTGGACTCGCTACCGACCGCTGTCGCCGCCTGTCTGGCCGTCGCTCCCGGTCGTGACGCCCACCACATACGATACGGATCGGTGCCGTATCGTTAATGCACGTCGTAGGCTGACCCGCGTTACGAGTCTGACCCGTATCGTATTGCGCCGCGGGGAAAAGCGTGGGGGGAAAACCAGGCATGGAGCTGCACAACAACACCGGCCACCCGAGGAGGTGGGCGATCCTGGGGGTGCTGGTGATCAGCCTCCTGGTGGTCGTGCTCGACAACACGATCTTGAACGTCGCCCTGCGCACCCTGGCCGATCCGGTGCACGGCCTCGGCGCCAGCCAGGGCGAGCTGGAGTGGTCCATCAACTCCTACACGCTGGTCTTCGCCGGGCTGCTGTTCACCTTCGGGGTGCTCGGCGACCGCGCCGGCCGTAAGCGCTTCCTGATGATCGGCCTGGTGCTGTTCGGCCTGGCGTCGCTGCTCTCCGCGTACGCCCAGAGCCCCGCCCAGCTCATCGCGGCCCGTGCCCTGATGGGAGTCGGCGGCGCGGCCATCATGCCGGTAACGCTGTCGATCATCTCCAACGTCTTCGACCCCCGTGAGCGTGGTCGGGCCATCGGTGTCTGGGCCGGAGCCGTCGGCCTCGCCGTGGCCATCGGCCCGATCCTCGGCGGCGCGCTGCTGGAGCACTTCTGGTGGGGTTCGGTCTTCCTGATCAACGTGCCGGTGGTCGTCGCCGGCGTGGTGCTGGTGGGGCTGCTGGTCCCCGAGTCGCGTGACCCGCGACCGGGCCGGATCGACGTGCTCGGCGTGCTGCTCTCCGTGGTCGGCCTGGTCGCCCTCTCCTACGGCATCATCGACGGCGGCGAGCACGGCTTCGACCGCCCGATGGCCTGGGGTTCGATAGTGGTCGGCATCGCGGTGCTCGCCTGGTTCGTGCAGCACGAGCGGCGCAGCGACCACCCGTCGCTGGACGTCCGGCTGTTCAGGGTGCCCCGCTTCGCCGCGCCGGTCGCCATCGTCGGCCTGGTGTTCTTCGCCGCGATGGGCTCGATGTTCTTCGGCTCGTTCTACCTGCAACTCGTGCGCGACTACAGCCCGTTGCAGACCGGTCTGCTCTTCCTGCCCTTCGCCGGCGCCCAACTGGTCTTCGCGCCACGCAGCGCCGCGATGGTCCGCCGCTACGGCGGTAAGGCCGTCGCCACCGTCGGGCTGGCGCTGACCGTGGTGTCCCTCGGCGCCTTCGTCTTCATCGGCGCCTCCACCCCGATCTGGATCGTGCTGCTCGTCTTCCTCATCCAGGGCGCCGGGATGGCCAACATCATGCCGCCCGCCACCGAGTCGATCATGTCGGCGCTGCCCCGGGAGAAGGCCGGCGTGGGCTCCGCGGTCAGCAACACCATCCGACAGGTGGCCGGCGCGCTCGGCGTGGCCGTCCTCGGATCGGTGCTCTCCGCGGTCTACCGCAGCGACATCGGTGACGCGCTGACCGGCCTGCCCACACAGGCCCGCGACGCGGCCAACGAGTCGATCTCCGGGGCGTACGCGGCGGCGGGCCAGCTCGGCCCGGCGGCGCCGACGCTGATCTCGGCGGCCAACGACGCCTTCGTCACCGCCATGCACTGGGCGGCCGGGCTCTCCGCGGTGATCGCCGCGCTCGGGATCATCGTGGTGCTGCGCTGGATGCCGGGTCGGGAGGAGACCAGCGTCGTCGCCCCGGCGGCCCCGGTTGCCGAACCCGAGTTGGCCGGCACGGCATAGGTGCGGGAAGAATGGCGGACATGACGTCCACCGCGGATGCTCCGCGGTCGCCCGGGCGACCGCGGAGCATCC
>NZ_JBEXHQ010000072.1:0-26566 GCF_040607915.1 Micromonospora sp. NPDC005215 | reverse complement strand
TCGACGAACAACCTGTTCGAGGCTCCGCAGGTCTACAAGCTGCAGGGTCTGAACAAGTACCTGATGATCGTCGAGGCGATCGGTTCGCAGGGTCGGTACTTCCGCTCGTTCACGGCCACCAGCCTGAACGGTTCGTGGACGCCGCAGGCCGCGTCCGAGAGCAACCCGTTCGCGGGTAAGGCCAACAGTGGTGCCACCTGGACCAACGACATCAGCCACGGTGAGTTGTTGCGGACCAGCGCTGACCAGACGATGACTGTCAACGCCTGCAACCTGCAGTTGCTCTACCAGGGTCGTTCCCCCAGCTCCGGCGGTGACTACGGTCTCCTGCCGTACCGGCCGGGTCTGCTGACCCTGCAGCGCTGACACTGCCTGACCGCGAAGCGGGCGGGCTCGGCGAACGCCGAGCCCGCCCGAATCGTGTGGATCCTGAGCGGTGCCCGGGGCACCGCGATCAGCCCAACCTCATTCGACAGCTGTGCCGGTGACGCAGGTGAGCACCTGGCGCTGACCACGAGTGGCGCTCGATGTGGTCGTGGCGAGACCGTGGGATTCGAGCAGCAGTCGGGTCGCGGTGAGGTTCGCGGTGGCGTGTGCGGCAGTGGGTCGCTCGCCGAACACGTAGAGTCGCCCGCCCGGTGCCAGCAGGCTTCGCATCCGGGCGATCTGTTGCGCTGCGTCGCCCAACCAGAAGAGGCTGACGTTCACCGCGAATATCTTGGTGAAGCGGTCCGCGGGTAGGTTGGCCGACTCGAACCCGGCACATCGAATCTCGGCTCTGCCGGCGCTGATGTGGCTCAGGTTCCGTTGGGTCGCGAGCCGCACCATCGTCGCGGCGCGATCGATGGCGACGATCCGGCCGGTGGTGAGTCGGCTGGCGACCAGGGAGACGGCCGCTCCCCGACCGCACCCGATCTCCAACACCTGATCGTCGGGTGCGACAGCCATCGTTTCCACTGCCCAGCGCTGCCGGTGAGCGGTCGTCGCCCGAATCGGTTCGTTCACCGCGGCGGCCGTGCCAGCGCCGGAGGAACCCGGATCGCGGTCTGAAAGGGTGGACCTCACAACGTCACTCGCCGGTGCCTCTTCTGCTCACACATCTGATTCCACCCTCTCCGAGGTGTCAGTGCACCGTGTCCTCGGTCACCACACCCCGCTGGCGGATGCGCCGGCGCGCGGAGCCGCACCGGTCGGTGCACGGGCACTGGTGTGCCGCTCGGGCTGCCCGCCGCCGCGACCGGGACATGGTTCGGAGCGCCGGCGTTCACCATGATCGCCGAGACCAGAGCCGCCGCGGTCACGAAGCCGACGGGAGGACGCCCCGAGCGCGGGACGGCGGTCACCAGCGACCATCCACCTCGCACTCGGGGCGCGCCCGTTCAGGCGATCCGGTAGGCCCGCTGGATCGTCTGCGTGACAGTGTTGCCGGCGGTGTCCGCCGCCGTCACCCGCAGCGACACGAAGCCGGGCCGGCGGGGGTGCGCGATGAGAGCGACACCCCGCAGCACCGGCAACGCGACCCACGTTTTGCCGTCGTCGAACGACGCGGAGACGCCGAGCGTCCGGTTGGCCGCCGCCGTCGACCCCGCCTGCCGGTCCAGCGCCACCGGGATGGCCATGACCCTGCCCGTCCGGGCCGTGTTGGTGTCATCCAGCACCGGCGTCGGTCGGGCCGTCGTCAGCGGCAGCCGCTGCGGTGACGACGTGTGCGCCGAGGTGAAGGTCCACGCCACCGAGACCGAGGTCGACAGCGTGTCCGGGGCGGCGCGGGTGATGGTCGCCTCCAGCCGGTAGTTGGCCTTGCCGGCGGGCACGGCGAACTCTGCCCACGGGTTGTCCGAACTGCCGATCTCCGTGCCGTTGCGCGACAGCCGGAACCGCACCGGCCGGTCGTCGCGGCTCGCGGGGCGACCGGCCGCGTCACCGAACAACGGCAGCGACGCGATCGAGATGGTGTCGCCGTCGCGGCCCGCGTACCCCAGGGGTGCCAGGCTGGGTGCCTGCGCCACAGTGGGTCCGAAGGGTGCCGCGTTCCAGGTCTGGGTGTACGTCCGGCCCGGCTGGAAGGTGGAGTCCTGCGTGCTGGAGTTGTCGCCCTCGACGAACGTGGACGTCCAGGTGATGCCGCCGTCGGTGTTGTAGTACTCGGTGCCGTGGAATGGCAGGTCGAGCGGCGTGTTCGAACCGATCGGGCCGGACCCTCCGGGCGCCGACGCGCGGTGGAACCGGACGGCGGTCGCGGCCGTGGACTGGCTCCGGTAGGTCGTCCTGACGGTGGCGAGGTTCTTCGCCGACAGCTTCTTGGTCAGACCCGTGAACATGTCGCCGGGGCGGACGTACGCCAGGTCGTACGTGTAGGGGCTGTTCCGGAAGGTCCCGTTCGCGCCGGGGCGGGCGAGCCCGACACCCAGCGTCGCGGTGAACTCGGGCGCGGCGACGGCGGGCCCGATCCGGCCGAAGAAGACGTCCTCGAACGACACCCCACTGAGCTGAACACCCGGATAGCGGTAGCCGTCGTCCCAGTTCGCGCTCACGTTGATCGCGATGGGTGCGGCGTCCCGCTGGGGCACCGTCACCGCGACCGGCTTGGCGGTGCGGGCGTCGACGGCCTCGGTGATCGGGCCGCGTACGTCCAGCACCGGCTGGACGAGCAGCGTCGACGCGTCGCCCTCGTGGATGGTGCTGTAGAGCGCGTACCGGCCCTTGGGCAGCCGCAGGGTGCCGCCGCCCGGTGCCCCGTCGAGGGTGCTGAACTCCCCGGTGGCCAGGCTCGCCGCCACCGTCGTGTACCCGGTGGCCGGTCGGCCGTCGCGTCCGGTGTGGGTGAGCCGTACGTCGTAGCTCTCGACCTCGCGGTTGAGCGCGAACGGCGTGCGTACCCGCAGGTCCCCGGCAGCGGTCGCGGTCAGCGCGCCCTGGTAGACGCCGTCCGGAGCGTCCACCCGGGTGTCCACGGTGATCGTCGCCTCGGCGTGACCGCCGGCCGGCACCACGAGCGTCGTCGGGCTGACGGTGAGCATGCCGGCCGGGGCCGGGGCGATGCCCAGCGTCAGGGTGACCGGCGCGGTACCCGTGTTGCGGTAGCCGACGACCTGGGTGATCGGGGTGTCGTCGGCGTGCGGCCAGCGCTGGACCGGGAAGTCGATGGCGGCGACGTCGGCGGCGACCGGCTGGGCGACCGCACGGGCGATGTCGACCCGGCCGGCGCCCTGCTCGTAGAGGGAGTCCTCGCCGGTCGGCTTGGCGGAGTCCATCAGGGCGGCCTTGAGCTGCGGGCCGGTCCAGTCCGGGTGCTGCCCGGCGAGGATCGCGGCAGTGCCGGCCACGTGCGGAGTCGCCATCGACGTGCCCGACATGGTGGCGTAGTCACCGCCGGGGGCGGCGGCCACGATGTCGACGCCGGGCGCGCTGATCTCCGGCTTGATGTGGTTGTCGCCGATGCGCGGGCCCCGGCTGGAGAAGTACGCCCGCTGGTCGTCGGCGTCGACAGCGGCGACGGCGAGGGCGTCGTCCGCCGAGGCTGGGGAGGAGACCGACTTCGGTTTGCCCTCGTTGCCGGCCGCGACCACGAAGAGCGTGCCGTACCGATTGCTCAGCTCCTGAACCGCGGTCTCCAGCGGGTCGAGGCCGGGAGCGTCGTCGCCACCCACGCTCAGGTTGACCACCCGCGCCTGCGGAGCGAGCCACTGCATGCCGGTGATGATGTCCGAGTCCTGGCATTCGGTGGTGGCGCAGACCTTGCCGACGAGCAGCTTCGCCCCCGGTGCCACACCGCGGTACCTGCCGCCGGAGGCAGCGCCACTGCCCACGATCGTCGACGCCACGTGGGTGCCGTGGCCGACCGCGTCGCCGGGGTCGTTGCCCCCGGTGAAGTCCCGCACCTCGGTGAGATGCCCCGCGAAGTCGGGGTGGCTGGCGTCGATGCCGGTGTCCAGCACGCCGACTGTGACGCCAGTGCCGTCGAAGCCGGCCTGCCAGGCCGTCGGGGCGCCGATCTGCGGCACGCTGCGATCGAGGGAGACCTTGCGCTTGCCGTCCAGCCAGATGTGGGTGACCCCGGCGGCGAGGGTGCGCGCGGACGCCGTCCCACTGGTGAGGGACCCCCAGAGCGTGACCCGGTCGTCCGGTTTCGCCCGCACTGCCGACGCGTGGGTGGCGGGCAGGTCGGCCCGCACCCGTGCGGCACCCCCGACGGTCGCGGCCCGCGCCTGCGCCGCCGCGTTCTCCGGGTACGCGACAAGCAGCGGCAGTTCGGCGGCCCGGTCGTCGTAGCCGAACCCGCCGAGCACTGTGAGGTCGAACAACCGACGGTCGAGGCGGCCGTCGCGCAGCAGCGGCATCGCGTCCACCGGGATGACGAACTGGTGGCCGCCCTCGCGGCTGATCACGAACCGCATGCCGGCCCGCCCCGGCCCGCGCTGGATCGTCGGGTGACCGTTCGCGTCCAGCGCGACCTCGTCGCCGGTGATCAGCGTGAAGGTGCCGGGTCTGCCGTCGACAGTGGCCCCCGGCTTCACCCGCGCGTTCGCCGGGGTGGCCGTCAGGCCCGCCGCCACCAGCGCGGTCGCGAGTACGCCGGCTGTCAGCGCGCGTCGTTGCCGTCGTCGCACATCGTCCTCTCCGCCACGGGCGTCTCCCGGGACGGCACGATGACGCCTGGCCAGGGCGTTAGGTTGATCACTGTGCTGTGACGGTTGTCACAAAGCTGCCCCGCGCCGCGGTGTCCGATTCACCCGGACGGGTTGCATGCGGCGGTGACCAGCGGACGCGGCAGGGGAGGGCACCGGTCGGATGCGTGATGCCGAGGAGTTCGACGCCTTCTACGCGGCCTGCGCCGGCCGGGTCGTGGGTCACGTGTACGCGCTGACCGGCAACCGGGCCGAGGCGGAGGATGCCGTCGCCGAGGCGTTCATGCGGGCCTGGCAGCGCTGGCGGACGGTACGGGAGGCGGACAGCCCGGAGGCGTGGGTCCGCCGCGTCGCGTCCCGGATCGCGGTCAGCAGTTGGCGCAAGACGTTCAACCGGGTACGCGCGCATCGCCGGGCCGCTGTCGACCAGGGCGTTCCCGGACTGAACGAGGACCACGTCGCCCTGCTACAGGCGTTGCAGCGGTTGAGCGCCAACGAGCGCCGGGCCGTCGTCCTGCACCACCTGAACGATCTCAGCGTCGCCGAGGTGGCAGCCGAGATGCAGGCCCCCGTCGGGACCGTGAAGACGTACCTCGCCCGTGGTCGAAGAGCGATGGCCGGGTTGCTGACCGATGCGCACCAGGAGGAGACGTCCCATGGCTGATCCACGCGACGAGCTCACCGCGATCGTCGACGAGGTTCGGCGAGTCACCACGCTTCCCCCCGCGCAGATGTTGCGGCAGCGCAGCGACAGGCGTCGGCGGCGTCGGATGACGGTGGCCGCCGCCGGGCTGGTCCTCCTGGCCGGTACGGCGGGCGCCGCCGTCCTGACGGCACCAAATCAGACCCCGGACGTGGGCGTCGGCCCGGTGAGCCCCGTCCCCTCGTCGGTCGTCCCGTCCGAGACCGCAGCGGCCGGACGACAGGACATTCTCGGTGGTCGACGTCAGGTCCGGATCGTGCTGCCCGGCATGCGCGGGGCCGCGTTGGCGATCGACGACGGCGGCGATCAGGTGCGGGCCAGCACCGATCCGGGCAGCGACGACCGCGCACTGTGGGTGCTGCGCCCCGACGGTGACGGGTTCCGGATCGTCCTGGCCGCCCCGCCCAGCGCCGATCAGGTCTGCATGACCGTCGTGCACGACGCGGCGCCGGGCAGCGTACGCGGGCGGACGTGCGATTCGACCGCCTCGACGCAGCGCTTCCGGATCGAGCAGGTCGCCGACGGCAGCTACTCGATCTTTCAGGGGAAGCGCTACGTCCAGGTGGTCGACGGCACCAACGCCCTGGTCCCCGACCTGCCCGAGGGCCTCACCACCACGTACGAGTTCGAGGACCGTGGGCCTGCCCCACGCTGAACCGCGAACTGCTCGTGATTCCGCCTCCCGCGCGGCTCGGCGGCCAACTGGTCAGCCGGCCGCCGGGGTGACGACCGGCCGGCGCGCCGCCGGTCGCTCCTCGCTGTCCGGCTGGACGATCGGCGGTCGCGGCGGCGGTCGCTCCTCGCTGTCCGGGCGGACGATCGGCGGGCGCGGCGGGGGTCGCTCCGCACTGCCCCCGACGACCGCAGTCGTCGCGGCCGACACGGCGGAGGCTTCGGCGTAGCCGTCCCGGCTGGCCGTCACCGCCACGGTGAGCCGCTTCCAGCGCAGTGCCTCCGAGATCTGCAACGTCGCGCCGGTCGCACCCTCGACCGGGACGCCGTCGGCCGACCACTGGTACCGGTAGGTCGTCGTGGCGGGCGTCCACGTGCCCGGCGTCGCGGTGACGGTGCCGCCGATCTCTGCCGACCCGGAGATCGTCGGCAGGTTGACCGCGCGGATCGCCAGGGGCGGGTTGATGGTGAAGGCCTCGACCAGCACCTCCGGCCTGCCGGAGTCGTACGCGTACACCGTCAGGCTGGCCGTGCCGGCTGGCGCGGAGCTGAGATTCACCTCGACGGTCATGGACGTGCCGTCCGACGAGACCGTCTTCACCGTGGCGGTGAGCGGCTCCCCGCCAGCGGGGGTCACCTGGACCCGGTCCTTCGGGTTCAGCCCGGTGCCGCTGAGGGTGATCGTCCGAACGGCGCCCGGCGGCACGACGGCCGGCGCCACCGACGTGACAGCAGCGGACTCGACCTCGAAGATGTACTGCGTGGCCGAGGAGCGGGTGCCGCTGGCCGTGACGCTGCGGACGCTCAGGTAGTACCAACCGACGTTCTCGGGAGTCCAGGCCAGTGTCGCGGTGCCGTCGGCCCGGGCGGCGAGGTTGGTGTACGGCTCGTAGTTGATCGAATACTCGTATGCGGTGGTGCCCGGGAGACGTGGCGCGAAGCTGAAGGTGCCCGGAGCCAGCCGGCCCTTGCCGGTGGTCGGGAAATCCGTCGAGGTGATCCGAGGCCCATCCAGCACCGACCAGTACGTGCCGCCACTGTCGCTCTGCACCCCGTCGGCATTGCGGGCGACAACTGTGACGTAGGTGTAGCCAGCCTTGGTCGGCGTGTAGGTGAAGGTGGCGCTGCCGTCGGCGGCTGGCTTGACGACCTGCTTCGTGGCCTCGTCGCCGTTCAGCGTCGTCACGTACTCGGTGACGTTCGCCATCCGAGTGCGGGCCGTGAAGGTGGCCGGCGTGCCCACGTCGGCGCCGCCGGTGCGGGTCACCGTCGGCGTCGCCCCGTCGACCGAGATGGAGGTCCAACGCGGCTCGGAGAGAGTGCCGTCCGCGCTGCGGCTCTGGATTCGCAGACCGATGACGCTGATCTCGCGGGCGGTCCAGGTGAGGTCGGCGGAGCCGTCCGGCTGAGCCGGGATGGTGACCTTCTCGATCGGTGGCGGGTAGAGGCCCAGGTATTCCGCCCAGTAGACGTAGGACTGCACCTGCGGCGACCGGGGCGCGAGGTGGAAGCTGAGCGACGAGCCGATGGTGACACTCCGGTCGAGGTCGCCGGTGAGCTTCGGGCCGTTGTCGACAAGGAACTGGTAGGCACGGGGTGCGTGCGCGGTGCCGTCGCGGGTGACGGCGTGGACGTACAGGGTCTGCTTGCCGGCGCGGGTCGGCGCGATCATCGCCGTCGCCGTACCGTCGGCCGCCGCCGGCACCGTCCCCGACGGGCCGCCCCCGTCGATCCGCCAGGCGAACGAGGCAGTGTCGGCGACGTTGGAGCGCAGCTCGAACGCGCCGGGCACGCCGATGTTGTAGTCCAGGTTGCCGCCCCAGTCCGGGTACGCCGAGGAGAAGATCGACGGCCGGGTCTCCCGGACGATGTACTCGTAGTAGGCCACGTCGGAGTAGTTGCCGGCCCTATCGATGGCGTACACCGAGACCGAGTGGTGACCCGCCGTCTGGGGCGCCCACTCGACAGTCGCCGGACCGCCGAGCCTGTCGGCGGCCACAGTGCCCGCCGGGGGCTGCTCGGTCAGCTCGCTCTCGTAGAACTGGTATTCGTACTTGACGGTGTCGGGGCTGGCCGAGGTCATCGTGAACACGCCGGGCACGCCGATCGCGCCGCTGGGGTGGTCCCATCCTCCCGACGGATACTGGGGGGAGGCGACGGTTGGCGCCGGGCCGCCGGTGCGGTCGAGCGTGAAGTAGCACGTGCCGCTCCACGACGTCGCCGTGGCGCCGTCGAGGACGCGCACCCGCCAGGCGTACGTGACGCCGTCGAGCTGCCGCGAGTCGTCCTCGAGCTGGATGTAGACCTCGTCGTTGCTCGGGGCCAGGCCGGTGAGCCACTGTTGCGGTTGCTCCGGGCGGGTGACGTCCCAGACCTGGAAGTCGGCCTGCAACTCGACGCCCTCTTCCGCGCCGGAGAGGGTGCCCTTCAGCACCACGGCGCGGGCGTCGTTGAGCCGGACCGGGCTCAGGTACGGCCCCGGCGCGGTGGTGACGCAGGGCTGGCCCGCGGTCTGGAGGGCGGTCGGCGCCGACAGAGCCGCGGCGGCCGGATTGGCAGTGAGGCCCACCACTGCCGTGCAGGTGAGCGCCGATGCCGCGATCACCGCCGTCATCCGGCGACGAGCACGCGAAGGTGTACGCACGTTGGTCTCTCCAGGTTGAATCGGGTGGTGCCCAACCGGTGGGTCAGGCAGCCGGCTGGCTTGGATGTGGCCACGGCGCACCAGGGCGCCCGATCGGGGGTCGGGGAGGCGGCCGTTCACCCCTCTCGACCACTCTGGCGGCCGAGGTGGCCGCGGTCGGGGTGTACAGGGACCGGCGAGCTCTGATCTCGACGGTGAGTTCTTGACCGACAAGCGTCAGGGGAATCCGGAACGTGGGGCTGATCGCGCCGCTGATCGCCACGCCGTTCGCCAACCACTGCCACGAGTGGTCCTGCGCGGCCGGCGCCCACTCACCCGGTTCCGCTGTGACGACGGACCCGACCACCACGTCTCCGCTGATCGTGGGCGGCTTGACCGATTGCAGCGGCGGGGGCGGGCCGATCGTGAACGCGTCCGCCAGGACCACCGGCGGGAGCGTGCCGTACGGGTGCACGGTCACGCGAGCCGGACCGAGTAGTGCCATGGTGAGGTCCACATCGGCGGTCAGCGTGCTGCGGTCCGCCGACACCGTCCGCACCCACGCCCTGATCGGCAGCATGTGCACCGGGGTCACCTCGACCTTGTCGTCCGGATGCAGCCAGGTGCCGTGGATGGTGATCGTCCGGAGGCCACCCGTCGGCACCAGGCCCGGAGCAGCCGAGGTGACAGTGGTGACACCGCTGGAGACAGCGAAGCGGTACCTGAATATCTCCGAGGTGCGACCCCCGGCCACAACGCGTACGACGTCCAGTTGGTAGGCGCCATCCGAGGGTGGCGTCCAGGTCACCGTCGCCGTGCCGTCGGGTTGGGCGGGGATCTTGACGTACGGCTTGCCGGGGAACCGGTACTGGTAGCCGACGGTGCCGGGCAGATAGGAGCTGAAGGTGAACGTGCCGGTAGCGACCGGGCTGTTGCCGTTCTCCGGAAAGTCGGTCGAGGTGACCTGCGGAGCGTCAGTTGTCGTCCAGACGCTGGAGCCTCTCTCTGTCTCCACCCCAGCGGCGTTGCGGGCGACGACGCTCACGTAGTTGTGGCCGACCGCCATCGTCGTGTAGTTGAAGGTGACAGTGCCGTTGGTGGTCGGCTTGAGGATCTGCCTGGTGCTCTCGTCGCTGTTCAGCGTCGCCACGTAATCGACGATGTCCGCCATCTGACTCTGCGCCGTGAACGTTGACTCGGTGCCCGCCGCGGTGCTGCCGGTGCGGGTCACCTTCGGCGCCGCCCCGTCGACAGTGATGCCTTTCGAGCGTGGCGTGGACAGGGTGCCGTCCGCGCTTCGGCTCTGGATGAACAATCGGTCGATGCCGGTCTCGGTGGCGGTCCAGACCAGGTCGGCGGTGCCGTCGGCGCGAGCCGGAACTGTTCTCGTCACCACCGGCGGATGCTGGGTGCTCGAGTACTCCGGCCAGTACAGGTACGCCTCGACCTGCGGAGCGCGCGGAGTGAGGTGCAGGGTGAGCGAGCTGCCGATCGTCACCTTCCCGTTCGTGTCGCCGGTGATGACCGGGGCATTGTCGACCAGGAACTGGTACGCGCGGGCGGCGTGCGCGGTGCCGTCGCGGGTGACGCTGTGTACGTACAGGGTCTGCCAGCCTCCGCGGGTCGGGGCGATCATGACCGTCGCCTTCCCGCTGGCGTCCGCCGGCGCGGTGCCCGATGGCCCGCCCTCGTCGATCCGCCAGGCAAAGTGCGCCGTGTCGGGGACCATGGTGGTGATCTCGAACGCGCCAGGTACGCCGACGTTGTAGTCCGGGTTCGACATCCCAGACGGGTACGCGGTCGACATGACCGTCGGTCGGGTCTCCTTGACGTAGAACACGTAATCGAACCGCTCGGACCTGTTTCCGGCCCGGTCGATGGCCCAGACGGTGAGTGAGTGGTAGAGGGACGTTTGGGGCGTGAACTCGACGGTGGCCAGTCCGCCGAGTCCCGCCGGGGCCACCGTCGCCTCGGGGTACTCGTCAGGCGCGCCGGAATAGAACTGGTAGAGGTAGCTGACGGTGTCGTCGGAGGCCGAGGTCAGAGTGAACGACCCAGGGACACCGACCCCGCCGGTGCCGGCGCAACAAACGGTCACGGGATACTGGGTAGAGGTGACCGACGCTGTCGAGCCACCATCGCGGTCGATGGTGAAGTGGCACGTGCTGCTCCACGGCGACGCGTCAGCACCGTCGAGGACGCGCACCCGCCAGGCGTACGTGACGCCGTCGAGTTGCTTCGTCTCGTCGGCGATCTGGACGTAGAGCTCGTTGCTCTGCTCGCCCATCTCGACGAGCCACTGCTGCCGAGGCTCCGGGTCGGCGACATCCCACACCTGGAAGTCTGCCTGCAGTCCGCCCTGGCCGGTGCGGTTGAAGGTGCCCTTCAGCACGGCGCCCGAGGGGGTACCGAGACTCGACGGATTCAGGTACGGCCCCGGGGCGGCGGCGGCACAGGGCCTGCCGGAGTTGCTGAGGTCGGTCGGGGCGACATCCGCCGCGGTGGCAGTGGAGGCGGTGAGCCCCACCGCCGAGCCGCACGCGAGGGCAACGGCGACGCCCAGCGCCGCGACTCGACGGTGGATACGCGAAGCGGTACGCAAACCCTGCCTCCACTACGGGTTCCGGCCATGATCAGCCGGCACAGGATCGCACGTCGGGTCGAGTCCTGGTGACCCCCTGCCGTCCTCGAAAGTCCGCCGAGTCCGGTGCGGAGGTTCCCGCCCCGCACCCGGTCGATGGCATAGACCATGACCGCGTGGTAGCCCGGTGACAGGGGCGCCCACTCGACCGTCGCCGAGCCGCCGAGCCCGTCGGGGTGGGTGAGGTCCCAGACCTGGAAGTCGGCCTGCAATTCGGTGCCCTGTGGTCCCGTTCTGAGCCGGGCCGGTGGTCCTGCAGCGACTTCGAAAAGTTTCCGAAATTCGGGTGCTGCTGCTGCGGAGCTGGTGTGCGTCCGAACCCCCGGCGGCCACGGTCGTGCAGAGCCGCGTCGTGTTGATTGGCGGTCGAACCCTCTATGAGCTGCCGAAAGTTTCGGAAAGTCATTGACGTGTAGCGATGGCTTTGCGCAGACTTGACGTGGCTGGCATTCGTGATCATCGATCGCGCTTCGTTCCTTCCCACCACCACCCTCGGAAGGAGAACCCTGGTGACCATCCACTCGGGCCGTTCAGGGATCCGGTCCACTGTCGTCGCGCTGGCCGTAGCAGCGCTCACCGTCGCCGGATCCGCATCCGTAGTAGCAAGAACGACAGTCGCGCAGGCCGCCCCCGGCGTCCTGGCCGCCGCGCCGGTGGAGGACGAGGGCGCCGACTGCGCCGTCTCCGGCCTGCCTGACCTGGGTTCGCTGCCCACCAACGCCAAGCTTCCCGATCCGTTCAAGAGGCTGAACGGCGCAACCATCACCGCCAGGTCCGACTGGCGCTGTCGCCGGGCGGAGATCAAGGAGTTGGCGGAGAAGTTCGTCTTCGGCGAGAAACCGGCCAAGCCGGCCACCGTCACGGGGACGGTCTCGAACACCACGATCAATGTGAACGTGTCGCACAACGGCCGGAGTTCCAGCTTCTCGGCGCGGGTCGAGCTGCCGAGCGGCACCGGCCCGTTCCCGGCCGTCGTGGTGGTGGGTGGGTTCGGTGCGGACACGGCCACCATCAAGGCCGCCGGTGCTGCCGTCATCAGCTACGACCCGCTGGCCGTCGGCCGCGAGGGCACACCCCGGAACAACAAACAGGGCGCGTTCTACAGCATCTATGGCTCGTCGAGCAGCACCGGCCTGCTCGCCGCCTGGAGTTGGGGCGTGAGCCGGATCATCGACGTGATCGAGCAGTCCGGCAACGGGATCCTCAAGCCCGACGCGATGGGTGTCACCGGCTGCTCGCGTTACGGCAAGGGAGCCTTCGCGATCGGTGCGTTCGACCAGCGCATCGCCCTGACCATGCCGATCGAGTCGGGCAGCGCGGGCGTGCCCATCTTCCGCGGCATACCCGGGGAGGGCGCCCAGAGTCTCAGTAGCGCCTACGGTGAGCAGCCGTGGTTGGGTGACGCGTTCGGCTCTTTCACCAGCAACCCCAACCGACTCCCGGTCGACACCCACGAGATGGTCGCCATGGTGGCGCCGCGCGGGTTGTTCATCATGGACAACCCGCACATCGCCAACCTTGGCCCCCGGTCGGCGAGCGTGGCGGCCCTGGGCGGCGCGGAGGTCTACCGGGCACTCGGTGCCGGCGACAACATCACCTACTGGTCCGACGTGCAGGACGGCAGCCACTGCGCGAACCGCCCCGAGTGGCGTACCCCGCTACAGAACAACATCCGGAAATTCCTGTTGAAGACGGGCAACGAACCGGGTGTGATCCGGATTTCCAGCAAGGCGCTCGGCCGGTTGGCCGACTGGCGGGACTGGCCGACCCCGGTCCTGACCGACGGCCCGACCACGCCGCCTCCGACGACCCCGCCTCCGACGACCCCGCCTCCGACGACCCCGCCTCCGACGACCCCGCCCCCGACCACGCCGCCTCCGACGACCCCGCCTCCGACGAATGGTGGCTGTGCGGCGACGGTATCGATCAACCAGTGGGCCGGCGGATTCGTCGCCACGGTGCGGGTGACCGCCGGCGCCACACCGGTCAACGGCTGGACCGTCACCATGACGCTGCCGTCGGGTGCCAGCATCACCGGCATCTGGAGCGCCAACCGCAGCGGCGACACCGGCACGGTCCGGTTCACAAACGTCGCCTACAACGGCTCCGTCGCCGCTGGGCAGTCGACCGAATTCGGCTACCAGGGCACCGGCACCGGTGCGGGGATGACGCCCACCTGCTCGACCCCATGACCAACAGGGCCCGGTGCGGAGGTCGCACGACCCCCGCACCGGGCCCTGCCGCCCCTGAGGCGGACGCCCCGATCCCCGCCGTCAGAGCCAGATCACGATCCCGGTCAGGTTGTTGAGGACCGCCGCCACACCCGCCCGGATGGCTGCCGCGCAGCGCTCGGCGGTGAACGAGTTCGGGTCGTACGTGGAGGACATGCCGAGCCCCTCCCCGCGGAACGACGCGCCTTCCCAGTCGACCGCTGTGACGTTGTGGGTGGGCTCGGCTAGTTCGGCGCCCACCACGAGGAACTTCTCGTCCAGGTGGTTCGGGGTGACCAGGGCGAGGGGGTCGATGAGGTCACCCCCGGCGCTGACGATGAGATCCGGGTTCATCTCCATGGCCTTGGTGATGCTGGGAACGGCATCGTGGGCGTTGTCGACGACGATCGTCCGGAGATCCGCGTGCTCGTCGTCGGCCCACTCCCGTACGGCCGTCACGAGCGCCTTGGTCGGGTCGTCAGCACCGGCGGTGAGCAGGACGACCCGGTAGTCCTTCGGGGGGTGGACCCCGGCCCACGAGCCGGGTCGCGGCGTGATCGTCGCCTCCGGAGCGGGGGTGGTGGCGGGATCGACGAATCCGGGGCCGAGGGTCCCCACGGCGCTGGGTGCGGGGTGCGGCTGTGACCAGTCGTCGCCGGAGTTGCAAGCGGTGACCAGCGCGGCGGTCGCGGCCAGCATGGCAACGGCCCGAAGCGGGGGGCGCAAGGTGGTCGTCCTTTCGAGTGGTGGCGGCAGTCTCGTATTCCTATCTCAATTTCCTGCGCCGTTTATCTGCGGGCGGTCGTTCGGGGCCTTTGTTCTCCGGCGGTTCGTCGGCGCGCGGGCTGGTGTTCACCAGCGCCATGCAACGTGCACTGGCCGACTGAGGGAGTCACATGTTGGGGCGCGTCCGCCGTACCGTTATCGTCACCGCTGTCGGGATTGCCGCAGTGGTGCTCCCATTTTTGGGCGCCGGAACGGCGTCCGCCCACGGCTTTTCGTCGACTGTGTACGCGAAAATAACGGCCGGAGACGAGGGTCACATCCGTACGGCGATGGACCTCGAATACGACCTTCTCGTCGTGTCCGCAGCGGATTCGGTCGACGATGACCCGCTCTTCCAGGCGGGCACTGCCGCATTCGACGCGGGCGACGGCGACGCCCAGGCCGCGGCACTGAAGAGCCACTCGTCGACGGTCCTCAGGTATGTCTCCGACCGGTTCTCGATGACCGGGCGGGACGCGGCCTGTCGGCCGACCCAGGTGGGCGACGCGACGATCGGCGAGCGTGAGGGCGTCCCGTACGCGAACCTGCTGCTCGACTGGACCTGCCCCGAGCGGGTCGACGAGCACGAGGTGCGCAGCGCGCTGTTCCCGGACGACGAGGGCTACGTCAAGGGCACCAAGACGATCGTCACCTACGAGATCGACGGCCGTTCGGGCAGTGCGGCGCTGGACAGTGCCAACCCCACCTTCTCGACCGGGCAGGCATGGTACGAGCGGTTCGGGGAGTTCTTCCTGCTGGGTGCCGAACATCTGCTGTCCGGGATCGACCACATCCTGTTCCTGCTGGCGCTCATCGCCGGCTCGCGGCGGCTGCGGGAGATCGTGCTCGCGGCAACCAGCTTCACCCTGGCGCACTCGATGACGTTCATGCTCGCGGCCCTCGGTCTGGTCGAGGTGCCGGGGGCGATCGTGGAGCCGGTCATCGCGTTGTCGATCGCCGTCGTCGCCGGTTGGCACCTGTGGGGTATCTGGCGACGCGGCGCGCACGCGACCGACCTGGAGACGGCGGGGCACGGCCACTTCAGCCTGGACCGGGCCGGCTGGATCCGGCTCGGGGTGGTGTTCTGCTTCGGCCTTGTGCACGGCCTGGGCTTCGCTGGCGCGTTGGGCATCGACGAGGCCTGGTCGTGGACCCTGCTGTGGTCGCTGTTGGTGTTCAACATCGGCATCGAGGTCGTTCAGTTGACGATTATCGCCGTGGTCTTCCCGCTCCTGCTCGTCCTGCGCCGGCGTGCGCCGAAAGCCGGCATCTGGGTGACCGGCGTTGTTTCCGCAGCCGTGTCCATCATGGGGCTCATCTGGTTTGTCCAGCGCGTTTCCGGGTCCTGAGTAAGGCTAAGTAGTTCGCGAAGTGCAGGCTTTCGCAAGATCACGTTCATGGTCGGTTCATCAGGCGGCGAAAGCGTGGATTTGCTTCCCCGGCGTCGGGTGAAGTCACCATCCATTTCTCTATTTGAAAAGGGAACAATGTCGATGACATTGAGCACCTCGACACGGGCCCCCGGGCTTGTGCGGCGGCGCGTGGTCGCCGGGGTCGCAGCCGGCTTCCTGGGAATGGGCGCGGCCCTCGGTAGTGGCCTGACGGCCACTGCCAGCGCGGCCGAGTCCACCACGATCACCGGCGTGATCCTCGGCGTCGGCGCCAACGAGACCCAGCGGATCGTGAGCTGGTACTCCTCCGCGGACACCGCGCAGAAGATCCAGCTCGCCCCGACCGCCGAGATCGTCAACGGCGAGTTTCCGGCCAGCGCCGTCAGCTTCGACGCCGTTGGCGCGGCGAACACCTCCACCACCGGTTTCAACCGGCACGCCACGATCGGCAACCTGCGTGAGAACACCGCGTACTCGTACCGGGTCGGCGCCGAGGGCAGCTGGTCCCCGGCGTACGCCTTCAAGACCCAGGACTTCGAGGGCGACTACGACTTCCTGTTCTTCGGTGACCCGCAGATCGGCTCTTCCGGTGACCGGCTGAAGGACCAGGCCGGCTGGGAGGAGACCCTGAAGGTCGCCACCGGGGCCAACCCGAACGCCGAGCTGCTGGTCTCCGCCGGTGACCACGTGGAGAGCGCCAACGACGAGGGTCAGTGGACCTCGTTCCTGGCCCCCGACACGTTGCGTCAGTACCCGCTCGTGGCCACCATCGGTAACCACGACGTCGGCGGCAAGTCCTACGAGCAGCACCACTTCACCCCGAACACCGACCGGTCGGCCCAGTACTACAACGGCGACCAGGCGACCCGGTCCGGCGGCGACTACTGGTTCATCCACAAGGATGTGCTGTTCATCGACCTGAACAGCAACAGCTACGCCAACCCGGCCGACGGCTCCGCCGGCGGCGACGCGGCGCACGTCGCGTACGTCACCGACGTGATCAACAAGCACGGCTCCGAGGCCAAGTGGAAGGTGCTGGTCTACCACCACTCCATCTACTCGCCGGCCAGCCACGCGACCGACACCGACAACAAGCAGCGGCGGGAGGACTTCACCACGGCGTTCTCCAACCTCGGCGTCGACATGGTGCTCCAGGGTCACGACCACAGCTACTCCCGTAGCTACTCGATCAAGAACGGCCAGAAGGAGAACCCGGCCGAGCAGCCCGGCGCTGCCGACGTGTTCCCCGGTCCGGGCGGCGTCATCTACGTGACGGCGAACTCGGCCTCCGGCTCGAAGTACTACGACATCAAGCAGCCGGACAGCACCGGCACCGGCATCCGCGGCAACGGCCCGGACCCGCTGGACCCGGGCAAGTACTGGTACAACTCGACGCAGAACCAGGAGCACGTCCGCAGCTACGTCAAGGTGCAGGTGCGCGGCGACAAGCTGGTCCTGGCCAACGTCCGCAGTGGCACCTGCGCGGCGCCGAACGCGGCCGTCGAGAAGGGCCTCTCCTGCGTCAACACCCCGGACGGTCAGCCGATCGGCTCGGTCACCGACAAGGTCACTGTGCACCCGTACCACGGTGACGGTCAGGCCATCCAGGTCAACGTGCCGAACCCGGCTCCGGGCGAGTTCGGCTGGACGATCGACGGCTACAACGGCCTTGTCGACCTGGGTACCGCCCAGGAGCGCGACGGCACCTTCTTCGGAGCGGCCGGCAAGATCAACCCGATCCTCGTGTCGGACAGCCGCCGTTCGCTCGCCCCGTGGTCGATCTCGGCCAACGTCGGCGACTTCCAGGACGCCGACAAGAAGTTCTCCGGCTCCTACCTGGGCTGGAACCCGTACGTGCTCGACGGCGGCGCGGGCGCCGAGGCTGGTGCTCCGGTCCTGTCGTCCTTCGACGACCAGGGCAAGGGCCTCTCGGTCTCCAGCGCACTCGCCGCGGCCGCGCAGGGTCACGCGCGGGGCGGAGCCCGGCTCGGTGCCGACCTGGATCTGAAGATCCCGGACAGCATCGCGAAGGGTAGCTACCGCACCACGCTCACGATCACCGCGCTGAGCAGCTGACCCAACTGTTCCATCGGGCGGGGTAGGCACCTTCGGGTGCCTACCCCGCCACCCATTTGCAATCCTTCCAAGATCACCTCAAGGATCCGAAATGTACCCGTCCGTAACACGCTGGAAGAAGCTCGTTCGTACCACCGCGCTGTCCCTGCTCGCCGCCGTCGCGACCGTCGGCGTCGGCGCCGGCCCCGCCCTGGCGGCGGACGGCAACGTCGCCTGGACGGTCCGCACGGCCTCCAACGGCTACGGCGAGGCCCGGTCCAGCTACAGCTACAACGTCAACCCCGGCGGCGCCGTCGAGGACGCCATGGTGGTGGCCAACCGCGGCCCGGCGCCGCTGACCCTGTCCGTGTACGCCGCCGACGGCTTCACTACCGACGCGGGCCAGCTCGACCTGCTCACCAAGGACGCCAAGTCCGTCGCGATCGGCGCCTGGGCGAAGCCGAAGGCCGGCAGTGTCGTGATCCAGCCCGGGAAGACCGCGCAGGTTCCCTTCACTGTCAGCATCCCGGACAACGCCACGCCCGGTGACTACGTTGGCGGGATCCTCACCGCGCTCACTCAGGCCGACCAGGCCGAAGGCATCAACGTCGACCGGCGCCTCGGCATCCGGATCAAGCTGCGGGTCGGCGGCGAGCTGAAGCCGAACCTCGCGATCGAGGACCCGCACGTGACGTACGCCGGCTCGGCCAACCCGTTCAGCAAGGGTGACGCCACCATCACCTACACGATTCACAACGTCGGCAACGCCGCGCTCTCCGGGCAGCAGGCCGTATCGGTCTCGGGGCCGTTCGGCGTGCTGCGGGTCCGGGCGAAGGACATCGCCGCGCCGCCGGAGCTGCTCCCGGGTGAGAGCTGGGACGTGACAGTGCCCATCGCCGGGGTCGCCCCCGCCGTCTCGCTGGCCGCGACAGTGACCCTCACCCCGCTGCTCACCGACGCCTCCGGCTCCACCACCTCGCTCAAGCCGGTCCAAGTCACCGCGCACGGCTGGGCGCTGCCGTGGATGGTGGTGCTGGTGCTCGTCGTACTGGTCGCCGTGGCTGTCGGGGCGTACCTGTACCGGCGCCGCAACCGGACGCGGCGCAAGGTGCGCGAGGACGCCCGCGTACGCGACGCCGTCGCGCAGGCGCTGCGTGGTCAGGAGCCGCAGACCTCCTGATCGCTCAGCCGAGGGCGGTGTCGACGGCCAGCGGCTCCGGCTAGGCGGCCATCCCCGGGCCGGACCCGGTTGGGCCCCCTCGGGACGCACCCGGCACTGGCGGTCGCCCTTGTGGGTGAACGGCACTCAGCTCCGGACCACGCCTGTCCCCGAGCCGGCATGCTGCGACGGTGACGCTGGCGCAGAGGGGGAATCCACATGGTTGACGGGGATGTGCCAGAGCGGATGCAGGCCGCGGCCCTTGACGAGTTCGGTGGGCCGGAGGTGATCACCCTACGGAAGCTGCCGATCCCGCAGATCGCCGACGACTAGGTGCTGATCAAGGTCTGGAGCGCCGGCGTGGGGGTGTGGGACGTGTACGAGCGGCAGGGTGTGCTGGTGCCGGAGGGCTCCGCCCTCCCGATCGTGCCCGGCTCGGACGGCGCCGGCACCGTCATCGCCGCCGGCAGCCAGGTGTCCAACGTCGGGATCGGCGACCTGGTCTACGTCTCCGCCACCACCCGCCCGAAGGGCGGCTTCTACGCCGAGTACGCGGCGGTCAAGGCGGAGTACGCGGCGAAGGTGCCCGACGGCGTACCGGCCGAGCACGCCGGGGCCATGCCCACCGACGCGCTGACCGCGCTCGCCGGGCTCGACACCGTCAGCCTGTCGGCCGGCGCCTGGTTGTTGATCTTCGGTGCGAGCGGCGGTCAGGGCCACCTGGCCGTGCAGTTGGCCAAGCGGCAGGGCCTGAACGTGATCGCCGTGGCGTCCGGGGCGGACGGCGTCGCGCTGGTGACCCGACTCGGCGCCGACGTGTCCCTCGACGGCCACGGCGACATGACCGAGGTGCTGGCCCGGATTCGGGACGCGGCACCGGCCGGGGTGAACGCCATCCTGGCGATGGCCGGCGGCGGGACGCTGGACCGGCTCACCGAGGCGCTGACCGACGGCGGTGTGGTCGCGTTCGCCCACGGGGTGCGGCCGGAGCCGCAGGAACGGCCGGGTGTGGTGGTCCGGGCGTACGACGGCGAGGCGAGCCCCCGACAGTTGCAACGCCTCAACGAACTCATCGAGGCCGGTCCGTTCGTGGTGCACGTCGCGCAGACGTACCCGCTGGGCAAGGTGCGGGAGGCGCACCAGCGCCTGGAAACCTCCTACCCGGGCAAGCTGCTGCTGACGGTGGCCTGAGACCTCAACGCGGCGTGCGCTGTTGCGGCACGCGTACCGATGCCATCCCGGCCGCCGTCGCGGCCTGGATGCCCAGGTCGGTGTCCTCGAAGACCAGGCACGACCCCGGGGGTACGCCGAGGTGCTCCGCCGCGAGCAGGAACGCCTCCGGGTCGGGTTTGGCCCGGGTGTAGTCCTCGGCGCAGACCAGCACGTCGAACCGGTCCAGCAGGCCGAGCGCGTCGAGAGAGGCGGTGACCGAGGCGCGGGTGCTGCCGGAGACGACGGCGAACGGGACCCGCCGGTGGGCGTCGTGGATGTGCGCCACCACCTCGGGTACGGCGGCGAGCTGCGGCAGCAGCTCCTCGTAGTAGCTCTCCCGGCGCTCCACGACGGTCGCCACCGGCATGGCCAGACCCTGCTGCTCGTTCAGGGCGACGATGATGTCGGCGGTCGGCCGTCCACCCCACGCGTAGAAGAGGTCCTCCGGGAACTCGCAACCCCACTCGTGCAGGGCCCGCTGCCAGGCCAGGTAGTGCAGCGGCATCGAGTCGACGATGGTGCCGTCGCAGTCGAACAGGTACGCCGCGAACTCACCGGTTGGCAGAGGCAGAGTCATCGGGGAAGGGTACAGCGGCACATCCGTTCAGTCTTCGGTGACGGACGCCAGCCGGCGCAGCAGGTGGGCCCGTTCCGGCTCGGTCCCGACCAGCGCCAACGCGCTGCGGTACGCCGCGGCGGCCTCGTCGTTGCGACCGAGTCGGCGCAGCAGGTCCGCCCGGGTGGCTGGATAGAGGTGGTAGCCACGCAGCCGCGGATCGTCGGCCAACTCGTCAAGCAGGGCGAGCCCGGCGTCCGGCCCGTCGCGCATGGCCACGGCGGCGGCCCGGTTCAGGGCCACTACCGGTGGGCGACCATGCCGAGCAGCACGTCGTAGAGCGCCACCACCTGGGGCCAGTCGGTGCTTGTCACGTCGGCGGCCTCGTCGTGCAGCGCGGCGATGGCGGCCTGCACCCCGTACGGCCCGGGTGCCGGGCCGGTCAGCGCGACGACCACCAGCGCCCGTCCCTCGTCGATCATCGAGTGGTCCCACCGGCCGCGGTCCTGGTCGTCGAGGAGGACCACCGCGCCGTCCCGCCCGGTGCGAGCGGCCCGCCGAGCATGCACAAGCAGCAGCAACCCGAGCAGACCGGCGACCTCCCGTTCGGCGGGCAGCAGCCGGCGCAGGATCCGGGCCAGCCGGATGGCCTCCTCGGCGAGGTCGGTTCGCTGGAGAGCGGGGCCGGAACTGGCGGCGTACCCCTCGGTGAAGACCGAGTAGATGGCCTGGAGCACCGTGGGAAGCCGATCGGGCAGCTCGTCGACGCCCGGCACCCGGAACGGGATGCGGGCGTCGCGGATCTTCCGCTTGGCCCGGACGAGTCGCTGAGCCATTGTCGCGGGCGGCACCAGGAATGCCCGCGCGACCTCGGCCGTGGTCAGGCCGGCGAGGAACCGCAGGGTGAGCGCCGCACGGTCCGGCCCGGCCAGGGCCGGGTGTGCGCAGGTGAAGAAGAGTGCCAGTCGGTCGTCCGGCAGGTCCCGGTCGGTGTCGGCGGGTGGGGCGGGATCGGCCCGCTCGGCCTCCGCCCGGAGGACGGCGAGCCGCGTCGCCAGCACCCGGTCACGGCGTAACCGGTCGACGGCTCGGCGGCGGGCCGTGGTCAGCAACCAGGCGCCGGGCCGGCTCGGGACGCCGTCGGTCGGCCAGTGCACGAGTGCCGCCTCGATCGCCTCGGAGGCGACCTCCTCGGCCAGGTCGAGGTCGCCGAAACGGTGCACGAGCGAGGCGAGCAGCCGGCCGTGTTCCTCCCGGAACACCGCCTCCACCGACCCGACTGCCGCCTCTCCGCTCGCCACGGTCAGACCTCGACCTCGATCTCGGCGACCGGACGCACCTGCACCGACCCGTTGCCGGTGGCGCCGGGGCTGCGCGCCGCCCACTCCAACGCGACGTCGAGATCCGGCACGTCGATGATGTCGTACCCGCCGAGCACCTCGCGGGTCTCGGCGAACGGCCCGTCGGTGATCGTGCGGTCGCCGTCCGGACCGACCTGCACCGTCGTACAGGTGGTCAGGTCCTGCAACGGATGCCCGGAGACCCAGATCCCGGCATCCTTCATCGCCTGGTCGTAGCGGATCCAGTCCTCGAAGGTGCACCCGTTGCCGGCTTCCTCGTCGTTCGCGGGGCTCATGAACAGCAGCATGTACTTCACGTTTCGGCTCCTCCCGGTGCGGCCCGATTGCCGTACAGCATGACGACGGTCGAGGCCCGGGGATATCGACACGGCAGGTCAGGTTTTTCCGGCCGGGAGTTCACGACGCCGACTCACGTCGGTCTACCCGCCGCGCGAACCAGGTCACCCCGATCAGGAGGACGGCCAGCAGGGCGAGCGCCGCCAACGGGGCCAGAGATCGACCGACCGGCAGCAGCGCGACCGGCAGCAGCGCGGCGACGACCTGTGTCGCGTCCACGGCACGAACTGTCAGTCGGCGGAAGGCCAGCCTGCTGATCAGGTAGAGGGCTGCGCCCCCGTACAGGGCGGTGGCGGCTACCCAGCCCAGCGGGCCAGCAGGGGGCGCCTCTCCGCTGAGCCGATCGATCACCTCCTCGATGCCGAGCGCCACGTAGATGGCCCCGATGATCAACGGAGAGTGCCCGAGGCCGTACGCGTCGCCTGCCACACCGGCCCGGCGCTCACCCGGCACGTTGCCGACCGCCGCCCGTGCGGCGGGCGCCAGCCGGTCGAAGTACAGCCACCACAGGCAGACCGTGCTGGTGAGGCCGAGCAGTGCGGCCGCCATCGCCGCACCGGCCGGCGCCATCGTCCGTGGCCCCGCGCCGGCCGAGATCAACGATTCGCCCAGCGCGATGATGAGCACCAGGCCGTACCGCTCGGTGAAGTGGTCCAGGCTGTGCAGTTGCCAAGGCCGGAAGGCGGACGCGACCCGCGCGCCCCCGATGTCCACAAGCAACGCGGCCGTCCAGAGCACCGTCTGGGCCGTGCCGCCGAGCAGTGCGCCACCGAGCAGCGGAAGCCACGCCAGCACCACCGGCACGCTGAAGAAACGCAGCGTCGAGCGCAGTGGCGGGTTCGTCGCGCTCACCCAGAACAGGATCACGAGCTGCACCGCCCGGACGACCACGTAGGCCAGGGCGAGGGTCAGTGGCGGGTCGAGGACCTCCGGTTCCTGCCGCCAGGCGTCCGGCAGCACCAGCGCGGCCACGAAGATCGCCGCCATCGCGACAAGGGTCGCTCCGCGGACCAGGCCGACGTCCGCGCGGACCAGGTTTCCCAACCAGGTGTACGGCCCCCAGGAGTAGAGCAGCAGCAGGAGGAGGAGCAGCCCCTGGGCCAGGGTGAGCGCGCTCGGCGAGGCGGCCATGAACGTGATGACCCGGGTGAGCGCGAAGACGAAGACCAGATCGAAGAAGATCTCGAACATCGTGGTTCGGTGCGTCTGCGCAGCCGGCACCGGACGAACGCCGAAAATCCCCTTCATCCACGCATTCTGCGCCAGATTGGTCGGCGATTCATCCGCTCTCCCCGCCGGGTGCCGCCGGGGAGAGCGGGAAGAACCGACCGGCTGCCCGGCCTCAGGCCGAGGCGTCGGTCCGCCGCCGGCTCCGCTCCGCCCGCCGCCGCACCTGCTGGTACGCGCCGGTCAGCCCCATCGCCCGGCGTACCTCGATCAAGGTCTGGCGTACCTCCTGGCGGGTCCGCTCCGTGCCCTCGACGATCAGCCGGTCCACCAACCCCCGGTCCGCTTCGATCTCGGCCCGGCGCTCCCGGATCGGCGCCAGGAACCCCTCCAGCGCGACGACCAGTCGTTGCTTGACCTCCACGTCACCGACCCGCCCGGCCCGGTAACGCCGGGCCAGGTCGGCCACCTCGTCGCGGTCCGGATTGAAAACCTCGTGGTACGCGAACACCGGGTTGCCTTCCACAGTCCCCGGCACGTCGGCCCGTACCCGGTTCGGATCGGTGTACATGCCGAGCACCTTGCGACGCACCGTCGCCGCATCATCGGAGAGAGCGATGGTGTTCCCTCGGCTCTTGCTCATCTTGGCCGCCCCGTCGGTGCCCACCAGGCTCGGCGTGTCCGCCGCGATCAGCTCGGGCACCGGGAAGACCGGGCCGTACAGATGGTTGAACCGCCGCGCGATCTCCCGGGTCACCTCGACGTGCGCGGCGTTGTCCCGACCGACCGGGACCACCTCGCCCTTCACGCAGAGGATGTCCGCGGCCTGGAGCACCGGATAACCCAGCAGTCCGTACGGCATCTCCTCCTTGCCGGCATCGCGGGCCATGTCCTTGAGCGACGGCACCCGTTCCAGCCGGGGGACGGTCACCAGGTTCTGTAGGAGGGTGTTGAGGTCGCCGACCTCCGGAATGGCCGACTGGAGGTAGAACGTGGCCCGCTCCGGGTCGACGCCGGCGGCGAGGATGTCGGTGACCATCTCCCGGGCGTTGCCGGCGACCTGGTCGATGTCCTCACGGCGGTTGCGCGTGGTGAGCATGTGCAGGTCGGCGATGATGAAGAAGCTCTCGTAGCGCCGGTGCAGCCGCACCCGGTTGGCGATGCTGCCGACGTAGTGGCCGAGGTGCAGGCGGCCGGTCGGCCGGTCGCCGGTGAGCATTCGTGCGACGGACATGTTGATGCCTCTCGTATCCGAAGGTGGGTCACGCGTGGGCGCGCGCCGAGCGGGGCAGGTCAGCCCTCTCGGTCAGCGGGATCGGCTCAGCGAGCCGTCCGCCATCGCGCGCCGGCGCGGAACCGCAGACCACCGGCACGGAGAACGTTCAGGAGTTGCTCACGGCCATCGCCGGAGCTGGTGGGGACCCTGAGCTCTGCGCCGAGCCGGAGGCCGTCGACCACGTCGACCGTCTCCGCTGCGCAATTGCCCGTCCGAACCACTGCCTCACATTACCCGCGGGACGGCGCCGGGCGGAGGAAGGTGACCGTCGCCGTAGTAGCTGCCGACGCGTTCCCGGTACTCCGGGTCGGCCGGATCCGCATCGAACGGCGGAGCGTCCTTGATCTGCTGCTTGGCCCGGTCGACGTGCACGACGCGTTCCTGGTGATCCACCCGCTCCACCGTGCCGGCGGGCAGCAGCACCTTCTGACCGAAGATCCAGGGGCCGGTGTCCACCACCAGGTACCCGGCATCCGCCTCGTTGCTCGCCTCGTCGATGGTGCCGATACGCCCGTCACTCGCCTGCACCTGGTTGCCCACCAGGTCCACCGGCGTGCCGGGGCCGGGAGCGTCCGGACCGTCGTGGCTACCGTCCTGGCCTTCCGACGGGGTGACCGACGGGGTGGTCTCGGTGTATCCGCCAGCCAGGGCGGACGGGTCGCGCCAGGCCCAGGGATTGAAGATCGAGGGTTGCATCAGGCACCTCCGGGGGACGGTCCTCAGCTCTCCTGTTTCGAAGTGCCCACCGCGCTGGTGTCAAAAACGGATCGATGAGGCTGACCCCGTCACGTGTTCCACCGTGGCCGTGGCCGTGGCCGTGGCCGTGGCCGTGGCCGTGGCCGTGGCCGTGGTGGCGGGTGGGTGTCCGCCTCCGTGCCGGCGGTGGTGGCGGGTGGGTGTCCGCGATCGGCCGGGTGACCAGGTGCGCTGGCATACTCGGCTGCCATGGTGGTGTCGCGAGGGTGGGCTGTCTTCCTGGTCGGGGTCGGGGTCTGGACCTGGGTGATCTGGCCGAGGTTCGCGGTCGCCATCTGGCAGGACCCGCGGTCCTGGACGTCCGGCACCGTCGCCGACGGCCCCGCCACCAGCTTTCTGTGGGTGCACGCGCTGCTGATCGCGGCGTCTCTGGCCATCGGGACGACAGTCGGTGTCCTCGGCATCCGGGCCTGGCTCGCCGCCCGTCGGCAGCAGGCGTCCTGAACCGCTCGCCCTGGTGGCAGCGCCGAGTCCAGGGCCGAGCAGGCGTCCGTCGGAACCGGGCAATCGGTCGGCGACGCAAGTGTGACGGGCGCCGCTACCTGTGGATTTGACGATCAAACCCGCAGACGCGTAACTTTCTCTCTGCCAGCGCGGAACGGGGCAAACGGGACGGAAGTCCTGAGGCGCCGAAGCAAACTGGCAGCCGGGTCAGGTAGGGGTTCACTCCTGCGAGACACGGTCCGGGCGGGGCTCGCCGGATCGGCCGCGAGGCGGATTTGGTGCAGCGGAACCGACCGGGTAAGGTTCACGACCGGGCAGGGCACCGGGCGCGACTGTGGGAGACCGCAGCGGCCGGCCTGCCAAATCCGACGACCTGACACAGCGGTTCGCTGCTGGGTGAGTGCGGCGGTGCCTATCCGTACGAAGCATGACAGACCGGGACACACGGTTTGACACAGCCAAGACGGTGAGGTAACGTAGTAAAAGTGCCCAGCGCGAGAGCGGCGGGCACGCGGTACGAAAAGCCCCGGTTGGGGTTCCACTGAGGTGGGGCTTCTGGTCGGTGTGTGGTTGTTCTTTGAGAACTCAACAGGGTGCTTGTAAAGCCAGTG
>NZ_JBEXHQ010000071.1:0-26614 GCF_040607915.1 Micromonospora sp. NPDC005215 | reverse complement strand
ACCCTCGGTCCCCTGGGTGAGGGCGGATGCGGTAGTGAGCGTTTTACCTCAGAGTCATATTCATACCTCTGAGGTATACCGCCCACAGCACATGGCGGGCAGCCGCAGTGGCTGCCGATCGCCCTTCGCCGGTGAGGTCGTTTACTTGACACAGAAAACTTCCGGGCAGAGTATCGATGTCAGTCGATTCGATGGGGCCGTGCCGAGCTTCGGTCCCGTCGGTGACCGTCGTCCCGGAAGGACACTCATGCGCACAGTCGCCGCAGGTCTCGCCGCCGTACTGATCACCACGCTGACCGTGACGCTGCCGGCGTCGCCCGCGGCTGCTGGCGAGCCGTTCCAGAGCCCCGACAAGGGCCTGGTCTTCTACTCGAGCTACCCAACCGAAGTGGTCGGCAGGCAGGCCACGCCCGACGGCGTCTGCCGTCCGCTCCCGCCCGAGGCGACCTGGGCGCTTCCCTGGAGCGGCGGCTTCCACAGCGTCCCCGGCTACCGGACGGCCGACTGCAGTGGTCCGGGGTACGAGCTCAACAACTTCCACAGTTGGGCCGAGGGCCTCTTCCTCAGCTACCGGGCCAGCTGACGGTCGCGGGAGCGATACTGCCGACCGCGTTACCGGCGGGCGGCCACGGCGCGGTGGCCACCGTCTCGGCCCGCAGAGCCAGCCTGCCGCCAGGACGCCCAGCGTGGCGTCGGATGCCGGCCAGCCGAGCTGCGAGAATCGTGGTCGGGCTCAATCCGCCATCCCCCGGGACCCCCTCGTCCCAGGCCGGAGTCGAAAAGTCTCAAAGGAAATATGGGCGTGCCTGTCGATTGGGACCGGTTCCATTCGTAGCCCTGGTGAGAGCCCGGCACCGCGACGGGCCACGCACCTACCGGAGGGCACGATGACCGCCACCACGACCACCACCCCCGCCACCACGTCGACCGTCGGCGCGCTGATCCGTACCGGACTCGTCGCCACGGTTGCCGCGAGCGCCGCCACCATGACCGTCGCCGCCGTCGGCCATGCGGCAGGAGTCAGCCTCGACGTGGCCGACGGGCCGATTCCGGTGGCGGGGTTCGGCATGTTGACCGCCGCCTTCTCGCTGGTCGGCGTGGTCATCGCCGCGTTGCTGTCCCGATTCGCCCGGCATCCGCGGCGTGTGTTCGTCCGCACGACGGTCGTGCTCACGGCGCTGTCGCTGGTGCCGGACGTCATCGTCGACGCCGGGGCGGCCACCAAGGTGCTGCTGATGCTCACCCACCTGGTCGCGGCCGCGATCGTGATCCCTGCTGTCGCGCGCCGCCTGGCCGCCTGACCTGTCGCCATCCCACAATCGAACTGTCGGAGGATCGTCATGAAGCAGTACCTGCTGTCTGTGCATTTCGTCGAGGGCGCGCCGGACCCGTCCGACGAGGAGATGCAGACAATGTTCCGGGAAACCGATCGGATCAATGACGAGATGCAGGCCGCAGGCGCCTGGGTCTTCGCCGGAGGGCTCCGGTCGCCGGACAGCGCCACCGTCGTCCGGAACGAGAACGGCGCCACCACCATGAGCGACGGACCGTTCGCCGAGACGAAGGAGCACATCGCCGGATTCTGGGTGATCAAGTGCGCGGACCTGGACCAGGCGCTGGCCTGGGCCGAGAAGTGCGCGGCGGCCTGCGGCCCGGTCGAGGTGCGCCCCTTCGACGACCTGTCCCAGGCCTGACCGGGAGCCGGTCAGCCGACATGGACCTGGCGAGCATCTACCGCGCGGAGTACGGCCGCTGCGTCGCCACCCTGGCCCGCCTCCTCGGTGACATCAACCTCGCCGAGGAGGCGGTCCAGGACGCCTTCACCACGGCGCTGCAGAAGTGGCAGACCCCGCCGCCGAACCCCGGTGCCTGGATCGTGACCACCGCCCGCAACCGGGCCGTCGACCGGCTCCGCCGGGAGTCGACCCGCGAGGCCCGGCACGCCCAGGCTCTGCTGCTGCACCACCAGGACGAGCCCCGAGAGGTGGGACCGGTGAAAGACGACCAGCTGCGACTCATCTTCACCTGCTGCCACCCGGCGCTCGGCCCGGACGCGCGGACCGCCCTCACGCTTCGCCTGCTCGGCGGTCTCGAAGTACCGGAGATCGCCCGGGCCTACCTGACCCAGGAGTCGACAGTCGCGCAACGGATCGTGCGCGCGAAGAAGAAGATCCGGGACGCCGGCATTCCCTACCGGGTACCCGCCGACCACGAGCTGCCGGACCGACTGCCGTACGTGCTCACCGTGCTCTACCTGATGTTCAACGAGGGCTACGCGTCGACCGCCGGACCGCTGATCAGAACGGACCTGTGCGCCGAGGCGATCCGGCTCGCCCGCGAGCTTGCCGCGTTGATGCCCGACGAGCCCGAGGTGCTGGGTCTGCTCGCCCTGCTGCTGCTGACCGAGGCGCGCCGGCCGGCCCGGCTCGACCCGTCCGGCGAGCTGGTGCTGCTGCCCGACCAGGACCGGTCACTGTGGAACCGGGCACTCATCACCGAGGGGCACGACCTGGTCCGGCGTTGCCTGCGGCGCAACCAGCCCGGCCCGTACCAGATCCAGGCCGCGATCGGCGCGGTGCACACCGACGGCGCCGCCACCGACTGGCCGCAGGTCCTGGCACTGTACGACCAGCTCCTCGCGCTCACGCCGACCCCGGTCGTCGCGCTCAACCGTGCGGTCGCCGTCGCCGAGGTGCACGGACCGGCGCAGGCGCTCGCCGGGTTGGCGGGTCTCGACCTCCCGGGCTACCACCGGCTGCCGGCCACCCGCGCCGAGCTGCTGGTCCGGCTCGGCCGCGACGACGAGGCCCGAACCGCCTACGACCAGGCCGTGGCACTGGCCACCAACGAGACCGAGCGGGCCTACCTACGGACCCGTCGTACCGAACTCACCAGTGAACGGAGCACATCATGACCGCCACCTACACCGTCGACGTCTTCTCCAGCCTCGACGGCTTCGGCACCACCAGCGGCAACTGGGGTGGCTACTGGGGCAAGCAGGGCCCCGAGCTGCTCGCGCACCGGCTGGCCGTCTACGACGAGGAGCAGCGCATGGTCTTCGGGGCGCGCACGTACCGGGTGTTCGCGCAGATGTTGGCCGCGAGCACCGAGGAGTCCGACGTCCGCGACGCCTGGGTCACCCGGATGAGGAGCCTCCCGGCGACGGTGGTGTCGAACACGCTGGAAGGCTCCCTCGACTGGCCGGACGCGACAGTCGTACGCGGTGACGCCGTGGACGTCGTCGCCCGGCTCAAGGAAGAATCCGACGTGCCCCTGCGATCGCACGGCAGCCTGTCGATGAACCGGGCGCTGATGGCCGCCGGTCTGGTCGACCTCGTCCAGGTGACGATCTTCCCGGTGGTCACCGGTCAGACCGGAACAGAGCCGATCTTCCAGGGGGCGGCCGACTTCGACCTGGAGCTGGTTGAGAGCCGCACCCTCGACGGTCGCTCCCAGGAACTCGTCTACCGCCCCACCCTGCATGTCTGAACCGTCCCGGCACCCGTCAAGGTCCGATCACCACTGGTGGGCCACGTCGAGCACGATCCGGCTCTGGGTGCCCGGTCCGGCCAGCACGAGCACACGGAACGGCAACCGCGCCCGCACGCCGACCGCGAAGGTGCTGTAGCCCTCGAAGCTGCCGCCGAAGACGACGTCACGCAGGGTCGGGTAGCGCAGCAGGTTCGCGACGTGCTCACCGACCGCGTACGGCACGGTGCCCTGGTGGGCGTCGTCGTACGCCGGTGCGCGCAGCGAGACCCGCAGCAGCGCTCCGCCGGCGGTGTAAGGCGACAACGCCAGCCCCTCGCCCTCGGTCCACGTCTCGCCGTACCCGACCGCGTAACCGTCGACCGGGCCGGCGAACTCGAACACCACCCGGTCGTAGCAGTCGTGTCGGCCGGTGCGGACGTCGACAAGCGGTGCGCTGCTGAGTGCGCCGGCCGACTTCTCCGCGCTGCCCCAGGTGATGCCGCAGTACGGCGACCCGGTCGTGGTGCCCGCCGCGCTGCTGCTGCCCGCGCCGACGACCAGCCCGGCGAGGACGACCACCAGTGCTGTCAGTGCGCTTCTGATCCTCATCGTGGTTCTCCGTTCGAGAGTCGGGGCCACGTGACGGTGACCCTCTGCCGCCACCGTCGTCCTGCCTCGGCACTGGCACTTCGCCGCGGCGTAACCGCTGAGTAACAGCGACTGAGACTCAGTCGAGCGTGCGCGGCCGGTCGAGCGTGCGCAGCGGGGAGCAGAAGACCGGAACCCAGGTCACCGCGTTCGCGACCGCGCCGACCACCAGTGCGGTGTGGACGCTTACGAACTGTCCGAGCATCCCGGCGACTACTGCGCCGATGGTGAGCGCCCCGGTGAGCAGAAACCGGAAGGTGGCGTTCATCCGTCCGAGCAATGCGTCCGGGGTGACGCCCTGGCGCAGGCTGACCCCGATCACGTTGCCTACCCCCGTCCGCCAGGCCAGCGCCAGCCAACCGACCGCCGCCACCCAGAGCATCGGCCCGGAGTCGACAAGCGTGACCAAACCGCCGAGCGGCGCGGCGAGCAGTCCGGGCAGCCAGAGCGCGCGACCGTGACCTATCCGCTCGGCGAGCGGGCGTGCGGTGACCGCGCCGAGCAGGGCACCGATCCCGCCCACGCCGAGGAACAGACCGAGAGTGGCGGCACCCAGCCCCAGCTCGCGTAGGAACACCACCGGCAGCAGGGTGGTGGACAGTTGCATGGTCAGGTTGATGCTCGCGGTCGAGAGGGCGAGCGGGCGGAGCAGGGGGTTGCCGGTCACGTGCCGGACGCCCGTGCCGAGCTGCTGAGCGAAGCCCCCTGACACCCGCGGCGGACGTCGGCTCGGCGCTTCGGCACGGGTCCGGGCCAGAATCATCCCGGACACCACGAAGGTCACCGCGTCCAGCACGATCGCGACCGGTGCCGTGAGCGCCTGTACGACGATCCCGCCCAGTCCTCGACCTGCGATCTGCATGGTCGCACCGGTGCTCATCATCAGCGCGTTCGCCGCCACCAACCGGCCCCGGCCGACCAATTCCGGCAGGTAGCTCTGCGCGGCGACGTCGGCGAAGACGGTGCCGACTCCGGTCAGCAGTACCACCAGGTACAGCTGACCGATGGTCAGCCACCCGGCCCACCATGCCACCGGCACGGATGCGACAAGCGCCGCCCGGGCGAGGTCGGCGGTGACCAGGACGGCGCGGCGCGGCAGCCGGTCGACCCAGACTCCGGCTGGCAGACCGATCAGCAGGAACGCGGCGGTGCTGAGCGCACCGAGCAGCCCCACCTCAACAGGGCTTGCCGACAGCAGGGACACCGCCAACACCGGCACGGCCAACTGGCCGATGTGGAAGCCGACGCCATCGATGAGGGCGGCGGCATAGAGCAGGCGGAAGGAGTGCGGCCAGGGGCTGGCCTGGCCCTTCGGTCCGGTCGTCGTCGAGGCGGTGGTCATGCCGCCACGGTGCCGGCGGCAGCGTCTCGAACCGATAGATTTGACTCTCGCCGAATCCGCCGGGGGGCTCCCAATGATGTTGGTCGGTCTGAACGCGCGGGACCTGGCGATGACCCGATTCGCGGTGTCACCGCTCTGGGAAGCTGTGGCGAGCGTGCGGATCATCAAGCGACCGCATCAGTTTCCGGAGCATCTGGCCTGGTACGAGCGGGTCCAGCCACGCTTGGCGGGCGTGCGGTGGCAGCTCTTCGCCGACCTGGTGCGGATGCCGACGCCGCTCATCCCGACCTTCGTCTGCCCGCCGCCGGCCACCTCGCAGCCCACCCTTGACATCGAGTTGGCGTCCCTCGTCGCCACCCCTGCCGAAGCGGTGCGGGCCAGCCTCGACGTGCTGTCCGGACGCCGGTCGTCACCTCTGGCGGCGCTCTATGCCGACCCGCCGGGTCACCTGGCTCGGCTGGCCGAGGCCATCCGGGCGTACGCCGACGCGGTCATCGCACCCTACTGGCCTCGGATGCGCACTCTGCTGGAGCGGGAAGTGCTGCTCGGCGCACAGCGCATGGCCACCGACGGGGTTCATGGTCTGCTCAACCACCTCGATCCCTTCGTCGGGCTGGAGGCCGACACGCTGTCGGTGGAGCACGTCACCCGAAGCGGCACGGTGCGACTCGACGGACGGGGCCTGCTGCTCGTGCCGTCGGTGTTCATCGGCCGCCGGGTGTGGTCGAATTTTGGCTCTCCTGGGCAACCGGTGCTGCGCTTTCCGGCGCGGGCGGTGGCCACGCTGTGGGAACGGGGTCAAGCCCCGCACGGAAACGCGCTCGCCCGGGTGCTGGGTCGGACCCGGGCGGCGCTGCTGCACGAGTTGGCCGTGCCGACCTCGACCCTGGAACTCGCCGAGCGGTGCCGGCTCACCTCTGGCACCGTGTCCCAGCACCTTGGCGCGCTGCGTGACGCCGGCCTCGTCGACACCCACCGGGTCGGACGCTTCGTCCTCTACGCCCGCACAACAGCAGCCGAGGCGCTGATCGCCGCCAACGGTACGGCTGTCACCTGAGGCCGGTCGGCGAGACGCGCCAGGACGTTGGCGCGACCCAGCGGTATGACGCTTCCGCTATGTCCGACCTCGGCCGTCGCCCCTCTAGCATTCACGTATATCGATTATCGGCGGCTGTCGGCCGCCGGGCGACCGCAGGGGAGTGCGTGATGTTCCGACGACAACTGAGACGTACGGCAATGGCCATCCTGGTGGCCGTACTGGCGGCGACCGGGGTGCAGCTCACCACCGGCGCTCCCGCCGCCGCCGTACGGACCGTCTACTACGACGCGAGCCGGACCGGCGAGTTCCGCACCAACTTCGACCAGGCGGCACAGATTTGGAACAGTCGGGTCAGCAACGTCCGGCTCCTGGCCGGCACCCCGGCCAGCATCACCATCTACGTCGACGACGGCTGGCCGCGGGCGCAGCCGACCAGCCTAGGCTCGGGACGGATCTGGATGGGCCGCACAGCCGTCAACCAGGGCTACGACCGCAACCGGATCGCCACCCACGAGCTCGGCCACATCCTGGGCCTGCCGGACCGGCGCACCGGCCTCTGCTCCGACCTGATGTCCGGCAGCAGCGCCCCGGTCTCCTGCCGCAACGCGAACCCCAGCTCGGCCGAGGCGAGCCGGGTGAACTCGCTGTTCGCCGGCAGCCTGGCCGCACCGGCCAGCACGACGTACACCTGGAACGGCGCCTCGGACCTCGGGCCGACCCTGGTCGGCGGCCGGCCCGTCTGACCAACGGGGGCATCGGAGCGGGGGCGCGCGCAGGACGCGTCCCCGCTTCTCGCGTGGCGGCGTCACCCCACGCGATCCCACCATGCGGTACGGTGCGGGACGTATCGACATATCGGAGGTGGATTGATGCCTGCCGTCGTCGTCCTCGCGCTGACCCTCGCCCTCGCGCCCGCGCCGTCCCCGTCGAGCACCTCGGGTCCGGTCGCTGATCTCCTCGGTGGCGTCGGCCAGATCGTCGACGACCTCCTCGACCGAGGCGGCACGCCGAACGCGCCGCCAACCGCTACCTCCACGCCGACCTCCACGCCGAGGTCGCCAGCGGTCCCCGACCAGGCCAACCCGGCGCGGCCCACCGCGGCCCCGACACCCGCCGGGCCGTCGGCAGCGGTCCGCGCCCCGGGCGCCCCCGTCGCCTCCGCTCGCCCCGACGGTGGCGCGGCCACGGGATCCCGTGCGACCGCCGTGCCCCGCCGCGACGGTGACGCTCCCACTCCGGTCGCCCCGCCGACGTTCGCCAGCCCCGCCCGCGACGGCTGGCCGCCGGTGTCCTACCTCCTGGTCCTGGCCGTCCTGGTGGTGCTGGCGGTGCTGCTCCTGCGCCGCCACCGTCCCGCCGCCGCGCCTGCGCCGGGTCCCGCTCCCGGGCCGGATCCGGGTCCCCTGCCGGAGAATGTCAGCCGGTTGCCGACCAGCCTCAACGCGGTCTACGAGCTGGGCCGGCTGGACGAGCGGCTCGACCACGAGCGCGGTCGCCGCAGCTGAGGCACGGCCGCGGCCTCACGGCGCCGGGTACGCGCCCTCGTGCCGCGGGATGTCGTCGTCGTACGCCCCGACCGGCCCGCTGTAGCGGTCCGTGCCGGTCGGGTACGGCCAGGCGTTCGCGGTGCAGCCGTGCAGGCCCAACGTCTGCTGCTGCAGCACCGGCGCCGGCCGGCCCCGCCTGGGGCACCGCTCGTGACCGAACCCGAGTTTGTGCCCCACCTCGTGGTTGACCATGTACTCCCGGTAGGTGGCCAGACTCGCGCCGTAGCCGGGCACCCCCTTGACCCAGCGCGCCACGTTGAGCACCACCCGGCCCCCGTTGCGGCACGAGGTGTAGGCGTCGGGCACGTCCTGACAGAGCGTGTCGGGGGTGCCGGGGGTCGCCAGGTAGACGGTGAAGTCGGTCGGGTCGCCGGCACCCACCCGGCGCAGCCGCCACGTCCCGCCGGCCGTCCACCCGCGGGGGTCGTTCAACGTCGCGGAGATCGCCGTCGCGAGGTCGCCCACCGGCAGACCCCGGATATCGCGTTCCACGGCGATCCGGTAGCGCAGCAACCGAGCGCCGGTCGCGCCGGTGGGTGCCGCCTCGGCGGGTGCCGTGGTCCAGCGGTTGCCGCCGGTGGCGGGGTAGGTGACTCCGACGGTCGGCGAGGAACTGGGCGGGACGTCGGCGACTCCGGTCGGCCGACCGGAGTCGGTGACCGCGGCCAGCCCGCTGGGTCGCGGCCCAGCGGCGACGGGATCGGTGCCGGATTGCCCGGCCGCCGGCATCCCGCACCCGGTGAGCAGCGCCACCACCAGCGGCAACGCCGCTGAGGCGGTACGCCACCGGCGGGTAACCTTCGTCGACATGTCTCTCCCCTCGCGCGTCGCTCGGCGGCGGCGCGGAGGAGAAGACGGGCGACCACGGCGAAAAGTTGACGTGACTTCGGCTCAACCTTTTCCCGGCCTCGCCCGTCCCTGGCGGTGTGGCACGGGGGAGGGTTCACGGTGGCGCGGGGTGACGCGGAGTTCGTCGAGTTCGCCAGAGCGGCGTCCGCGCGACTGGTGCATGCCGCGTTCCTCATGACCGGCGACCACCACGAGGCCGAGGACGCCGCGCAGACCGCTCTGGTCCGCACCTACGCGTCGTGGTCGCGCGTCCATGACGACGACGCCTACGGGTACGCCCGCCGCACCCTGGTCAACCACTTGATTGACGGGTGGCGGCGACCGATGCGGGAGTATCCGACCGACGAGGTGCCGGAGCCGCGGCGCGGCGACGTGGCCGACGAGGTGGCCACCCGGCGCTGGTTGATCAGCATCCTCGGCGCGCTCAGCCCTCGTGAGCGGGCCATCGTCGTGCTGCGCTACTACTTCGACCTTCCGGAGGCGCAGGTGGCCCGGGAACTCGCCGTATCCGTGGGCACGGTCAAGAGCACCAGCTCGCGAGCGTTGGAGAAGCTGCGCACCGCCGCGCCGCGGACGGCTGACAGGGGGGCGCGCCGATGAGCGAGTGGGATCGGCTCCGCGACGCCATGCGGGCGACCGAGCGCGCCGACACCCTGCTCGACCTGGACCTGGTCCTGCGCGAGGGGCGGCGGCTACGGACCCGTCGGCGGGTTGCTAGAGCGGGAGCGGCGACGCTCGCGGCCGGGCTGGCCGCCGTCGTCGTGGTGGGGGTCGTCGCCCGGCCGGGCGATCCGCCCGCAAGGCGCCCACCGCCGGTCGCCGTCGCTCCGCCATCGGTCGCTGTCTCGCCGACGGCCCCGGACCCGGTGGAGCCCACGCCACCGCCGACGGTGTCCCACGACGTGCCGCCTCCGAAGCCCTGGGGCCAGCTGATCGACAGCGGGGTGCGGCACGGCGCCGACCGGCGGATGTACTACCTCGTCCGGGTGGCCGTGCCCGGTGAGCCGAAGGTGACAATCGGGCTGGCCGCCGGACGCCAGGCTCCGGACGGCGCACTGACCACGGACATCCTGGTCAACGACGTCGAGGGGTCCGACCGCAGGTCCGGGTTTCACCAGATCGGCTACGACGAAAGCTCGTCGACCGCGCCGGTGCCGACCTTCGGTTACTTCGTCGGCCCCGCCCACCGGATCATCGGCACGGTGGATGGCCGGCAGGTTGACGCCCGAATGGCCCGGTGGAATGTCGACAAGCAGGTGGTGATCTTCTGGTTCGAGCCGGCCCAGTTGACGCCGGGGCAACGGCTCGACGGCATCATCGCCCGCGACGCCAGCGGCCGCCGACTCTGACGCGCTGGCTGGTCGCTCAGGCCGGATCGGTCAACCGGCGCTCGATCGTCACCGTCGTCCCCTCGGCGGTGGAGACCAGCCGCACGTCGCCGTAGGCGTTCATCAGCAACGCGCCGCGTCCCCGGTCCATCGCCGGCCGGCGGTCCCGCCAGGTGCCGAAGTCCCGCACCGAGATCCGGATCAGCCCGCCGCCCACCTGAAGCCGGACCCGCACCTCCGGACGGCTGGGCCGCTGCGCGTGCTCGACCGCGTTGTTCATCGCCTCGGACGCGGCGAGCAGGAGATCCTCCAACACGTCCGGGTCGACGTCGAGGTCGTCCAGTGTCAGCCGGACGTCCCGACGCATGGCCGCCGCCGAGGTGGGCGCGGACGGGTAGGTCCGGCCGACGTCCAGGATGTCGCCCAGCCCGCTCCGGTCGGTCGGGGCCTGCGCCACTACCGGCGCGTCCCGCCCGGGTGCGACCGGCCGGGGCGGCGCAACGGCGGTGCCCGGGTCGGGCCGCCTCGGCGTCGCGTCGGCGTTCGGTGCGGTGGCGTCGCCGGTCGGGTGGCTGCGGGCCCGCCGAATGCCGGCCCGGACCCGGGCGATCAGCTCAGCCGCGGCGAACGGCTTCACCAGGTAGTCGTCGGCGCCCAGGTTCAGGCCCTCCACGCTGGCCTGCCCGCCGGCGCGGGCGGAGAGCACCAGCACCGGCAGGGCCCGGGTCGCCGGGTCCGCGCGGAGCCGGCGGACCAGGTCGAAACCGTCAAGCACCGGCATCATCACGTCGGTGAGGACCAGGTCCGGCGGTTCGCGGTGGACCTCGTCGAGGGCCTGCCGGCCGTCGGTGACGGTCCGCACCCGCCAGCCCTGCCCGGTGAGCAGCCGGCTGAGGTACGCCCGCATGTCGGCGTTGTCATCGGCGATGAGGATCCGTGCGCCGGCCAGCTCATCCACGGCCGGACCGGACACGTCGCCGGGCTCCGTCGGATCGTCGCCCGGCTCGGTGAGCCAGCCCATCGCCTCCTCGACGGTGGCCCGGGCCGCGTCACCCCGTCCGACCGGCGACGGCCCGTTCCCCGCCGGGCGGCCCGCCGCCGACCAGGGCAGCGCCACGGTGAACGTGCTGCCGACGCCCACGCTGCTCGTCACCCGGACCGCGCCGCCCTCCAGCCGGGCCAACTCGGACGCCAGGGCCAGGCCGATGCCCGTACCCTCGTGGCTGCGGGCGCGGGCGCCCTGGACCCGGTGGAAACGTTCGAAGAGTTTCGGCAGATCCGCCTCGGCGATGCCGATGCCGGTGTCCGCGACGGTGAGGCGGACCTCCTCGTCGTCGGCTTCCAGGGCCACCCGGATACGGCCGATGAACGTGTACTTCAAGGCGTTGGACAGCAGGTTCGTGACGATGCGTTCCCAGTTGACCGGGTCGACCGCGACCGGCCGGGGCAGCGGCGGGCAGACCACCTCGAGAGTGAGCCCGGCCCGCTCGACGGCGGCCCGGAACACGCCGGCGAGCTCGGCCGTGAGCGCCGCCAGGTCGACCACGCGGGTGTCACTGCGGGCCCGTCCGGCCTCCAGGCTGGAGAAGGTCAGCAGGCTGTTGACCAGGGTCAACAGTCGGGTGGCGTTGCGCCAGGAGGTTTCCACCCGCTCCCGCTGCACCGCCGGCAACGGCGCGGTGGCGTCGGTGAGGGCGTCGGCGAGCGGGCCGAGGATCAGGGTCAGGGGGGTACGGAACTCGTGGCTGACGTTGGCGAAGAAGTCGGTCTTCACCCGGTCCAGTTCGGCAAGCGCCTCGACCCGGCGCCGCTCCTGCTCGTACTCCTGTGCGTTGCGCAGCGCCACGGCGATCTGCTGGGCCAGGAGCTGGTAGAAGGATCGGTAGGCCTCGTCGAGCCCTCGGCTGGGGCTGACCCCGGCCAGCAGGACGCCGAGCGGCTGATCCTCGCCGCCCGAGGGCAGCGGCAGTGCCAGCGCGGTCCGGACCGGGTCGCCCCACGGGCCGCCGGGCAGCGGCAGCCGGTCGGCGACGTCGGGCACCACGGTCGGTCGGCCCCGCGCGGCGTCCGCCAACCCCCACGCGTCCGCGGCCGGGCCGGGTTCGGCCAGCTCGACGGTGTCCGGTAGTGCCCGCGCGTACCCCTGGTCGTCGCCGGTGCAGGCGACGCGCCGCAGCACCGTGTCGTCACGCAGGTAGACGGCCGTGAACGGCACGTCCAGCGGGTGGCCCTCGATCGCGGCGGTCAGCCGGGCGCTGGTGGCGTGCACGTCGACGGTGCGTCCGTCGCCGAGAACGGACAGGTCACGCAGCAGCCGCAGCCGGCGTTCGCCGACCACCTGCTCGGTGACCTCGCTGCACACGGTGAGGATGCCGACGGACCGGCCGTCGTCGTCGCGGACCGGGGCGTGCGAGACGCTGAAGTACGCCTCCTCGCGGTAGCCGGCCCGCTCCAGCAGCAGCCGCAGGGCGGGGACCCAGCTGGCCACTCCGGTCGCCGTGGCCTGGTCGATGAGCGGGGCGAGGACGTCCCAGCCCTCGGCCAGGGTCACCCGTACGTCGTCGCCGAGCGCGGCCGGGTGTTTGTCGCCGATCAGCGCGGAGTACGCGTCGTTGTAGAGCTGGGAGAAGCTCTCTCCCCACAGCAGCAGCATGGGGTACCGGGACGAGAGCACCATGCGGACCGCGGCGCGCAGGCTCTGCGGCCAGCTTGTCACCGGGCCGAGTGGGGTGCGGGCCCAGTTCAGCTCCGCCATCAGCCGGCCGGTGTCACCGCCGCCGGTGAACAGGTCGGTGCCGATTCCTGTCACGCTTGATCCGGCCCCATCGCAAGCCCCCGTTCCGGGCCCAACGACCCCTGCTGGCGTTACCTACCCATCCTGGCACCTCTACTCACCTGTGCCGACGCCGGTACCTACGGTCGAAGCGGTGGGGGTTCGGGACGAACGACCGATGCTCTCTACATCGACATCTGTAAGTGTCTCGGGTATCTCTCCAACCCCGAGGAGCCCCCATGAGAGGCAGAACGCTGAGCGCGGGTGTCGCGCTCGCCGTGTTCGCCGGCATGACGGCGACGTTGGCCGCCCAGCCGGCGGCCGCGTCGCCCACCACCGCGACAGTGGCCCGGCCGATCGCCGCGTCCGCCGCCGCCTTGGCCGCACCGGACATCTCCGTCACCAACGTCCAGGCGCACCTGACCCAGTTCAACTCCATCGCCAGCAGCAACGGTGGCAACCGCCGGGCCGGCTCGGCCGGCTACACCGCCTCGCTCAACTACGTCAAGACCAGGTTGCAGTCGGCCGGCTACACCGTCAGCGAGCAGTTCTGCTCCAGCTGCACGTACCCCTCGAACAACCTGGTCGCGGAGTGGCCGGGCGGCCCGACCGACCAGGTGGTCATGTTCGGCGCGCACCTGGACGGCGTCTCGGCCGGACCGGGCATCAACGACAACGCCACCGGCTCGGCGACCCTGCTGGAGAACGCGCTGGTCCTGGCCGCGCAGAACCCGACAATGACGAAGAAGGTCCGGTTCGCCTGGTGGACCGACGAGGAGCAGGGGCTCAACGGCTCCCGGTTCTACGTCAACTCGCTGAACACCACCCAGCGCGGATACATCAAGGGCTACTACAACTTCGACATGGTCGGCTCGATCAACGGCGGCTACTTCATCAACCGGGTCACCTCGACCACGGCTGCGCCGCTGAAGGCGTACTGGGACTCGTTGGGCCTGTCGCCGGAGGAGAACGTCGAGGGCCAGGGTCGCTCCGACGACTACTACTTCCAGCAGGCCGGCATCCCCACCTCGGGCTACGCGGCCGGCGCCAGCGCCCGCAAGACCAGCTCCCAGGCGGCCAAGTGGGGCGGCACCGCCAACTCCGCGTACGACCCGTGCTACCACCGGGCCTGCGACACCACCGCCAACGTCAGCGCCACAGTGCTGAACCGGGCGGCCGACGGTGTCGCGTACGCGCTGTGGCAGCTCGCCGTCGGCGGCGGCACCCCGAGCTGCACCGGCGGCCAGGTGGTCGGGAACGGTGGGTTCGAGAACGGCAGCACCCCGTGGACCGCGTCCTCCGGCGTGATCACCAACGCCAGCGGCCAGCCGGCCCGGACCGGGTCGTACAAGGCGTGGCTCAACGGCAACGGCAGCACCCGCACCGAGAGCCTGACGCAGTCGGTGACCGTGCCGGCCGGCTGCGCCAGCTACACGCTGTCGTTCTGGTTGCACATCGACACCGCCGAGACCACCGGTTCCACGGCGTACGACCGGCTCACCGTGCAGGTGGGTTCGACCACGCTGGCGACGTACTCGAATCTCAACGCCGCCGCCGGCTACGCCCAGCGCAGCTTCAACGTGGCCGGGTTCGCCGGGCAGACGGTGACGCTGCGGTTCACCGGCACCGAGGACTCGTCGTTGCAGACCAGCTTCGTGATCGACGACGTGACGTTGCAGGCGAGCTGACCGGACGAGCCGCCACCGCTGCTTCCCGGTGGCGGCTCGTCGCGTCGTGGGTCAGGGGAGCTGCGGGTAGAGCGCGGCGACGCCGCCGGCCAGCCCGGCCTGCACCCGTCGGCTGAGGTCGTCGGCGACGATCTCGTACGCGTCGGCCTCGATACCGTCGACCCCGATCCGGGCGATCGCCGCCGGGTCGGACTTCGGGCCGGTGACGTCGGCGGCCATGTCGGTGTCGAGGTAGCCGACGTGCAGGCCGGCGACCCGGACGCCCCGCTCGGCGAGCTGGACGCGCAGCACGTTGGTCATCGACCACTCGGCCGCCTTCGCCGCGCCGTAGGCCCCGTGGATCGGGGCGCCGAACCAGGACAGCACGGAGAGCACGTTGAGGATCGTCCCGCCGCCGTTGCCGGTGATGACCGGCGCGAACGCCCGGATCATCGACAGGTTGCCGAGGTAGTGGGTCTCCAGCTCCAGTCGGAGCAGGTCCAGGTCACCGTCGAGCAGGTCGGCGCGCGTGTCGATGCCGGCGTTGTTGATCAGGAGGGTGACGTCGCCGGCCAGCGTGGCGGCGGCGGCGACCGAGGTGGGGTCGGTGATGTCGAGGCGCACCGGCGTCACGCCGGGCAGGTCGACGGTGTCCGGGTTGCGGGCGCCGGCGTAGACGGTGGCGCCACGGGCGAGGAGCTCGGCGGCCAGGTGCCGGCCGAAGCCACGGTTGGCGCCGGTGACCAGGGCGGTGCTTCCTGCGATCTTCATGGCGGTGACGCTATCCCACCTGACTTCTGTATGCCAAAGTCAGCCGTCTCACGACGATGACCCGTCCCGATCGGGAATACGACCGGGATGCGGTCACCACGCGGCCGGTGACGGCTCGTATCCTTTCCGCGAACATCCGCACGAGCCCAGAAGGGAGACGGTGTGAGCAATCAGGCCGAGACGTTGGAGTTCCAGGCCGAGGCGCGTCAGCTCCTCCAGTTGGTGGTCCACTCGATCTACTCGAACAAGGACGTCTTCCTGCGGGAACTCATCTCGAACGCGTCCGACGCGCTGGACAAGCTGAGGCTGGCCACGCTCGTCGACAAGGACCTCGTCGCCGACACCGACGACCTGCACGTCGCCCTGGAGGTCGACCGGGACGCCCGCACCCTCACCGTGCGGGACAACGGCATCGGGATGACCCGCGACGAGGTCGTCAAGCTGATCGGCACCATCGCCAAGTCCGGCACCGCCGAGCTGCTGCGCCAACTGCGCGAATCCGCCGACGCCCACGCCTCGCAGGACCTCATCGGCCAGTTCGGCGTCGGCTTCTACGCCGCGTTCATGGTCGCCGACCGGGTCACCCTGCTGACCCGCAAGGCGGGCGAGACCGGCGGCACCCGGTGGGAGTCCACCGGCGAGGGCACCTACTTGATCGAGGGAGTCGACGAGGCGCCGCAGGGCACCACGGTGACCCTGCACCTCAAGCCGGTCGACACCGAGGACAACCTGCACGACTACACCGCCGAGTGGACCGTCCGGGAGATCGTCAAGCGATACTCCGACTTCATCGCCTGGCCGATCCGGATGCGCGTCGAACGCCCCGGCGCCGACGGTGCGGCCGCCACCAGCGAGGAGCAGACGCTCAACTCGATGAAAGCGCTCTGGGCGCGGCCCCGCGACGAGGTCGACGCCGCCGAGTACAACGAGTTCTACAAGCACGTCAGCCACGACTGGGCCGACCCGCTCGAGGTCGTGCACATGAAGGGCGAGGGCACCTTCGAGTACGAGGCGCTGCTCTTCCTGCCCAGCCACGCCCCGCTGGACCTGTTCTCCCCGCAGGGCCGCCGAGGCGTCCAGCTCTACGTCAAGCGCGTGTTCATCATGGACGACTGCGAGGCGCTGGTCCCCACCTACCTGCGTTTCGTCAAGGGTGTGGTCGACGCCCACGACCTGTCGCTGAACATCTCCCGGGAGATCCTCCAGCAGGACCGGCAGATCCAGATCGTCCGCCGCCGCCTGGTCAAGAAGGTCCTCGCCGCGGTCAAGGACCTCAAGGCCAACCACGCCGAGCGCTACCGCACCTTCTGGACCGAGTTCGGCGCCGTGGTCAAGGAAGGGCTGATCGACGACACCGACAACCGGGACACGCTGCTGGAGATCCTGTCCGTGGCCTCCACCCACGACCCGGCCGAGCCCACCGACCTGGCCGGCTACGTCGCGCGGATGAAGGACGGCCAGAGCGACATCTGGTACGCCACCGGCGAATCGCGGGCCGCCATCGAGAACTCTCCGCACCTGGAGGCGTTCCGCGCCAAGGGCCACGAGGTGCTGCTGCTCACCGACCAGGTCGACGAGGTGTGGGTCGAGCGGGTCGGCACGTACGACGGCCGGCCGTTGCGCTCGATCGCCAAGGGCGAGATCGACCTGGACACCGACGAGGAGAAGCAGCAGGCCGAGGCCGAGCGCGAGCAGCAGCGACAGGAGTTCGCCGCGCTGCTCGACTGGCTGGGCACCACCCTGACCGACAGCGTCCGGGAGGTCCGTTTGTCGTCCCGGCTGACGACCTCGCCGGCCTGCGTCGTCGGTGATGCCCACGACCTCACCCCGACCCTGGAGAAGATGTACCGGGCGATGGGGCACGAGATCCCCCCGACCAAGCGGATTCTGGAGATCAACCCCGGTCACCCGCTCGTCTCCGGACTGCGCAAGGCCCACGAGCAGGGCACCGATCCCACCGCCCTGACCGAGACCGCCGAGCTGCTCTACGGCCTCGCGGTGCTCGCCGAGGGCGGCGAGCTGACCGACCCGGCCCGCTTCACCAGGACGCTCGCTGACCGGCTGGCGCGCACCCTGTAACCCATCTACCAGGTTGGCTTGCCTCGTCGATCATGGAGTTGTGGTGGGTGACAGAGCACCCGTCGTAGGGCGCAACGGGCACCACAACTCCATGATCGACGAGCTGGACCCCCTCGCCTGCGCGATCTTGTACTAGGCTGGTGACCTCAAGGTCCGCACCCTCCCCAACCCGCGGGAGGCGCAAGATCTCCGCTTTCGCGCTGGGGAGTCTTGCCATGCCTGCCGACAATCGACCGACGAATCCGTCGCACACTCGTCTGCGCCTGTTGACTGCGGTCAACGCCCGCAAGGATGCGGGCAGCAGCCCCACCGGGATCGTCGGGCGGAGCCTGGCCCGGCAACTGTTGGGCGCTGGCGACAGGGTGCGGGTTCTCGCCGAGCCCGGCCAGGCCGCTGACTGGCCCGACGGGGTCGAGGTCGTCGAGGGATCCATCACCCGCCCGCTCGAGCACACCGAGGTCTTCGACGGCGTCGACGGCTTCTTTCTCGCCGGAGCCGTCCCGACGACGGTGCGGGATGCCCTGGAGGCCGCCCGGCGTGCAGGTGTACGGCGCGTCGTCGTGCTGTCCTCGCACGGGCCGGAGTACGAAGAGAACCATCCGCCGGAGACGTGGTTCTGGTTGGCCATCGAGCGGGCCGTCGAGTGCTCGGGGATGGAGTGGACCCACATCCGCCCGTCGGCGGTGCTGGGGGCGATGATCGAGGGCACCTATCCAGCGACGGGATCGGACTGGCCGGAGATGATCCGGGGCGATGGTGTCGTACGGGAGGCGTTTCTGTGCGGCGGCCACTACCCCTTCATCCACGAGGACGACCTCGCCGCGGTCGCGATGGCGGCGCTGCGCGTCGACAACCACGTCGGCGCTGTCCTGGAGGCGGTCGGTCCGCCGATCAGCAGCCGTTCGCGGGTGGCGAGCATCGCCAGGGCCATCGGCCGCGACATCGCCGCCGTCGAGGTGACGCCCGACGAAAGCCGCGCGAGGTGGCGGCGTGGAGGCTGGCCCGACAGTGGCATTGACGTGACGCTGTACGCGCTCGAGGAGTACGGGGCGCGGCTCGCGGAACTCACCGCGTGGACGCTCGACCAACGGCCGGCCGTGCACGAGATCATTGGCCGTCCACCACGCGACGTCGACGACTGGGTGGTCGAGAACGCTGAGCTGTTCCGCTGAGCGTCGGTTGCTCCGGCTGCGCTACCGCATCGCATCGTGGCCTGAATCCGCCGCCGGTCACTGACCGGGAATCACCAGACCGGACTCGTAGGCGACCATCACCGCCTGGGCACGGTCGCGCAGGTTCAGTTTGGCGAGCAGGTTGCCGACGTGCGTCTTCACAGTGTGCTCGCTCAGGTGGTGGTGGGCGGCGATCTCGGCGTTGGACAGACCGGCGGCGATCAGGCGCAGCACGTCCGTCTCGCGAGCGGTCAGCGCGGTTACCGCGGCGGCCCGAGCCGGATCCGGGTGACCGCGCCGGTGCAGTTCGCCGATCACGCGTGCGGTGACGCCGGGGGCGAGCAACGCGTCGCCGGCGGCGACCACGCGGACCGCGTTCACCAGGTCGGCTCGGGGAGCGTCCTTGAGCAGGAAGCCGCTGGCGCCGGCGCGCAACGCCGCGTACAGGTAGTCGTCGGTGTCGAACATGGTCAGGGCGAGGACCCGGCTCGGCGTACGGGCGCAGACCTGGCGGGTCGCGGCGACGCCGTCGAGGACGGGCATCCGCATGTCCATCAGGACGACGTCGGGTCGGTGTTCGAGGGCGGCACGCACGGCGCCCGCGCCGTCGGCGGCCTCGGCGACCACCTCGATATCCGACTCGGCACCGAGGATCGTCGCGAACCCGGCCCGGAACAGGTCCTGATCGTCGGCGAGCACGACGCGCAGCATCAGCACGACACCGGCGGCGGGTGCCGCGGGGCAACGACGGCGACGTTCATCATCTGGCCACCGCCGGTGCCGGCAGGGGCAGGGTGGCGGTGACGGTGAATCCGTGGCCGTCCGAGGCGGGACCGGTGCGCAGGGTTCCACCGCAGGCCTGGGCTCGCTCGCGCATGCCGACGATCCCGTAGCCGGGCGGGTCCGCGCCGGAGGCCCGGTCGCCGTGGCCGTCATCGGTGACCGACACGGTCAGCTCCTCCGCGGTGTGGGCCAGCAGGACGCGGACCGATCCTGCCCCGGCATGCCGGACCACATTGGTCAGGGACTCCTGCACGATCCGGTAGGCGGCGACACCGACGTCCGCGGGCGGTTCGACAAGAACCCCGCGAGCAGGTCCAGCCGGCGGCTCGGATCGTCCGTCGGCGGACTCCGACGGTCCGGACGCGACGGTGAGGACGGCGTCCAGCCCGGTGGCGCGGACGCGTTCGACGAGGGCGCTGAGGTGGGCCAGGCCCGGTTGGTCGAGGGGGTGGTCGGCGGGCTCGCGCAGGCTGCCGACCGCGCGGCGGAGTTGGACGACCGCGTCGCGGCCGGTGGCGGCGATCGTGGCGAACGCGGTGTCGGCGCGGTCCGGGTGGGGACGGACCAGGAGCGGCCCCGCCTCCGCTTGGACGATCATGACGCCGACCGCGTGGGTGAGGATGTCGTGCAGGTCGTGGGCGATGCGGGTGCGTTCGCGCAGCACGGCCGCCGCCCGCTCACCGGCGACGCGACGATCGCGTTCGGCGAGGGCTGCGGCCTGGGTGCGGCGGGCGCGGGCGCTGGTGCCCAGGGCGTACGAGAAGACGTAGGCGACCGACAGGTACCGCAGCACCTCCACGTCCGGGTGCGGATGCAGCAGCGACACCACCAGCCCGGCCGCGGTGAGCACGACGCCGAGCAGGCGGATCGCCAGCGAGGACCGCGCCGCGAACGTGTAGAGGCAGACGAGCGGGCCGACCGGCAGCAGCGGGGGCGCGCCGAGCGAGGCCGAGACGGTCGTGGCGACGCCCACGACGACGGCGACCGGGACCAGCGCGCGGTCCCGCCACAGCACCGGCACCGACGACGCGACAGCGAGCGGCAGCACCCACCAGGCACGTGGTCCGCCAGCCACGGCGGGCAGCACTGTCGCGGCGACGGCGACCACAGCGACGGCGAGATTGACGTACCGCTTCACGTCGGCAGTATCGTCCGGCCCGGCTCTTCCCCGCCTCCCTCCACAGGACCAGAACATCTCCGTCCCGTACGGCGATCCGCCCCGGCCACCCTCGCCACACGATTGGCGCATGATGACGATCGTCGCCACGCTCCTGAGTGGCCTGCTCTGGCTCGGCGGCTCTGGGCTGCACCCCGTTGCCGCGCTGACCTGGCTCGCCCCGATCCCGCTGATCCTCGCCTCGGTGCGGGTACGCCAGAAGACCACGCTCGGCGCGACGGTCCTCGCCTGGTCGATCGGTCAGCTCGGCATGGTCGGGTACTACCTCGGCACCCTGCACCTTCCGGTCCCCGTGGTCGCCGGTGTGCTCGGCCTCGGTCTCGGCCTGGCGGCCGGCACGGTCCTGCTCGCCCGCGCCCTGCTGCTGCGGGGGCGAACCGTGCGCGCCGTTCTCACCGTGCCGGCACTGTGGGTGCTGGGCGAGTACGCGGCGTCGCACCTGTTTCCGGACGGCGCGTGGTGGAGTCTCGCCTACACGCAGGCCGACGTTCGACAGGTCATCCAGTTGACCGCGCTCACCGGCGTCTGGGGCGTCACCTACCTGCTGCTCGCCGTCCCGATCGCCCTCGCCGCCCTGCTCGGCAGCGCACTGCCAACCCGCACCGGCCGGCTCGACCGCCCACGCCCCGCCCTCGCCTGCCTGCTCGCCCTCCTGCTCGGCGCCGGGGGCTGGTCGGCCTGGTCACTGAGCCGTTCACCCGACCCGGCCGAGCCGCTGACCGTCGGCCTTGTCGCCCTGCGGCAGCCCGAGGACGGGCTCCCGATCGACGAACCGTCCGGCCGGGACCTGCTCGCCCGATACGGCGTGCGGGTGGCGGGCCTGACCGCCCGTGGGGCACGGATCGTCGTGCTGCCGGAGAAGGTGTTCGCCGTGACCGACACGACGCTGCCCCTGCTCGTGGACGCGCTGCGGCAGGCCGGGGCCCAGGTCGTCGTCGGCGCGGTGCTGCGGCGGGCCGGCACGGCGAGCAACGTCGCGCTGGTGCTGGACCCCGACGGCAGGGTCACGACCTACCAGAAACAGCATCTCATCCCGGGCCTGGAGGAGTGGCTGACGCCAGGCGACGACGACGTGATCGTGGACGGGCGGTTCGGCGTCGCCATCTGCAAGGACCTCGACTATCCCGGCCTGGTCCGACGGTATCGGGCGGGGGGCGCCTCGGTGCTGCTCGTCCCCGCCCTGGACTTCACCTCCGACGGGTGGCTGCACGGTCGCATCGCCCTGGTCCGGGGTGTGGAGAACGGGATCACAGTGGTCCGCGCCGCCGCGTTCGGCCGACTGACGGTCAGCGACGGCGGCGGCAGGCTGCTGGGTGAGGCCACCGCCGCTGACGCGGAGCTGCTGGTCACCGCCGCTCCGACGACGGGCTGGGGCACTGTCTATTCGCGTACGGGAGATTGGTTTCCGCTGTTGTCCCTGGGCTTGTTTGTCGTCGCCGTCGGTGCGGCCTGGCGGCGGCCGGTCACGTAAGCCTTGGGCGCCGCGGTCACGCCGCGGAGGCAGCCGCCTTCGACCCTCGGTGCGACGCGGCCGGGCCGGCGTTCCAGCCCCACCGGGGGGCCGGTGCGGTGCTCTCCCCGGGCCAGCCCCTGTCGCCCCCGTCGCTGTCGCCACCGTCGATGGTCATCTCGACCGAGTCGGAGGTGCTGCGGGCCAGTCGGATCGACTGCTCGGCGCCGTTGCGGGCCGCGCACGGCCAGGACTGCCCGGCGCACTGGAGGTTGCGGCAGTGACCCTCGTCGTCCGGCTCGTGGGCACTGAGCACGTCGATCGCCAGCTGCCACAGCAGAGGGTCGGTCACGTCGTGCGGGCGCTCGGCGTGGCGGCTCGGTCGGTTGCTGGTGTCGTCGGACATCGTGGGTCCCCCCGTTGTCAGGATGTACCCCACAAGGGTCACCCCTCAGCCGCGGGTTAAACCGCCGACCTGCTGTGATGTGTCTCCGGTCGCACCGGTCGCCGGGACGCCGCACGCGGATCGGTCAATCCGGCAGCAGCGGCATCTCTACGCCCGGGTCCCGGCCGAGCAGCACCGCACGGGTGAGCGCCGCCGATCCGAACCGGTCCCGGACCGCGTCCACCGCGGCATCCAGCTCCGCACCCGGGTCGCGGTGGAACGGCAGCTCCGGCTGCACCGGATTGTCGTCCAGATTGCCCACCGAGACGCCGATCAGGGTCACCCCACGGCGATCTATCTCGGTCAGTGCGGCCCGTAGCAGCGCCCGCGCGGCAGCGAGCAGCGGCGTCGTGTCGGCGGTCGCCTTGCCCACGGTGTGCGAGCGGGTCGCCCGGGTGTAGTCGCCGAAACGTAGTCGCAGCATCACTGTGCGCCCGGCCCGCCCGGCCGCCCGCATCCGCCGGGAGACCCGATCGACCAGGCCGGCGAGGATGGCATCCAACTCTGCCGGGGTGTGCGGGGTACGGCTCAGCGCATGCTGCGCGCCCATCGAACCGCGACGGCGGCCGACCTGCACCGAGCGGGGGTCACGGTTGTGCGCCAATGCGTGCAGGTGCCGCCCGGCGCCCGACCCGAGCATTGACACCAACGCGGCCTCGCCCAGCCGCGCCACCTCGCCGACGGTACGGATCCGGTGCTCCCGCAACTTCGCCGAGGTGACCGGGCCGACGCCCCACAGCCGCTCGACCGGCAGCGGGTGCAGGAACGCCAACTCGGCGTCCGGTGCGACCACCAGCAGCCCGTCCGGCTTCGCCACCCCACTTGCCACCTTCGCCAGGAACTTCGTGCGGGCCACCCCCACCGTGATCGGCAGGTGGACCCGTGCCCGAACCTCCCGGCGCAGCCGCTCGGCGATCTCGGCCGGCGACCCGACCAGCCGCCAGAGCCCACCCACGTCCAGGAACGCCTCGTCGATGGAGAGCCCCTCGACCAGCGGCGTGGTCTGCCGGAAGATCTCGAAGACCGCACGGCTCGCCGCCGTGTACGCCGACATCCGGGGTGGCACCACAATCGCGTCCGGACACAGCCGGCGCGCCTGCTGGCCACCCATCGCGCTGCGTACGCCCCGTGCCTTCGCCTCGTAGCTGGCCGCGAGGACCACGCCCCCGCCGACGATGACCGGTCGGCCGCGCAGGCGCGGGTCGTCACGCTGCTCGACCGACGCGTAGAACGCGTCCAGGTCGGCGTGCAGGATGTTGGCGCCGGACGACACGTACACATGTTCGCATGGCGTCCGGCGGCGACGGCAGTGAGCTGGGCGAACGCCTGGTTCAGTCCAGGCAGAACTCGTTGCCCTCGGGGTCGGCCATGACGAGGTGACCGGCCCCCAGCGGGGGAGCGGGCTCGTGCCGGGTGAGCCGGGCGGCACCGTGCGCGACGAGCCGATCCGCCTCCGCTTCCAGGGCTGCCATCCGCTCGTCTCCCGCCAGCCCGGGAGCGGCCCGCACATCGACGTGGACGCGGTTCTTGACCTGCTTGGGCTCCGGCACTCGCTGGAAGAACAGCCGGGGACCCGAGCCGTCGGGGTCGACCACCGCCGAGGCGTCGTTGCGGTGCTCCGGCGGCACACCCATCGCTTCCAGCGCCTGGTCCCACGACTCGAAGTCTCCGGGGGGAGCCTGCACCTGGTAGCGGAGCGCCTCGGCCCAGAACGTCGCCAGCGCGGCCGGGTCGGCGCAGTCGAACGTGATCTGGATGTCGCGGGCCATGTCAGCTCCTTGTTTGCTGGTCTGGTCGGTCATGGTCCGAAGCCTCTCGCGGATAGCGGACAGAGTCGTTCCGCTATCCGTGCAACGATCGGCGCATGAGCGTCGAGGCGACCACCGAGCGGGTCCTTCGGCTGCTGGCGCTCCTGCAACGGCGACCGTCCTGGACGGCCACCGAGCTCGCTGCGGAGCTGGGGGTCACCAGCCGTTGTGTACGCCGTGACGTGCAGCGTCTGCGGGTGCTCGGTTACCCCGTGTACGCGACGGCGGGCGTGGGCGGTGGCTACCAACTCGGCGCGGGCACCCGGCTGCCGCCACTGCTCCTCGACGACGAGGAGGCGATCGCGACCGCTGTCTCCCTGCGGCTCGCCTCGGGCGGCACGGTCGCCGGGGCGGGGGAGGCGGCGCTGCGGGCGCTCGCGAAGCTCGACCAGGTGATGCCATCGCGGCTGCGCGCCGAGGTGCGAGCCGTGCACGGCTCCACGGAGACCCTGATCGGCCCGGTGGCCGAGATCGACGCGGAGTTGCTGGTGACCCTCGCACGGGCCTGTCGCGACGCCGTGCGGGTCCGGTTCAGCTACGCCACCCGCGACGGCGATGAGGATGAGCGGACGGTCGAGCCGGTCCGGATGGTCACGACAGGCCGCCGCTGGTATCTGATGGCCTGGGACGTCGACCGCGACGACTGGCGTACGTTCCGCCTGGATCGAATGGGCGCAGCGGTGGCGACAACCTGGCGGTTCCGGGCGCGCGAACACCCGGATCCGGTCGCCTTCGTGCAGCGGTCGGTGACCGGGGCGCCGTACAAGTATGTCGCCCGGGCGCGGGTGCGCGCCCAGGCCGACCGGGTGCGGGCGTTGGTGCCGCCCCAGGTGGGGCGGGTCGAGGAGGACCGCGACGGGTGGTGCGTGCTGGTCGTGGGCGGTGAGAGCCTGGACTGGCTGGCCGCGCACCTCGCACGCCTGGATTACGAGGTGGAGGTGTTGGAGCCTCCGGAGTTGCGCGAGGCGGCCGGCCTGCTCGCCCGCCGCCTCGCGGCGATGGCCGGGGCGGCGTCGAAGCGCAGCGTGTAGTGGCGTAGCGACACCGGACTCCCGTCGGGGGCGGTCCATGGCGCGGTGCTGACGCCGGTGCACCGCCACCCGGTGCGCTCGTAGAGGGCGGCGGCCGCGGCGTCGCCGGACGCCACGTCGAGCACCAGATCGGTGCCGCGCGCACTCGCCCACTGCCGCGCCCGCGCCAGTAGGGCGCCGCCCAGCGCCAGCCCTCGGGCGGCCGGCACCACGAAGAGACGAGCGACCTCGGCCGTTGGTCGGGCAGGCGGCCCGTTCGCCGGGCTGGGCACCCGGTGCACCGCGACGTGCCCGACGATGGCCGCGTCGGCGGCGACGGCGACCCAGGCGCGTGCCGGGTGTGGTTCGCGCAGCCAGCGGTGTGGGTCGGCGGGCCAGTTCAGCGGATACCGGTCGACCCGGTGGACCTCGGCGACCGCCGCGACACAACCGTCGAGGTCGGTGGCGCGCCGCCGGCGGATGCGCGGGGGGATCACAGGTCGTCGAAGGGGCGGGCGTAGCGGAACTCGCCCCGGATCGACTCGCGCCACGCGCCCAGCGGCCGGGCCATGAAGTACTGCGGACCCCACGGCTGCGGCGGCGTGACCCCCACCTCGACGGCGGGACGGAAGCCGAAGCGCGGGTAGTAGTCGGGATGCCCGAGCAGCACCACGAGGGGCTCCTCGCGGGCGTCGGCCGCGCCGAGCACCGCGTGCATCAACGCGCTGCCGACGCCGCGCCGCTGCGAATCGGGCAGCACGCCGAGCGGCCCGAGGCCCAACGCCACCGGCTCGCCGCCCACCCGGCCGCGGGTGGCCACCACGTGGCCCACCACCTGGCCGTCCGAATCGACCGCCACCAGGGAGTACGCGGGCAGCCAGCCCTCGTCGGCGCGCAGCGCGTCGACCAGGGTCGCCTCGACCGGAACGGTCTCGCCGTCGCCGTTCCCGTCGCCGGAGGTCTTGTCGAATGCGGCGGCGTGCACCGCCCGGATGGCGTCGACGTCAGCGGGTGTCTCGCGTCTGATCAGCACCGCGCCACGATACGGGTCTTCCCGGCGACGACTCCACGCGTTTATCCCGCCGAACGCAACGCCGACCGTCGTGCGCCAACCGTCGTGCCCCGGCCGTCGTGCGCCGACCGTCGTGCGCCGAGCGCGCTGGGGGGTGCGCGGTGCGCGGTGCGCGGTGCGGCGTGTGCGCACCAGTTCGGCGAGTTCACCGGGGAGTGACTCCATCGGGTCAGCATAGCGACG
>NZ_JBEXHQ010000070.1:0-27565 GCF_040607915.1 Micromonospora sp. NPDC005215 | reverse complement strand
AGGATCTGATTGGTCGCGCAGGAGTTCCCGCCCGCCTCGAGTAGTTCCGTCATGTCGGAAAGATCGAAGTTGCTCACGCCCCACTGCCCGATGTCGCCGGCGTCGACGAGTTCGGCGAACGCCTCGATCGTCTCCGCGAGTGGATGCGTGCCGCGCCAGTGCAGCAGGTACAGGTCGATGTGGTCGACGCCGAGTCGTTGCAGGCTGCGGCGGCAGGCCTGCACGGTTCCCCGTCGGCTGGCGTTGGACGGCAGCACCTTGTCGACAAGAAAGACATCGGCACGTCGTCCGACGATCGCCTCGCCGACGAGTTCCTCGGCAGCGCCGTCACCGTACATCTCCGCAGTGTCGATCATGGTCATGCCCAGGTCGAGCCCGGTGCGCAGGGCCGTCATCTCGTCCTGTCGCCTCGCGGGACGCTCGCCGAGGTACCAGGTGCCCTGGCCGAGCACGGGCATGGTCTGGCCGGACGGCAGCTCGACCGGAGCGGCAGGGAGGGTCATGTCGGCCTTTCCGGAGCCTGGGTGCCAGTGGGTTGCCTTCGATACCCGCTGCGACTGCCGACACACCCCTTGTGGCGGCACCTTCCGCTGGGCAGGCCTCGCTGTACGGCGGGCAGGTGGTCGGAGTGTTCACCCTCGCGCGGCGTTCGCTGGCCGTTTGCCAATGCCTGCGCCGGGAAGGCGAACGCTCGAGCGACGCGCCGCCGGCCGGGCGGCGCCGCGAAGGGAGACCAAAGCAATGGCGCAGAACCAGCAGCCACTGACCGGCAAGCGAGTCGCCTGCCTGGCCGCCGACGGGGTCGAGGACGTGGAATACACCCAGTCCCGGGCCGCCGCGGAGCAGGCGGGAGCCGAGGTTCATCTGATCTCGTTGCAATCCGGCGAGATCCAGTCGATGAACCAGGACATCAACCCTGCCAACCACTACCGGGTGGACCGGACCGTGAACGAGGCCAATGCCGCCGACTACGACGCCCTGTTGCTGCCGGGCGGGACTGTCAACCCCGACCGGCTCCGGATGAGCCCGCAGGCGATGGACTTCGTTCGCGCGTTCTTCCAGCAACAGAAGCCAGTGGCGGCGATCTGCCACGGCCCCTGGTCGTTGGTCGAGACCGGCATGGTCAACGGCCGGACCCTCACCTCATTCCCCAGCCTGCGCACCGACATCCGCAACGCGGGCGGGAACTGGGTGGACCAACAGGTGCAGGTCGACAACGGCCTGGTCACCAGCCGCAACCCCAGCGACCTTCCGGCCTTCTGCGCCAAGATGGTCGAGGAGTTCGCCCAGGGCGAAGATGTCCGCCAGATGGCGACGGCCTGACCAATGGGCTCAGGGCCGGGAGCATCAGACCGGTCCTGAGTCCCTGGCGGCGGCTATCCCGGCGCCCGAAAGGCCGCCGCTCCCGCCGTGACGTCGTGCTGAGCAGCGGGACAGGGATCGGCTCCATACTGCGGCCGATGGGCGGTTGAGGTGGTTTCCGAGGGGTATCCGGGCGCCTACGCATCGCGCCCGGACCGTCGTGAACCGGAACGCGCGGCCGGTGCGACCGGATACGGAGGCTACCTTGACTCAACTAGCAACCCGAGAGGCAGCGAAGGCCAGGCAGGACGAGATTCAGCGGCGGGGGCGCGGGCTCGGCTGGATGAGTCTCGGTCTGGGCGTGGCACAGCTGGCGGCACCGGACACGGTGCGCCGGATCAGCGGAGTGGACGACTCCCCGAGGTCCCGGGCGGTGGTGCCCCTGGTCGGGGCGCGAGAGTTGGTACACGCGGCCGGGCTCCTGACGAGCCGACACAAGAGCGTCTGGGCGTGGACCCGGGTCCTGGGCGACGCGATGGACCTGGCCGCTCTCGGGGTGGCCATCGCCCACCGGGGCGGGCGCCGCCGGCGTCGTCTCGTCGGTGTCACTGGCGCCGTCGTCGGGATCACGGTGGTGGACCTCCTGACCGCCGTGCGAGCAACCCGGGCGAAAAGGATCGGGGCGCTACGAGGCTTACGCGAAGGAGGATCCATGGAGCTGACAGCCACAACAACTATCCGCCAACCATCACCCAAGGTCTACGCGTTCTGGCGAGACCTGGGCAACCTCCCGACGTTCATGGCCCACCTCGAGGAGATCCGCACCACCGGTGACCGCACGAGCCACTGGTCCGCCAGCGCTCCCTTCGGCAAGAACGTCGAGTGGGACGCGCAGATCGTCGATGAGACACCCGGCGAAAAGATCGCCTGGCGGTCGACCGGGAACGCGGACGTGCCGAACGCCGGTACGGTCCGGTTCGTGCCTGCCCCGGACGGTGTCAGCACCGAAGTGCACGTGGTTCTGTCCTACGACATCCCTGGCGGCGCGATCGGCAAGGCGGTGGCCAGGTACTTCGGCGAGGAGCCGCACCAGCAGCTCGACGACGACCTGCGCCGGCTCAAGCAGGTGATGGAGACCGGCCAGGTGGTCCGATCCGACGGCGCCCCGTGGGGCAAGCGGGCCCGCAAGGAGTTCCCGCAACGTCCGGCGCAACCGCTGTCGGATGCCGAGCTTGCCAAGGGGGCGGACGCGTGAGGGCGAACACCTGGGCCGGTCGCAACAAGGTCAAGGTCCGTGACGTGCCGGACCCGAAGATCCTGAACGAGCGCGACGCCATCGTGAAGATCACCTCCACCGCGATCTGTGGCTCGGACCTGCACCTGGTGGACGGATATGTGCCCACGATGCAGGACGGCGACGTCATGGGCCACGAGTTCATGGGCGAGGTGATCGAGGTCGGCTCGGGAGTGTCCGCGGACAAGCTCCGGGTCGGCGACCGGGTCGTCGTGCCGTTCCCGATCGCCTGCGGTAACTGCAATGCCTGCGCCGCCGAGCTCTACTCCTGCTGCGAGAACTCCAACCCCAACGCCGGCATCGCCGAGAAGATGTTCGGCCACCCGGTCGCCGGGATCTTCGGCTACTCGCATCTGACCGGCGGCTTCGCGGGCGGCCAGGCGCAGTACGCGCGGGTACCGTTCGCCGACGTCGGTCCCCTGAAGATCGAGTCCGACCTCACCGACGAGCAGGTGCTGTTCCTCTCCGACATCCTGCCCACCGGCTACATGGGCGCCGAAATGTGCGACATCCAGCCCAGCGACGTCGTCGCCGTGTGGGGCGCCGGTCCGGTCGGGCAGTTCGCGATGGACAGCGCCCGGGCGCTCGGCGCCGCGAAGGTCATCGCCATCGACAAGGAGCCGTACCGTCTGCAGATGGCCGAACGGGCGGGCCACACCCCGGTGAACTTCGAGGACGTGGACGTGCGGTCCCGACTGCTGGAACTGACCGGTGGGCGGGGACCGGACAAGTGCATCGACGCGGTCGGCATGGAATCCACCCACGGTGCCGCGCACGTGCACGCCTACGACCGGATCAAGCAGGCGGTCCGCTCGGAGACCGAGCGCCCGCACGCGCTGCGCCAGGCGATCCTGTCCTGCCGCAGCGGCGGCATCGTCTCGGTCATCGGCGTGTACGGCGGCTTCCTCGACAAGTTCCCGGCCGGGGCGTGGATGAACCGGGCGCTGACCCTGCGTACCGGTCAATGCCACGTGCAGCGCTACATGAAACCGCTGCTGCAGCGCATCGAACGCGGGGAGATCGACCCGACCCGGGTCATCACCCACACCCTGCCGCTCGACCAGGCAGAACGCGGCTTCGACATCTTCAAGAACAAGCAGGACCACTGCGAGAAGGTCGTCCTCAAACCCTGAGCACCAACCGCATCCGACCACCGCGGCGCGCCCGGTGGCCGGATGCGGCATGTCCGGAGGCACCAATCTGCGGGCGCCGTGCATACGCAACCGAACTGCCACCTAGGCACCCGATCGGACACCAGCCGTGCCGTGGCGTTCAGCGACGCCATCTTCGCCATCATCATCACGCTGCTGGTCCTGGACCTCCGGGTACCGGACGTTCCGCCTGGTCGTCTCCTGTCCGGCTTGTTCAACCGCATTCGGCAGGTCGATAGTGGCCTGCACCGGATGAATCTCCTCGTACTGTTCAGCACGGCGCTGCTGCCGTTTCCGACGATCGTCGTGTCGCACGCGCTGCAGGAGCACAACAACGCGGACCAGCGTGTGGCCATCGCCTTCTACGCGCTGATCGGCGCGTTGCTGTGCGCGACGTGGCTTGCGTTCTACCACTACCTGGCCCGGAACCCCGACCTACTGAAGGACCAGGTCAAAGACGGCTTTTTCGCGTCGAGCGGGTCCGGGCCCTCGCCGGGCTCATCCTGTACGTCCTCGCAGGGATGGTCGGGTACCTGGTGGCCCCCTTGATCGGCCTGGTCGTCTTCCTTCTCCTGCCCATCTTCTACGCGATCACCAGCGCCGGCCTGTACCAATTGCGGGTCACCCGACATATCACCCACCGCGCTCCCCCACCACCCTGAGGGGCGGCAAAACGGATCAGCGGTGGCCAGGCAAGGGACCTCGCCTGCCAACTCCCCGAGGAGCTACGAGGCTTGGTGTCCAGGCCCACCGAAGATCCGGAACCGTTCGGCCTTACCGAATTCATGGAACGGGTGCAGTCCCGGGCAGGGGTGGATCGCCAGGTGGCCACCGGCGAAGCGCGGGCCGGTTGCAGCCCTCAGCCGTTCGATTAGCCGGAAGCGAATCTCGGCCCGGCCAACGAGCCTGCCCGCTACCGAGCGCCTGCCGTCGATGACCACGGCAGTCTCGGCCGGCTCCGCGCATTGCCTGGGCAGTACGATCAGCGTCCGGCCTCATCGACAAATCGCACCGAACAACGGATCTCAACCGAAGGATCAACGCCATGACAGGCGGGACCGACGCCCGGCTCTGGGGTCTCACCCATGCAGCCCGCCGAAGCCTGGCCGACGATCTGTCCGTTCTCGGTCCGGACCAGTGGCGTCGATCGACGTTGTGCACCGGCTGGGACGTGGAACATGTCGTCGCCCACCTCACCGCCGCCGCCACCACGGGCCGGTGGCGGTGGATCCGGAGCATCGTGAGCGCCGGGTTCCGCCCGGCGGTCCACAACGAGCGCCTTCTGCGGGAGCATTTGGGCGTTACGCCCGCGGAAACGCTCAGCAGCTTCGAGGCGGTCATCGACGCCACCACGGCCCCCACCGGGGACACCGCCGCCTACCTGGGCGAGGTGCTGGTACACGGCCAGGACATCCGATATCCGCTGGGAATCAGCACAGAGCCGGACGTCGAAGCGCTGACGGCGGTGGCGGAGTTCTACGCCCGGCGCAACTTCACCGTCGCCAGCAAGTCCCTCGCGTCGAGGCTACGGATGGTGGCGACGGACGGTCCGTTCACCACCGGTGCGGGTCCGGAGGTCACCGGTCCAACACTGGCCCTGGTGATGACGATGGCAGGCCGACGTGCGTACCTCGATCAGCTCGAGGGCCCGGGCCGCGACATCGTCATCGACCGGCTCAGCTGACGCGGGACCCGACGTTGCGAGAATCCGCCTCGGCGTGATCCATCACCGCGGCCTGAGCCAGCGGCGGCTTCGGTCCTGCCCCGCGGCGGAAGGGGGCCGACACGGACTTGGCGGCTACGAGGCCCCGGCGTCCGGCTCCGCGCCTACGCCGAGCGCCGCCGCGCCGAAGGCAAAACCGACAGCGAAATCGTCGTGTTGTAGGCGGGTCAGGACGACGGTGTGCAGGGCGCGGTTGAGTTGGCGGTCGCCGGAGCGGTTGAGTCGGTAGCGGACGGTTTTGCCGGATGAGGCGGGGATCGGGGCCACGCCGGCGAGCATGGCGAACGCGGCGTCGTTGCGGCAGCGCCCGGGGTGTGACCAGGCGGTGAGCACGGTGGCGGCGACGATCGGTCCGGCGCCGGTCAACTGCAGCAGGTCTGGTCGCCAGGAGCGGACCCTACGACGAGGTACCGCCCCGCGTCGAGTACTCGCTAACCGAGGACGGCAAGCGCCTCAACGACGCACTCGAGCCGCTGGCCGCTTGCGGTCGCGAGCGGCCGACCATGGCCACCGACATTTGATTCGCCAGTCTCGTCGACGACAGGGCGATGCTGTTTCCGGCAAACAGCTGAGCTATCTCCGCCACGACCCGATGGAGATTCCCGAGGTACGCGCCACCGACGCTGCTCGACTCAGCTGAGCGCACACACCACCTGCAGGGCATTCCGTTGCCTCATGACCGGCGCTGACGATCGATCGCCTGCGCCAGATCTGGGACCGGACGACACTGGGCTGACACGGCGCACCTTCGGCGTAAGCGCGAGAATGAGAGCCATGGGTCGTCCCGGGAAGCCACCGGCGAGCTTCACCGCCGAGGTCGCTCAGCGGTTCGGGCCGGTCGCTGAGGGCTGGGGCATGCACCTGCCCCGCCGTTCGTGGACCACGGAGCATCGCTGGACTGCAGAGGGGGGTCGTTGGCCAAGCTCAGCCGACGGCTGGTGGTCCATTGCGCCGTATGTGCCTGTCGTTTTGTCCGCCCGGCCGACATCCGGCCCATAGCCTGGCGTCATGACCGAATCGGACGGGCAGTCGCAGAGCGTCCGCACGGTGATCGTGGCTGGTCTCGTCAACGTCGCTGTCGCTGCGGCAAAGGTGGTTGCGGGCTTGCTCTCGGGTTCGGCGGCCGTGCTGTCGGAAGCCGCGCATTCATTCGCCGACACCACGACCGAGGTACTGCTGTTCGTGGCGCTGCGTCGCGGCAGCCGCCGGGCCGACCCCACGCGCCCTTTCGGCTACGGTCGGGAGAGCTACATCTGGGCCCTCCTCGCCGCGGTCTTCACCTTCGTCAGCGGCGCCGGCTTCTCCATCACCCACGGCGTGCACGTCATCGCGTCGGCCAGACAGACTGGGGATTACACCGTCTCGTACGCGGTGCTGGTCGTCTCCTTCATCCTGGAGTCGGTGTCTCTGCTGCGGACGGTGCGGCAGGTACGACGCCGGGCCAAACGCTGGCGCATCAGTCCAGCCAGGGTCCTGCGGCGCACGCCCAACACCGCGATCAAAGCGGTGTTCCTGGAGGACACCGCAGCCCTGATCGGCCTGGGATTGGCCGGCGCAGGCCTGGGGCTCGCCCAGCTGACCGGTGACCCGGTTTGGGATGGCATCGCATCGGTCGCCATCGGTGTACTGCTCCTCGTGGTGGCCACCATTCTGGCCCGCAACAACCTCGCCCTGCTCGTCGGCCGCTCAGCCAGGGAGCCGGTTCAGGACGAGATTCGCCGGGAATTGTCCGCCCTGCCATACGTGCGAGGCATCGTGGAGTTGCTGACCCTGCAGCTCGGTCCCGACGACATTCTCGTTGTCGCGAAGATCGACTTTGCCGACCAAATCACGGCCGCCGACGTTGAGGGCGTGGCCGACGAGGCCAGACGACGGCTCACCGCGCGTAACCCGGCGATCCGATTCGTCTTCCTCAACCCGACCGGCGCCGGCTCCTAACCCGCTACACCCACCGATCGCCAGACGCATCGAGCAACAGTTCCTCCTCAGATCAGCACTCTGTGCGATCTTGTTTGTCCTGCTCGGTCTCACTGTCCGGAACGGTCCAACCGGCCAGCTTGTCCCCCAGGCCGCTCGTGTCGGACGTTCGTACACAATGATCTGCTGATGGCGGCGCGCGAGTCGCTCGGCGACCGCGAGGCCGAACAGCAGGCGGCGGCCGAGGCAGTCGAGGCATTGCCACAGGGGCGAGAGCAACTGCAGGTGGTAGGCGTGCTCCCACGCTCCGAACACCAGGACCGGGAACGGGCCAGCCAGCCGGTGATTGGTAGCCGATCCTCAACGTCGTAGCGGCGCGGCACCCTGTTCCATGGGCTCAGGACGAGGCGCGCTCGCTCTACGATGGGCCACATGTCTTCGGTCACGAATGATGCCCTGCTAGACATAAGAAGAAGTTCGATGTACCGCGCCGGGATCTGGCTGGCCCGCGTGGCCAACCTCGCGCTGCTTCCGGTGGTTGTCTGGGGCATCGCCTCCGGGGTGCCGAATGTGCCCGCGCTGCCAGACTCGGTCTTCATGGCCGCCTGGGCCGCCGGGTGCGTGACACTCGCGCCGGCCATGGTGCTGTTCTACCGCTCCGGCATTCCGTTTGAACACAGGGGTGCCACCTGGGTCACCGACAAACGTGTGGGCAATGCAATCTTCCGGGATGTCTTCTGGCCTCGTCCCTGACCGGCAGCTGGCCTCTTCGCTGCTGTACTACGGGTGGTCCTCGACCTGCACGACCTGCACGACCTGCACGACCTGCACGACCTGGACGCGATCAACCTCGGCACCCTCGCTACAGCCTGCCACCTCGGCGACGACCACCAGGTCGCCGTCTTTCTCGACCACTCCTCCCCAGCCATCGCCGCGCGCCTCGCCGCCGCCGGTGTTCCCCAGCCACCGACTTCGCCACATCGGTGTCCCCACCGAGGCCGGTCCGATCTCGGACGGCTGAGGCGTTCCTGTGGCCAGAACGCCGTTTACCTGCGTGCCGCCGACCTTCCCTTGACGCGAGGCCGCCGCGCCCCGAGTTCGCGGCGCGGCGACCTGCTCGGCGCGCGACCCCGCGCTTCTTACCCGGTCATTTCAGCGCGGTGGCGGCCTCGTGGATGATGGCCGCGACCGCGACCGGCTGTGACACGTAGACAGCGTGACTGCCCGGAGACTCGACCACCGTCGAGCCGGCGCGTTGGAACATCGCCCGCTGGGCCGGTGGCGGGATCATGCGGTCATCGGTGGCGACCAGATACCAGCTGGGCTTGGTGCGCCAGGCCGATTCGGTAATCTCACCGCTCAGCGCGTTCACACCCCACGGGACCTGCGAGTCGGCGATGAAGGCCGCCTGCTCGGCGGGGAGATCACCGGCGAACTTCTCCCGGTCCAGGAACAGGAATCCGTCCCGAGGCGGCAGGATCGGCGGCACTGGGGCACCCGGCGGCGGATCGGCGTTGAGCGTGTTGACCGACTCGCCCCGATCCGGCGCGAACGCCGCGATGTAGACCAGGGCGGAGACCTTCCCGTGCGTGCCGGCCTCGGTGATCACCGCACCACCACAGGAATGACCGACCAGGACGACCGGCCCGTCCACCGCGTCGATGACCTGCCGGGTGGCAGTGGCATCGCCGTCCAGCGACAGGGTCGGGTTCTGCACCACACTCACCCGATAACCGTCCAGCGTGAGCAGGTCGTACACCGCCTGCCAGCCGGAACCGTCGACGAACCCGATGCATGGGTGATGAGCGCCAGCATCATCCCCGGCGGCGGGTGCGGGCTCGGACGCGAGAGAACAGTCCACGGACGACAGTGCACTCCGCGGCCTTGACCTGCGCGAGGTAACGGCACGACGATCGGGCCAGGGGGACACACATGCCATTGATCTTGAGTACGGACACTCTGCGGCCCGACGAACGCGAGGCGTACTGGCGGTACGTCATGTCGGACACCTTCGCCTCCGTGGCAATCCACTCTATGGCCACCGACAACGTGCATGGCTCGATCCAGGCGAGCTGGGCCGGCCGGCTGATGATCGCCGACGTGAAGTCCACCGGCCAAAAGATCCGCCGCACGCCGAAGCTCATCGGCGACGCGGACAACGCCTACTTCCAGGTCGCCCTCGTTGCCGGCGGCGTCGGCCGGCTCAGCCAGGACGACCGCGCAGCCGAGCTACGCCCCGGCGACTGCGCCGTCTACGAGACCACCCGCCCCTTTCACTGGCTCTTGGACGACGAATGGGACGTCTAAGTCTTCTCCCTCCCCGCCGACTCCATCCGGCTCACCGAAACCCAACGACGGCACCTCAGCGCACGCCGCCTCGACGGCGCAACCGGACTCACCGGCGTCGTCTCCCGCTTCCTGCTCGACCTCGCCCGTCACGGGGAAGACCTCCCCGGCGAGCAAGCCGAGCGCGTCCTTGCCCACGCCAGCGACCTGGTCATCACACTCCACCGCCCCATCGCTGCAATCGCCCACGCCCACGGCTTCCAGGACCTGACCGCATTCAACCGAGCCTTCAAGACACCGACCACCCGGCCGCCGCCCTCGTCGATTACGAGCGTGTTGCGCTGCGCGAAACCAGCCTCATCCCGTGCCCACACCAACCGGTTGGCGGCCAGCGTGACGTCGTACTTCATTGCGGGTTTCGCCGCTATAGCCCATTTCTCGGCAGGCTACCGCCGCCCCGGGTGGACGGCCTCACGGCGGCCTCGCGTCCGGGAACTGCCCGCGAACGCGTCGATGCCGCTGAACGTGGCCGCTTCCGTCCGAAGACGGTTCCGGCCACCTCGGAGACCTTTTCTATTCGTCGGATCGCGATGAAGATTGGTCCCAGGCGACAAAGGAAGCCCTCGGGTTATCTGGATTGTCACCTCGAAAAGGCCAAGTTTGTCGGCCCCTCAGATTGGACGAAGGTCATGCGGATCCGGGTCGGAATCATTCGTATCGCGCTCGCGGGCGCCCTCGGCGCCTTCACGCTACCTCTGGTGGTCTCCGCCGTAAATACTTCGACCGTTGCGGCCGAGCAGGCGGGCGGCGGCGTTCATACCGACAGTCTCATCTGGGATTAGCGCGGTCATGCAGTTGACGCTGATAACGATATCGTCCGGAGCTGAGGCGATGTTCGACGGCGGTGCGGCACGCCTCATCGACACGCTGTGGGCAGCCGCCCGCGTCGAGGATGCGGTGGAACACATCTCAGTGCTGGCAGTACGGGGCAGGATTGATATCGGCGTTTTCAGCGTATCGATGGATCAGGTAACGGCTCGTAAGGTCGCCTGTGACTTGGTCGAACGGGCTCTCGTTATGTCACCACAATTGCGGCGATGGGACGTGGCTGGAACCGTACCGGGGTTGGCTGGCACCTGAGCAGCCCTGGGCCATTCGTCCGCCTCACCCGTCACATTCCTTGAAGGGCGAGCCAGGTGTCGACAACCTATCCAACGCATCCCGCGGCCACGCCTACCTGGCGCCGGCGCGACGAACGTGAACGGCGCGACGAGGGTGAACGTGAACGAGGTGGCGGCAACCCCCCATGCCTCGTCGAGCTCCAGGTCAGCGGAAGCCGCCCGCCGCTGTTCTGGGCGCACGGCATCAGCGGAAACACCAGCCACTACCGGCCTATCGCCCGACTGCTGGCGCCGCGTCGTGACGTGTACGGGCTCGAGAACCGTACAGCCACCCCGTCGGACCGGTTGGCGGAGTCAGCCCGTCGGTTCGCAGAGCTGATCAACGAGCGCCGGCCGGATGGACCGTGCGAGATCCTCGGCTACTCGATCGGTGGCCTGGTGGCCCTGGAAACCGCTCGTCAACTGGCCATGGTCGGTCGTGAGGTGGCCCTCGTCGGCATTCTCGACACGGCACCGCCGACTGTCCCGGTCGCTCCGGAGAACACCTCGGTCACCCTCGCGCTGATCTCCCGTGGCCTCGGTCTTGAACCGCCGTTCGATCCCGGGACCGTCGGCACCGACTCCGAACTGATCGCGGGGTTGAGCGCGCGGGCCGTCGAGGCGCGGATACTGCCCGCCAGCCTCGCCTTCGACTACGTGAGCGCCATGGTCCGGACCTATACCTCGAACGGGCAGGCAGCGGACCGCTACCGGCCACCGGCGTACCGCGGGCGCACGGCGGTCCTCTTCACCCGCGGTGGCGACGCAATACGACACCGAGACCTGTGGCGCACCTTCGCGCCCGGTATCTCCCGGACCGACATTCTGGATCTGGACCATTTCAGCCTGATCGGCGATGCCGCCCCGACGGTTCACGCTGTCGTCGACGCATGGCTGACCCGATAGCAGCCATTCCCTCCCGGCCTTCTGTGAATTCCGGATTTTCGCGAATAAAGGAGAGCACGTTGTCGCACTGGATCGAGCCACTCTTCGCGGGCCTGCTGCCCGATGCGACGATCGCCGCGGCGGTCACCGACTATCCCGCGTACCGGGATGTCGATCTCGCCGAGCTGGGACTGGAGTCCCTGGCGACCATGCAGATCGCGATACGCATGACGGAACTGTTCAATTGCGAGATTGACTACGAATCGTTCACCATCAGTGCCCTGCAAACGTTCGGTGGACTTGAGCGTCAGCTCGGGTTCGCCCTGACGGAGGTCTGAAAATGCCCACCCTCAGCCTGCCATTCGCGCTGCAGGAGAACCTGTGGCCCACCATGCACACCCGGTTGCGTTTCCACTTCCCTCAGATCGAGCAGCTGGACATCACCGCCACCGAGATCCTCCTCCACTCCACGGAGGCGCTCCCGGCCGGGAAGGTCACGTCGGTGGTCGAGCGGGTCGCCGCCTCGTACGCGTCGCTCAGTGAGCGGCTCAGCTCCAGGATCGTGTACGACCCGTCCGCCGGCACCGACGCCCCCGCCCTGAACGCCGCGGACGCGACAGCGCTGCGGGCCGCCGCCGTACGCCTCGTGGCCGACCTGGAGGAGTCGCGGAAGTCATTGCCGACGGAGGACCTCGGCGAGGTGCTGCCGCGTGAGCGGGGCCTCAACGTCTACGGCGGCATCGGCGCGTACCGGCTGCGCGCGCTCGACGACTTCCTCCGCCGTTTCTTCGAGCGCGCGCATGGCGCCACGGAGATCCGGGTGCCGTCGATGCTGCCCGCGGCGGTCGTCGACCGGGCGGGGCACTTCGACACCGGTTGCCAGCACCTGAGCTTCGTTGCGCCGGTGACCACCGACATGGAGGACTTCGAAGGCTTCCTGCCCTACTGGCGGGCCGACAACGATCGGGACCGGCTGCACGAGTTCCTGCGTACCCCCAAGGACATCCTGAACCCGGCGTTGTGCCTGCACGCCTACCCGCTGGTCGAGCACCGGCCGGTCGACAACCTGGTGCTCACCCTGTCGGGCTCTTGCTTCCGAGACGAGTCTGGCAACCTCAACAACCGCGAACGCCTCCGTGAGTTCACCATGCGGGAGGGCGTCTTCTTCGGCAGCCAGACTGACCTCGCCCAGGTCCACCAGCGACTCATCGCCATGATGGCAGCCGTCGCGGACCTGTTCGGGATCAAGTACCAGCTCGCGACGGCCACCGACATCTTCTTCAACGACAACGCCCAGGAGCAGCTCTTCTCTCAGTTGGTCACCGACAGCAAGATCGAGATGCTGGTCCAGGTGGACGACGGGGAACCGGTCGCCGTGGCATCGGTCAACAAGCACGGGCAGCACTTCGCGAAGCCGTTCGGGCTCAGCAGCTCCGACGGTACGACGCCGAGCACGATGTGTATCGGGTTCGGTCTCGACCGAATTCTCCTGGCGCTGCGCAACGTCTCCGACCTGCCCGGCCAGCTCCGGCAGGGCCTCGCGCGGATGGAGCGGCAGGCATGAACCGCTCGCTGGTGATAGTCGAGTCGCCTGACTTCTTCGTCGCGGACATGACGCGGGTCGCGGAGGCCGAGCAGGACAGGGTGTACGTCCTGACCAAAGATGACCGGACCACCGGGCCGAACGTCATCCGCGCGGACGTCCGCAAGGATCCCACGGGGGCGGTGGCGGCCGTCCGCCGTACGGTGGGCGCACCGACGGGGGTGTTGACCGCCCAGGAGATGTTCCTCACCGAGACGGCAGCATTGGCCGACGCGCTCCAGGTCGGACATGGCAACCGAGAAACCGCGCTGCGGTCCCGGGACAAGGCCACGATGAAGCGGATCTGGCTCGATGCGGGGGTGGCCACTCCCCGGGGTTGGTCGTTCCGGTCCGCCCGGGACGTCCGGGACAACTGCGCTGACCTCAGCTATCCGTTGATCGTCAAGCCTTCGCACGGGTACGCGAGCTGCGGCGTTCGCCGCGTCGAGTCCGAGCGGGAACTCCTGGAACACCTCCGGACCGTCTCTATGATCAACGCGACAGTGATCGGCCGCGAGCGCCTGAACGTCGGGATCGTGGTGGAGGAGTATCTCGACGGTGAGGAGTATTCCGTCGACACCGTGTGGCACGACGGTATTCCGGCCTGCGACGGGCTGATGTCAAAGGGGGCTGCGGTCGGGCCCTACTACCCCGATCGGCTGTATCACATCGACCCCGAACTGCCGCCGGCCGTCGCCGCCCACATCATCCGACTGTCCCACGACGCGGTGCGCGCGCTGGGCATCCGCTCGGGCGCGACCCACACGGAGATCCGGCTTCGCGGCGACGTTCCGTACGTCCTGGAGACCACCAACCGCCCCGGCGCCGGCGGCCTCTTCTACCCACTGTTCCAGCAGGCGCACGGGGTCGACTTCGCCCGCGTCCTTTATGACGCGACCCTGGCCACCTCCCGGCACGAGTTCCGGGCCGTCGGCACGCCGACCACCACCTCGGCGACTGCGGGCACCCACTACTTCTGGTACAACCTCCCGCACCCGCGGTCCGGGGTGATCCGGGAGATCCGTGGTCTGGCGGAGTTGGCGGACCGCCAAGAGGTGCTGCGCTGCCTCTGCTACAAGCAGCCGGGCAGTGTCCTCTACCCGGACGGCCTCAACGCCGACTACTTCTGCTCGGTCCTCGGCCGCTACCAGCCCGGGCCCGCCGACCCGCCGATCAGCGAGTTCGTCCGGGGCTACGACGAGGCACTCGAGGTGGTCCTGTGACGGTGAACAGCCTCTACCACCGAAGCTTCATCGCGCTCGTGTCGGGCGGGTTCGTCTCGGCACTCGGCACCGTCGTCTTCGACCTCGTGCTCGCGTGGTGGGTGGTCTCCACGACCGGGTCGGCCGTACTGACCGGATATCTGCTGGCCGCGGCCCTGGCACCGATCGCCTTCATTGGTCCGATCGGCGGTGTCCTGTCGGACAGGTGGAACAAGAAGGCAATCCTGATCGTCACCGACGTGATCAGTGGTGCCGTGGCCTTCGGGGTCGCCCTGATGGCCTACGGGAACGCTCTCAACGTTCCGTTGCTGGCGCTGTCCTGCTTCGCGCTCGGGACCTGCACCGCCCTCTACCGGCCGGCCGCGCGTTCCATCGTGCCGCTGCTCGTGCGGGAGCGACACCTGGTCAAGGCCAACTCGGTGTCGACCAACCTCACCGAGACGACCAAGGCGGTGGGTCCGCTGCTGGGCGCCGCACTCATCGCGATGCCGGTAATCGGCGTCGGTGGGGCGATGGTGCTCAACGGGGTGTCGTTCTGGCTGTCGGCCCTCGCGGCGGCGGCGATCCGCTACACACATGTCACGAACGGCAAGGACATTTCTACTGTGATGACCGACCTGCGCGCCGGGTTCCGGTACATCAACAGCCGCGTGCTGATCCGGAACATGGTGATCCTGTGCGCGGCGGTCAATTTCTTCCTGATCGCGTTCAACATCCTGCTACCGCTGTACGTCACCGAGGTGCTGCACGGATCGAGCGCGATCTACGGACGAGCCCTCACCGCCGAGGCCGTCGGAGGCATCGCGGTCACGCTCTTGCTGCTGTTCCTCCACGACATCGTCCCGACCAATCGGCTGCTCGCGGCGCTGATCGCAGCTGGTGGGATGGCGCTGACACTCATTCCGGTGGTGCCGGCCGTCGCTGGGCTGCTGCTGTTCGCCGCCGCCCAGGGGTTTTTCGTCGGCGGATTCAACACGCTGTTCTTCGCCTATATTCAGAAGGAGGTCAGCCAGCAGTTCCTGGGCCGGGTCTTCTCCGTCGTGTACATGGCCGCCATCGGGGTCATGCCGATCGCGTACATCAGTTGGGGCTACATCGGCGACTACGCGCTCCGGTGGGGATTCGTGTATGCCGGCCTCGGAACGGTGTTGTGCAGCGTCCCGTTCCTGCTCCTGCGCCGGCACGTCACCCCGCCGGTGGCGGCGCCCATCCGATTCACCGAGCCGGCTCAGACGACCGAGCCGGTACGTGCGGCGGAGCCGGCCCGGGTGGCCGAGCCCGCTTTGGCGACCTGATTGATGGACCCGACGAAGACCGCCTGTCGGGTGCCGGCTGCGAGTTCACCCAGCCGGCACCCGACCCCGCGTCTCGCCGTCCGGGAGGCCGGGTGTTTCGACGATTGGGCAGGGTGATCGCGGAACCGGCCACCCCGCTTACCGTCCGTGGACGGATACCTCTCAGGTGCTCGACAGCTCACGCAGGCTTGTCAAGCGCCTGACCTGCTCGATTAGGTCGCGGAGTTCCGGAGTGCTCAATGCCTGACAGCTGTCGGTCCACGATTGTTCCGGCACCGGGTGGCTTTCGACGATGATGCCGGCCGCCCCGACCGCAGCACCCGCGAGGGCGAGCGGAAGCACCCACTCCCGGCGACCCGCCGCGTGACTGGGGTCGATGATGACCGGAAGGTCGGTCCGGCTGGCCAGCACCGGAACCGCCGCGATGTCCAGGGTGTTGCGGGTCTCGGTGACAAACGTGCGGATGCCCCGCTCGCAGAGGATGACGTCATCGTTCCCCGTGGCGCGCACGTAGTCGGCCGCCCCCAGCCACTCGTCATAGGTGGCCGCGAACGATCGCTTGAGGATGATTGGCTTTTCGGCTCGACCGGCGGCCTCCAACAGTCGGCTGTTACGCATCGACCTTGCCCCGATGAGGAAGCCGTCCACGTGGTCGCGCAGGAGTCGCACGTCGTCGCCGTCCAGTGGCTCCGCGATGATGGGCAGACCCGTACGGCGGCGCGCCTCGTCAAGCAGCGGAATGCCCTCGGCGCCCATGCCCTGGAAGCGATCCGGGGCGGACCGTGGCTTGAAGACGCAGCCACGGAGGACGTCCGCGCCCGCTGCTGCCGCCGCCTCCGCATGTCCGACGTAGCCAGGCTCCACGGAGCAGGGCCCCGAGATGATGGGCTGCTGGTCCCCGCCGAAGACGACGTCGCCGATGGCCACCTGGCGACTCGCCTTCGCCTGGGTGTGCTGGGGCGAGGTTCCCATGCCTTATCTCCGATCGGTCACTTGCTATGTCACAGCCAACCGCGCTGAGCCGCCTTCAGACCTGCCTCGAACCGGCTGCGGGCCTGGAGGCGTTCCATGAGGTCCGCCATCATCCGCCGGGCCGTCCGTGGGGACACCCCGAGCCGGACCGCTGCGGCCTCGTCCGTCAAACCCTGGCCAAGCAGTTCGAGCAACGCGCGTTCCTGGGCGGTCAATCCCTCGCGCTCCGGCTCACGGGCCGCGCCCAGCGGTGTCGCGATCTCCCACACTTGTGTGAAAAGCGCCAGCATCGAGGCGACGAACCCGGGACCAGTCAGGTGCAGGGCACCCTTGCGCGTGTCGGCCGGGTCGATCGGCACCAGCACGGCGCGACGGTCCGCCAGGATCATGCGGGGTGGGAGGATGGGCGAGGTCCGGAACTCCGCGCCACCGGCAGTGAGGAAACGCGCATGCGCAAGTGTGTGCGGGTCGTTCCGAATGCTCTCCAGGCCGACGGTGTGGATGCGGACACCGCGTTCGAGAAGTTCGGTGTCGTTTCGGCGTGCATGCTCCAAAGCCGCCGCCGACTGGGCACCACCGGGCATGAAGGTAAGAATCTCGAACTCAGTTTCGCGGGCCAGTTGGGCCAATTTGTCCTGCACCGCGTCGATACCGAACAGATGAGTCGCCGCCGAGGTCGAGGCATGCTGATGTGCCGCGCCGAATTGGTCGATCAAGCGAGTGATTTCGACCTGACTCTCCGCTACCTGCTGCTGGCGGCGAGCGAGCTCGGCCTGTTGTCGGGCCAGCGCGGTACTCAACCCGACATCCGGACTTACGACGTGCAGGGCGCCGGGGCGATCCATCGAGTTTCGGACCAGCGACATCTTGAACAGGCAGTCCAGGGCGGCTCGGACCTGCGTATCGGTGATACCAAGATGCGCGCCGAGCTGCGTGACCCCCCAGTCTGGTTGGGCGAGCATCTGTCGATAGACGCTCTCCGCGACGGAATCCAAACCCAAGGCGACCAGCACGAAATCGCCCTCCCCGTGATGGCCCATAATGGACCTAGCGAAATCTCGAGCGAGATCGTCCCACGTGGAGTTACCTCTGGCAAGCAGTCAATGCCGGATAGCCATCGACGACCGGTATCATTTCTTGAGTCGCAGCGCCCCGGCGGCCGGCCCCATTCCATCGCTGCTGCTGCGGCTGGTGGTGGACCACGCCCGCGGTCGCCGACGCCGCGCTCGTCGCGATTCTGCTTCACAACGAGACCGCCGGGGAGCTGCGCGTCGAGGTCACCGCGCCGCCGAACGCGGCGCTGGACCGGGCGTCGATCCCGCTCGACGGCAGGGACGGGGCCCGGGGATTACGCCAACGCCCTGACCGAGCCTGAACTGACCACAGCAGGAGCGTCCATCGCGCTCTCGAAAAGAGTCTTACGTCTCCGTGGGCGCGCAGTGGGCGGGGTAATTGGTGACCCAGCAGGGTCGCCGTCTCTCTCGACCACTCCTTCTCACCCACATTGGTGTCCCCGCCCAAGCCGACCCGACCGCAAAGAAGTGAAGGCTTACGGCACGCCGTAGACAGTGAACGAGGCCCAGTCGGCCAGCCCTACGAACGGACGAACCGTACGGTACGTGGGAGCACCCGTGGACACCTGCCGGGAAGCGGCATCTGCTGGCAGCGGCTGGCCCTCGACGAGCCTGCCGAGGTGGCGCTGCCAGGTCACGAACGCCTCGATGTCGCCAGCCGCCCGGTGCGCCACCGCGATCGTGCGGCAGCCCAGCAGGGCATGGTCGCTCCCCGCGACGACCAGTTGGACGCCGCGTGTGACCAGGTCGGCCGCGGTGGCCTCGCGTAGTCTTCGCTGGGCCCGGCCGAGGGCCGTGCCGACCTGCTCCGGCCCGAGCCGACCATTCGGGTCCAGACCGTCGTAGAACCAGCCCATCAGCAGCGCCGTGGCCAGGTCGGGGACCGGCCGGATCGCCGTGACCAGGGCGCGGGCGCCGGACGCCAAGAGGGTCCGGCCCATACCGACCAGTTCGTCCCCGTCGTGCACCTGGTGCCGTCCACTGTCGCAGGCGCTCAGCACGACCACCGTGCCGTCCCAGTTCCACTGCGCCAGCCGGGCCAGGCTCACCAGTTCGGTGCCCCCCTCACCAGTGCCCGCCCCCGGTTTGGGACCGGTGGGCACTGGGCCCAGCGGGTCACCGCGTCGCCGGTCCTCGTCGAGCGACCGTCGCAGTTGCGCGCCGTCGCCCCGGTTCGCCGCTCCGGTTGTCGTCGAGGCAGCGGCCAACACCAGACCGCTGCGCTCTGGGCGCCGCCTGTCGAAGACTGCGTGGCAGGCCAGGTGTACCAGGCGGGGGCGCTCGGGGCCGGCGAGCGCGTCGGCGAGCCAGGCCGACGTCACGGCCGCGCCGGTCCGCGCCGCGCCGCCGAGCCGGGCAGCCACGTAGGCGCACTCGGATCGCGCATAGGGCAGATCACCGAGGGGGTCGCCCGCCACGAGGACGCCGCCCACGGTTTCGCTACCCGTCCCAGCGGTGCGCGCGTCGGTTCCATCGTCGACAGGGCCGGTACGTGCCGCGCTCGGTCGGGGCGCCCGCAGCAGGGACGCACTCGGCAAGAGGTAGGTCCCGGGCCTAACCCCGATCTCTGCGGCACCAGACCGAGCAACTTCACCAGCGGGAGTGGCACCACCGGCGGAGGCGGCGTCAGCGGCCGGCGGGAGCAGGTGCAGCGGGGCTAGGTGCAGGGAGCCGTGTGGCACCACGTAGACGGCCCGGCCCCGCGGCACCTCGGCGATGGGTGCGGTCAGCACCGCGTGCACCGGGTGCTCGACCAGCCGACGCATCCTGTCGCCGTCGGCGGTCTCGAGCAGGTCTTGCCAGTTCTCGACGTCGGGGGCGGCCGGAGCGCCGGGGAGGTCCGGGCCCAGTAGCTGACGGGCCGTGAGGCCCGTGCCGCTCAGTGTGAAAGCCCATACGCCGGTGGCGCCGGTGAGGTACTCCACCAGGACCGCGTCGTCCGCGGCGGCCAGCAGCGGGGCCGCCTCGTCGGCCGTGATCGGCTCAGCCATCCGGTGAGCGCGCATCGCCGGGTGGGTCTCGGCGAGTTGTCGCCACAGATCGAGCAGCTCGCTGCGTACTCTGTGCTGCTCCTCGGAGGTTGCCATCCGGCGGGCCAACACCTGCCAGCGCTCCTCGGCCTCGGCGGGCCTGGGGCCGGCGTCCATGCCCGACGCGCGCAACCGGCGTAGCTCGGCCCAGAGGGCGGCCTCGCGCGCCACCAGCGGGTCCGCCGGGTCGGCTCCGGTCTCGCGGTCGCGCAGTGCCTCCAGCAGCGCCCGCGACTTCGCGCGCTCCAGCAGCGCGAAGGCCTCCTCAACCCGCCCCAGCTCAAGCGCCAGGCCCGCCGCCTCGACGAACGGCGGCGCGAAGATCGCTCGGAAGCCCGCGGCATCGCTCAGGTCGGCGATGCCCCGGCGCAGGTCGTCATGGCCGTCGCAGGCGTCGCGGAGCACCCGCAACGTCTGATCGGTGCGCTCACCGGCGGCCAGCGCGACGAGCCCCAGCGCCGCGTCCGCGGGATAACGCACAGCGGCGTCTGTCGCCTCCCGGCGCAGCGCCACCAGCCGCTCGCGAAAGGGCTCGGCCTGCGCCGCCCGACCCGATCGCGACCAATCCAACACAAGTGTGCCGAGCCGCAGCGCCAGCCGATCCAGGCCCGCGAAGGGCAGCACCGCGCCGTGCCGGTCGTGTGCGCGCTGCACAGCGTCGATCGAGGCCAGCAGGTAGCGGTCGGCGAGCGCCGTCGCGCCGTGCTCGCGAGCCAGGCTGGCCGCGATGGAGTCCAGGATGCCCAGGTCCCCAGTGGTCTCGCCGGGCATCTGCGCGGTCAGGAAGTCATTGAGCGCCCGGGCCTGCGCCACCAGTTCCAGCGAGTTCAGTTCGGTGCGGGTCGGATCGCGGGAGAGCAGGGTGCAGAGATTCGTCAACGCGGTCAGCTCGGCGCGGGCGTCACCGATCTCGTGCGCCGTCCGCCGGGCCTGCTCCAGCAGCGCCAGCGCCTCGTCGTATCGGCCGACAGTCGTGTAGAGCAAACCGAGCGCCGACCAGACCGCCGGCAGCGCGTGCGAGGCGCCGAGATGCGTCCAGAACTCCTCGGCCGTGCGCAGCGAGCGCTCCGCCTCGCCGTAACGGTGCTCCAGCAAGTGCCGCTGGCCCTCCTCGCTCGCCCGCCGCGCGAAGAAGGCGGGCGCGCCGACCGCGAGATCCCGCCGCATCCGTGGATCGGCCAGATTGGCGATCATCTCCCGGAAGGCCGGGTGGGCCAGGCCCAGCAGGTCGTCGCCTGCGCGTTCCCGGGTGGCCGCCTCAATGCGCTGCACCCGGTCCCGGAAGCCGGACGTGTAGTGCGCCGCGTCCACACGGGAATGCAGGTCGTGGATAAGGTCGTGCGCCGCGGTGAACGCCTCGCCGGCCGAGGCAGGGTCCACCTCACGGCGCAGCGTCGCAAGGTTGATCATCGCCTTGTAGGCGTCGTATCGCGCCGGCGACTCGGCCAGCAGTCGCACCGCCTCCGCGACGGCCTCGATCGCCTCGTCCCGCCGGCCCTGCCGCAACAGCTCCCGTGCGGCGTTGTCCAGCAGGATGCCGCGCCGGGGCCCGTCCACGCCCGGCTGGTCGAGCGCCCGCCGGTAGAGTTCCTCGGCGCCCGCCTTGCCCTGCCGATGTAGCACCTCGGCATGCCCGGAGAGGACCGAAACCAGACCGGTCTTGTCGGTCACCATCTCGGCCAGCTGGGTGGCCATGCCGAAGAGTTGGGCGGCCTTATCCAGGTGCTCATCGGCGACCTCCACGGCGGCCATTCCGGTGATCGCCGCGACCCTCAGGTCCAGGGCACGCTCCCGGTCGCTGTCTGGCATCGCAGTCGCGACCTCGAAGGCCGACGCGTAGGCCCGGCGAGCATCGTCGAGTTTGCCGGCGACCCGTGCGCACTGGCCGAGCAGCCGGAAGACCAGAAAGCTGGCAGGGCTGGGCGAGAGGGCCCACGCGTGGCCGACCAGGCCGCGCAGCGCGCGGTCCGCCTCCGCCAACTGACCGGTGTTGATGAGCCCGTGCGACCAGTTTGCGACGGCCATCAACACCTCCTCGGTGACCTCTTCCCCGCTCTCGGCACCACCTGCGGGCCCGCCCCTGTCGGCGGGCTCGGCGGAGCCGGATCGGCGGCGGCGGAAGAGCGGCATAGCGTCACCTCCCCAGACTGCGCAACAGAGTCGCCGGGTCGTCCTCGAACTCCGCCGCGCCGTGCCGGCCTGACTCGTCGTAGCGGGTGTGGCCGTCGCCGCGCACGACGGCGGCCATGGAGGAAACACGCTCCACCATCGCGACGTACTGGCGCTGGTACTCCGCGAAAAGCGCCTCCTGCTGCGGGCGTATCAACTCGTCGGTGCAGAGCGCCCCGGCCGTCTGCCGCCACAACACCTGGGCCGCCTCCAGGTCGCCGTCCGCGAGGTGCTGGCGGGTCCGTTGCCAGAGCTGGAAGAACGGCATCTGACGGTAGTCGTCACGGTGCCGGATCGCCTCGACCCGGACCAGAATGAAGTCGTGCTCCTGATAGGGCACTGTCGCACCGTCGGCAGCCACCCGGCAGAGCCTGCCACCGACCACCCGCAGCGAGGCCAGCTCCGCCGGGGAAGGCTCGCCCGCGGGCCGGCGGATGATCACGAAGTGGGTGGACGCCAGCTCCGTCGGGCCGCTGGCCTCGCCACCGGGGCCGCTCGGCGCGGACCAGGAGTGGTACGCGCCGACGCGCAACTGCGCCGCCGAGGACACCACGAACGACTCGACGCCGTCGAGCAACGCCCTGGCGATCTTGGTGGAACCCGCCAACCCCGCGAAACCAATGGCGGACCCTATGTTCTCGATCAGGTTCAGCGAGCGCTCCAGTATGTCCGAGGTCTTCGCCCTGAACAACGCCAGCAGCAGACTCACATCGTCGCCCTCGTAGGGCACCGGCCCGGCCACCCGCAGGTTCGAAATCTCCACCGCGTCCCGCTCGCCGGTCACCTGCAACCGCCGGCTCAGCTCAGCCGATCCGAGCAGGTGCGGCACGGAAACCCTGGTGCCACCACGCAGAAACTCGGTCACCACAGCGCCGAAGGGTAGGAACTCCCGCCACAGGTCCCGCTCATTGGCCAGCCACAACTGGCTGACCCGGATCACCAGATAGGCCTCGTCAGCCACGAACGGCACAGTCTCGGCGGGACCATCCGAGGTGGGCACTGACCGAGCGACGATGCCCTCCGCCTGACGTGCAAGCACCCGTCGCACAAGATCCCGCAAGGCCATGAATCGCCCCCATCCCATTGACCCCGCCACGTTAACGCGCGACCGCAACGCGTGAGGGTCCTGCGGGTGACCTGTTTGCCGGACCGCCCTGCGTGAAGGGCGGCGGACCTGACGTTGTCCTGTGGGCGATAGGCCTCGCCGCCGGAGAGATCTGCTCGCACCTCGCCAGGGTCTACGAACTCTTTCCCGTAGTGGTGACCACCCGGCGCATACCTGCAGGGCGTCGGTGGTCACCTGCCACGGCCTGCGCGTCGAGCCGGGTTGACTGGTAGTGCCGTCTTCCCGCGCTAGCTGTGACAGCGCGGCCCGACGCACCAGCAAGTCGACGGTCGCTGGGAGCGTCGGCCGCGATCGGCGTGCGACGTCGCAGCCCTCTATGAGTGTGGCGGGTCATCGATGGCTGTCGGCCACGACATCATGTCGCGCGTACGTCTAGGAGCCTTCGGGGCTGTCTCATAGCTACAGATCACGCAGGGCAGGTTGGTCCACTGCGCGTCGGCGTCCGACGTGGCGGACAGGGTCACGGCGTGGCCGTCGTCCAGCTGAGCCAGCCGAGTTCGGTGACCCGAGTCTGCCGCATCCGCTCCGCGAGCCGCCGGGTCTCCGGATCGGCCCCGTTGGTCTGTTCGGCGTCCGCGAGCCGCGCGCCCTGCTCCACGTGCTCACGCAGGGTCTCCCGCACGGCGCGGTCGAACGCCGCGTCGCGCAGTGAGCGCAGCACGACGAGGTCGGCCGGGATCACCATGCCGGGCAGGTCGTGCCCCTCGTGCTGGTTGACCGCCGGGAGCCCCGCGCTGCCCCGCAGCCGCCTCAGGTCGTCGAGTTCCGCGCGCCGGCCCGCCGCGATCCGCCCGGCCAGGTCCCGGATCCGCTCGTCGGTGGTCTGCCCGGGTACGAGGTCAAGCGCCTTGAGCACCTGTTCGTTCATCGGGATCATCAACTGGATCCAGGCCGCGTCGGTGCCGCCGAGCGTCGCCGTGGCCGGGGTCGACACGACGGCGGCCGGCGCGGCCCTTTCCGTGGGCGGCCCGGTGCCGCAGCCGGCCGCCGGCACGAGGGCGAGCAGCAGCCCGGCAAGCAGGGCGGACAGCCTCGCCGGCCCGGTGCCGGGCCGGCGAGGAGTTACGACCGTCACGGCGTCCCGCTGACGCCGCACTTGATGATCGGGCGGATGCAGTCCCGTACCCGGCGCTCCATCTCCGCCACCGGCCAGGCGTTGAAGAAGTCGCAGTGCATCGTGTAGCCGGCACCGGACGCGAGCCGGAAGCGTGTCGGAGATGTTGGCAGGGACATAAGACTCCTTCCGGTCCGGGCTACTGGTAGACGCGGACGTAGTCGACGAGCATCCGCGACGGGAACGGCGTGGTGCCGTCCACCGGTCCCGGGAAGTCGCCGCCGACGGCGAGGTTGAGGATGAGGTAGAACGGGTGGTCGAAGACCCACGGCCCACGGGTCGACTCGACAGTGGCCTTGCTGGCGACGAAGACCGTCTGCCCGTCGATCTTGAAGGTGATGCCGCGACTGTCCCACTCGGCGGACCAGACGTGGAAGCCGCCGGAGAGGTCCACCCCGCCCGGTGACGGGTACTTCTGGCCGTACCCGTTGCCGCCGTTGTAGGCCGGCGCGTGCAGGGTCGAGTAGGCCTCCTGCGTGTTGCGGCCGAGGACCTCCATGATGTCGATCTCCCCGTTGTACGGCCACGGCCGCCCGGTGAGGAAGTCGGCGCCCATCATCCAGAACGCCGGCCAGAGGCCGTTGCCCTTCGGCACCCGGATGCGGGCCTCGATCCGGCCGTACTGCACGTGGAACTTGTTGGCGGTGTTCATCCGGTGCGAGGTGTACGAGCGGCCGTTGACGGTTTCCCGGCGGGCCTCGATGACGAGTGAGCCGGCGCCGTCCAGGCTGGCGTTGTCGTTGTTCGTGTAGTACTGGAGTTCGTTGTTCTGGCCGGTGCCCGGGTCGATCGTCCACTTGGCCGGGTCGGGCTTGCCGCCGACGGCGCCGTTGAACTCGTCGGCGAACACGAGCCGGGTGGCCGGGAACGTCGGGTCGGGAGGCATCGTCGGCGGCGGGGTGGGGTTGCCGCCGGTGCCGTACACCTTGAACTCCCACAGCGAGTACCCGTACTGGCTGCTGCGGGCGGTGCCGTACATCCGCACGTACCGACCGGTGCCGGTCACGTCGATGGTCTCCTTGAAGCCCTTCCCGGTGGTGGTCGAGTAGACGGTGGTCCAGGTGGACGCGTTCGGCGAGACCTGGATCTGGTACGACCTGGCGTACGCAGGATCCCACTGCAGCACGACCTGGGTCACGGTGGCGGTGGCGCCGAGGTCGACGTAGATCCACCCCGGGTCGACCCAGCCGTTTGTGGGACTCGTCGCCCAGCGGCTCGCCGGGTCGTAGTCGAACGCCTTGTCCGGCGTGCAGCCGAAGCACGCGCCGTCGTTCTGGCTGGTCGACGCGACCGCCGGCTTGGCGTACGACAGCAGCGTCGCGCCGCCGGGCGGCGGGGTCGTGGGCGGCCGGGTCGTGGGCGGCGGGGTCGTGGGCGGCGGGCCGGTGCTGCCGTAGACCTCGAACTCCCACAGCGACACGCCGTACTGGGTGGCGCGCTGGGTGGTGTTGACCCGGACGAAACGGCCGGTGCCGGTGACCGCGAGGTCCTGGACGCCGCCCGCGCCGGCCGTGGTGGTGTGGATCGTCGTCCAGGTGTCGGTGCCGGTGGGCGATGTCTGGATGGTGAACGCGCGGGCGTAGGCGGCCTCCCAGCGCAGCACCACCCGGCTGACGGTGGCGGAGACACCCAGGTCGACCCGTAGCCACTGCGGGTCGCTGAACGCGCTGGACCAGCGGGTGCCGGCGTTGCCGTCGACGGCCGCCGAGGCGGGGAACGCCACGGACTCGGTCGACGAGGCGGTGACCGGCCGCCCCTGGGACAGCAGCGCGTCGGCGGCGTCGGCGGGCGGTGCCAGGATCGCCAGGTACGCGCCGAGCAGCAGGAGCAGTGCGCTGCCGAGGGCCGCGAGGCGGCGGCCGCGCCCGGCTCGGGACAACGGGGTGAGGGACGGGGGGAGAGTCCGATTCATCGGTACTCCTTCGGGGTGGCGGCGGCGGGACCAACAGCTCACTGCTTCGGGCCCAAATGGCGAGAGAGCGCTCTCCGACGTAGCCCACTCTTAACCCTGCCGACCATGGATGTCAACGAATTTCAATTGATCCGCACAAATACCTTGACGGGCGGCGGATGGTCGGGGCGCTGACGCCGGCCGCTACCGGACGTGGCCGATCGTGGCCGGATGACTCCCGCTCGACAGCGAGCACCGGCCACGATCGACGCCACCTGACCGCTACGGCTTCTTGGGGTCCTCACCGTAACCGTTGCACTGCCGACCCCCATTGATGCAGTAGGCCACGACATAGGCCTGGCGGGCCGCATTCCACCCGTTCATGAAGTCGTAGTGGAATGAGTAGCTGGCCCCCGAGGAATATGCCAGGCCGGCGGTGCTCGTGCCCGCCAGCTTGTACGGGAGCTTGATCTCCAGCATCGGCAGCGGGACGGGATGGTCGGCCGGGCAGACCCCGCTCACCGGCCAGGCCATGTGCGACTTGTGGTCGGGCACGTCCAGGTGCACGCCGTCCCAGCAACTCGGCGCCTTGAGGCGCACGACCAGGGACGACCCGGAGGGGCAGGAGGCCGGCCAGTCGCTGCCCTTGTAGCCGGTGCACGACCAGTTGCCCCCGAAGTGCGCCGCGTCCGGCGTCTTCACGTCCCCCACGAGCAGCTTGAACCCGGCCGGGAACGGCTTGACCGTGCGGTAGTCCTTCACCCCGGACTTGTAGTACACGGTGACGATGCTGTTCGGCACCGGCGTGCCGTTCTGCGACAGCGTCGGGAACCAGTAACCGGACGCGTCGAGGGTGTCCTGACAGGACGTGGCACCACCGACCAGGGACTGCGGGGTGGAGTTGGCGTTGGTGGTGGGGTTGCCGATGAACGTGTGGTTGTGCGACGCACCGGGCAGACCGGGGAAGACGATCGGGTCGTCGCTGAGCCGGTGGTTGACGTCGCAGTTGGCGTGCGCCTCCTGATACTGCGCGAAGGGCGGGTCGTCCGCCGCGAACGCCGTGCCGTTTCCACCGACCGCAGCGATTACCACGACACTCAGGAAAACCGCGGCGAGTGGCCTGGCGACAACTCTCCGACGCCCTCCCGAAACGGCTCTGGACAAGAGCGACCTGAGGCTCATCGGATCTCCTTTGGACGTAGGAACGAGCATCTATTTCCAAAAGCTAACAATGGCCCGAGATTGAAACAATTGCTTGCCATCAGTTTGCCAAAGGAGCTGGCCGACGGTGCCGCGTAATAACCCGCACAGAGTGTCCGGGCGGCCCCGGGGGGGCGGGCACACGATGATTAAAGGGTAGCGGATAAAGGAG
>NZ_JBEXHQ010000069.1:0-29021 GCF_040607915.1 Micromonospora sp. NPDC005215 | reverse complement strand
CAGAGGTATGAATATGACTCTGAGGTATACCGCTCACTACCGCATCCGCCCCCACCGAGGTGACCGACGGTCACCGCCAGCCGCCAGCCACAGCCCGAGCCAGGGTTAGGAATTGCTCGTCTAGCTGCCCGGCATCCTCACCGAACCTTGTAGATCTGGAACGTCGCAGCCGGGTAGCGGACCGTTTCGCGGAGTTCCAGGCACGGCTCGTTGAGCGGCTCCACGGTCAGCAGGTACCGGGCCTGCTGCTGCCGGAGGAAGTCGCCGCAGGGCTCGGTGACGACATCGAAGTGGTCGGAGGTCCCGAGCACGTAGCTGGTCGGTACCGTCTTGGCGGGATCCCGGTCGAAGACGAACCAGACATGGGCGTAGCGGTTGTAGGCGAAGTCCTGTTCGCCCTGCTCGTCTGCCGTCCGCCACAGCTCCAACTGCGGGTAGCCGTAGACGCCGGCCAACGAGTGGGCGCCGCTCATGTAGGCGAAGTTCTCCACGGACGGCACATCGGTCGCCCAGGTGGCGTCGGGGTCTTCGGCCTCGATGGCCCGGATCGACTCCGCCAGCGGTGTCCGCGTCAGAACCTCGGTGCCGCGGTACAGCGGGTGGATGTACATCGTCATGACGAACGAGAAGACCAGCAGAGCAGCCGCGGACCAGGCGAAGTGCTTACGAAGCAGTAGGAACACGACAAGCGGGATGGGGGTGATCGACAGGAGCAAACCGCGCTCCTGCATGAAGTCGGGGAAGGCCCGCTCCACGTGCAGGGTGAGCAACACCTGGGCGAGCAGCACGACGAGGGTGTACCCGATGACGATCTTGTAGCTCGGCCGGCCGATCCGTTCGTCAAGCAGCCGCCGGACGACCAGGGCCATTCCCACGAAGCTCAGCAGACCGATGCCGATGATCAGCCGGGCGGGCGGCACCATGTTGAGGAGCAGGATCTTGCCGACCAGGTCCAGGTGCGGAACGAACAGCCAGGCCACCGCTCCCAGGAGCGTGAGACTGACAAGCAACAGCGGCCAGTCGATGGTCCGCTGGGCGCGGTACAGCATGATCAGCAGGACCACGCTGGGCACCAGCAGGAACGGGAAGACGAGCAGGAAGTTGGAGTTCTCGCTCTGGTTGGCCATCACCTTGTAGACGGCGGCCTTCTCCTCGAACTGCAGGCCGAAACTGGTGTGCCCGGCGAAGAGGTGCACGAAGTCGAAGCCACCACTCTCCACGATCCGCTTACCCGGATAGGCAGTGTTCTGGATGGTCTCGATGACAGTCATCCGGGTCGCGACGAAGGCGCCGATCAGGGCGCCCGCGACCACCAGCGACGCGGCGGCGATACCCAACTGCCGCAGCAGCAGCCGGCGCGGTAGCGCTCGACCCTGCTCGATCAGGAAGCCCACGGCGAACGGGGCCACCGCCAGGGCGCAGGACACCTGGAACGGCGGGTAGAGAACGAGCGCGAAACAGGTGAGCACGTAGGCCAGGAGCGCTCCCCAGCCGACGGTGGCGAGCAGCCGTTTCGACCGCATCAGGAGGATGAGGGCCGTGGCCGCGAACAGGGCGTAGTACATCGACGAGAGCGTGACGTACTGGTACCACCACTGGTTGAACGGGCTGAAGAACAGCGCCAGCCCGAGCCCGGCGGCGAACCACCGCTGCTTGGGCATCAGCGCCAGCACGAAGAAATAGCAGCTCAGGATGAGTAGATAGCCCATCAGCCACCATTTGAAGGCGAACGCGAAGTCGAACGGCAGCACCAGGAAAGCCAAGTTGTGTGGCTTGAAGACCGTCGACCACTCTTTGTACGGGACGTCCCTGATCAGGGTGACGTCCTCGCCCTGCCCGACGTTCGGGTTGACCCGCGGGTAGCCGGCGGCGTCCTGGGCGACGGTGAGTTGAGTGTTGACGTTCCACTCGTCCGCCCGGATCCCCTGTGGTTCGTTGAGCAGAAGGTCCGGATCCGGTTGCGCGCCGTAGAAGTTGCTGTGGACCATGCCCACCGAGGAGCCATTGATCTGCAGGGCCGTCAGCCCCAGCAGAACGACCGTGAGCAGGGCCGGAAAGAGCCAGATGCTGCGGACGAATCTACCGCCGGCACGCATGGTGCGGCCACGTGGACCAGTGTCGTCGTTCATCGGGGCCATTCTTTTAAGGAGTTGTTGAGGGGGTTCGCGCGGTCAGTGGCTGTGGGTGCCACGCGCGGTGAAGGACGCCGCCACACCAGCTGACGGGGACGGCGGCTGGTGGGGCGAAGCCCCAACGTCGGTGCTCTCTCGACCGGGAACCCGCTGCCGGCCGGGCACCAGGTCTCGCAGCGACCGGGGCCATGTTGCTGAGCCACCCGCGGCGCCCAGGCTGATCGCCAGGAGAAGGACGGCCACCGCGCTGAGCCACAGCCACACGTCGAAGAAGAAGATCTGCGCGGCGAACCCGACCATGATCAGTCGACCGGCGAGTGAGCGGGAACGCCAGAACAGCGTCAGCAGGAGACCGAGAAAGCTGAGCAGACCGACCAGGCCGAGGTTGTGCCAGATGGTCAGGTAGGTGTTGTCGAAGACCTGAGCCTGGCCGTCGCCGATGCCGACGTCCTCCAGGTAGCGCACGTTGGACTCCGGGCCGTTGCCGAAGATGACTGTGGACCAGTCGCGGGTGATGCCGTCCCAGGCGACGGAGATGCGTTCGAAGCGGGCGCTCGCGCTGGCCGACCCCACCGGGTCCGACATCCGTGCTCCCGCCACGCCGACCGAGTCCACTGGCGGTGTGGCGGGACTCGGCGACGGCTTCGCGCCCGGCTCCGCCGGGCTGACCCAGGTCGGCGGCGGCTCGGAGGAGCCGACCCGGAAGGTCGACGGGTTGACAGCGACGGCAACGAAGGCGACCACCGCGATGACGACCCCGGTGGCCACGCCGCGCCAGGCGATCCTCCGCACATTGAGGAGCAGCCAGATCCCGAGCGCGAGGGCGGTGCCCACCCAGGCGCTGCGCGTGCCGGATAGCACCAGCCCGACGAGGTTGGCGGTGAAGGGGATGTACCAGTACCTACCCCGGATCGTCAGCGCCACGAGTGCCATTGCCATGGCGAAGGAGCCGTAGACGATCGGGTGACCGAAGAGCCCGGCCGCCCGGGTCGGATCGAACAGGGACGTGTAGGTCCAGTCGTAGGCGAACTGGTCGAAGAGCGGCCAGGTGCCGGTGAGGGTCTGGTATTTGGCGAACGCCGTCACGGCCACGCTGATCCAGGTGAACGTCTCGGCGATGCGCAGGATCAGCTTCGGATCGCGACGCGCTTCCTCGATGAGGTGCCAGCCCAGCACGCCGATGCACAGCAGGGGCGCGACACCGACCGCCACCGGCTTGATGCCGTGCCAGTGCAGCACTCCCGCGAGAACGGTGCAGAACGGCAGCAACAGCGCCGCACCGATCAACCTCGGCGGCCATCCGTCGCGTTCGGCGCGGTGCAGCCGCCCCCAGACGGCGAGGACGAAGAGGAGCAGCAGCAGCGTGTACGACGGATTGGTCGGGTAACCGAGGTCGATGGTCACCGGGACCATGAAGGCCACCACGAAGATGGCCCAGGTGATCCGGACCGGCTTCAACAGCACCCAACCCAGCAGCGCACCGGCGCCGACGGCGAGCGTGAGGTCCCACCTGCCCAGGACCAGGAACGCCACTGCCGCCAACAGCAGGCACAGACCGAGGTAGCGCGCCGGGCGCCCCAGGCTGTTGAACCGGTCAGTCACCATGTGCACGCTGCGATCGTACGGAGCAGACGGCGTCGATGGACGTCGGCCTCCGTCGGCGTCGCCGCCCGGACCGGGTCGCCCCACCCCCGGCCTCAACTGTACCGACGCCACAGGTCTCGCAGCGCCTCCCAGTTGCCCGCGATGCCGGCCTCACAGGGCGTTTCGATGACCAGGACACCGTTGGAGTCGTCCCGATTCCACCAGAGTCCGCAGTACGTCCCGGTCTCGACCTTGAACGCGTACTCGACGTAGCTGCCGGGCACACCGCTCTTGCCGCCGGTCGTCCGGGTCGCCTCTTTCAGCCCCGGGGCGAGCGAACCAGCGGCGAGGTTGAGGTCCTGGCGCTGTGCGCGCGCCGCGTCCCGCTGGGCCTGCTCCCGAAACAGCACGAAGTGCAGCTCCAGCGCCCCGTCGGGGCAGTAGATGTGGCGCTCCTCGTTCGGTGGCAGATCCGGGCCGCCGTCGTCGTTGTAGACCACGCAACCGCTGACGTCGGCCAGCCACGGCTCGCCCAACGGTGCCAGTTCGCCGATGAACTTCGCCTTGTTGATGGAGAACTGGGTCGCCCGAAAGGGCGAGAGGGAGGCGGTTTCGGACGGCGCCTTCTCCTCCGTACCGGGCCCACCGATGGCGTACCCCACGAAACCGGCGACGAGAGCGATCGCCAGCCCGCCGGCGACGAGGGCGATCCAGCTGCGGCGTTTCCGGACGACCTGAACCGGCGCGATCCGCCGACCGGGCATCCCGAACGGTTCGCGGTCGAGCGGGACCGGCACGCCGGACGAGGGCGCCGCCGAGACCGGTTGGGACGACGGCCCGGACCACGGGGCCTGCGCGTACAGGGCGACCTGCTGGGTCGACTCCCCGAGGCCGCCGTCACCCGCCGGGTCCTGGCTCCGGCCGCCCGTCGACACGGGGGTGCCGCTGACCGGGCTGACGGAATCACCGAGCGGCACCGTGGCGTCGTCAGCCCGGTAGTCCTGTTGAAGGAGCCGGAACAGCTGCTCCGGAACATCCGGCTGGTCGCCCTCGTACGCCACCCACGGGTTCGTCGAGGACAGGTCGGCCTCCGCGTAGGGGTGACCGGCGGGCGCCTGGGACAACATCCTGACGGCGTGGGCGAAGGCCTCTCGCCAGCGTGGGTCCGTCGCCGCCGGCCCGTCCAGCAGGATGACCGTCATGGGCCGCTCCTGCCCGTCGACGGCGGCCCATGCCTTTCCCACCAGAGACCCGCCGAGTACGCGGGTGAACCTGTAGGGACTTTCCGGCTGCATGTGCGCTCCTCCGTCGTTTCGCCGAGCGGATACTACCGATCACCTCCGAGTGCGGACTGCCCCGTTAGCACGTGCTCTCGCACACCCTCCGGACGGCGCGGAACCGCGCCGGAACGGCGTAGGAGGCTGCCTTGCCAGGTGAAAGATTCCATGCATAGAGTCGGCCCGTGAATGAAAGTGGTGCGCAGGGCACCGATCTGCTCGACCTGTTCGACGGGGTGCGGCTGACTCCCACCCAGCGCCGGATCGCGCACTGCCTCGTGCAACACGCACCCGCCGTGGCGTACCTGTCCGCCGCCGAGGTCGCCGAGCTGGCCGGGGTCAGCCAGCCGTCGGTCACCCGGTTCGCCGTCGCGCTCGGCCACGACGGCTACCCGGCACTCCGTCGCCGGCTACGCGACCTCACCACCGCGACGCCCGGCGGGTCGACGGACGCCGGCAACGAACTACAGCAGGCGGTACGCGCCGAGATGGGCAACCTGGACCGGCTGGCCGGCCAGCTCGCCGACCGGGAACGGATCGCCGAGACCGGGCGGTTGCTCGCCCGGAGCCGCCCACTGCCGGTGCTCGGCCTGCGCGCCGCCGCGCCGCTGGCCGCGTACTTCGCCTACTTCGCGGCGAAGGTGCACCCGGACGTGCGGGTGCTCGACGACGGCGGCAGCCTGCTCACCGACCGCCTGGAGCAGGCGGCCGAGGCCGGGGCGTCGGCCCTGCTCGCCTTCGTCCTGCCCCGCTACCCCCGGGAGACCCTGGACGCGCTCCGCGACGCCCGCGACGCCGGGCTGACCGTGGTGGCGATCACCGACTCACCGGTAAGCCCCGCCACCGAACACTCCGACGTGGTGCTGCCGGCGGCGGTCGGCGCGCAGCTCGTCTTCGACCTGCACACCGCCCCGATGACCCTGGCCATGGTGTTGTTACAGGCGATCTGCGACGCCGCACCGGCCGACACCCAACGCCGACTGGAGGCGTTCGAGGCCTCCGCGGCCCGCCGTCAGTTGTTCCGCGGATGACCGGAGGAGACCCGAGATGACCCAGCCCGTCCGTGCCGCACGGGGCAACCAGCTCACCGCCCGCGGGTGGCAGCAGGAGGCCGCCCTGCGGATGTTGATGAACAACCTCGACCCGGAGGTGGCCGAGCGCCCCGACGACCTGGTCGTCTACGGCGGCACCGGCAGGGCGGCCCGGGACTGGCCGTCGTACCACGCGTTGGTCCGCACGCTTACCGACCTGCGCGAGGACGAGACGATGCTCGTGCAGTCCGGCCGCCCGGTGGGCGTGCTGCGTACCCACGAGTGGGCGCCCCGGGTGCTGCTGGCCAACTCCAACCTGGTCGGCGACTGGGCGACCTGGCCGGAGTTCCGCCGGTTGGAGCAGCTCGGCCTGACCATGTACGGGCAGATGACCGCCGGTTCGTGGATCTACATCGGCACCCAGGGCATCCTCCAGGGCACCTACGAGACGTTCGCGGCGGTGGCCGCCAAGAAGTTCGGCGGCGACCTCGCGGGCACGTTGACGTTGACCGCCGGCTGCGGTGGGATGGGCGGCGCGCAGCCGCTCGCGGTCACCATGAACGGCGGCGTCTGCCTGATCGTCGACGTGGACCGCACCCGGCTCGACCGGCGGATGCGCGACCGCTACCTGGACGAGGTCGCCGACTCGCTTGACGACGCGGTACGACGGGTGCTCGCCGCGAAGCGGGACCGGCGTGCGCTCTCCGTCGGCGTGGTCGGCAACGCCGCCGAGATCTTCCCCGAGTTGCTGAGTCGCGGCGTCGCTGTCGACATCGTGACCGACCAGACCAGCGCCCACGACCCGCTGTCGTACCTGCCGGTGGGGGTGGAACTGGCCGACGCCCGGGACTACGCGCAGGCGAAGCCGGCCGAGTTCACCGACCGGGCCCGCGCGTCGATGGCGACGCACGTCGAGGCGATGGTCGGCTTCCTGGACGCCGGGGCCGAGGTCTTCGACTACGGCAACTCGATCCGCGGCGAGGCACAGCTCGCCGGATACCAGCGCGCCTTCGACTTCCCCGGCTTCGTGCCCGCGTACATCCGGCCGCTGTTCTCCGAGGGCAGGGGTCCGTTCCGGTGGGCGGCGCTCTCCGGCGACCCGGCCGACATCGCGGCCACCGACCGGGCCATCCTGGAGTTGTTCCCGGAGAACGAGCCGCTGGCCCGGTGGATCAGGCTGGCCGGTGAGCGGGTCGCCTTCCAGGGTTTGCCGGCCCGGATCTGCTGGCTCGGCTACGGCGAGCGGGACCGGGCGGGCGTGCGGTTCAACGACATGGTCGCCTCCGGCGAACTCTCCGCCCCGGTCGTCATCGGGCGGGACCACCTGGACGCCGGCAGCGTGGCCAGCCCGTACCGGGAGACCGAGGCGATGGCCGACGGCTCCGACGCGATCGCCGACTGGCCGCTGCTCAACGCCCTTGTCAACACGGCCAGCGGCGCCTCCTGGGTGTCCATCCACCACGGCGGCGGGGTGGGCATCGGCCGGTCGATCCACGCCGGGCAGGTCTGCGTCGCCGACGGCACCGCCCTCGCCGGGCAGAAGATCGAGCGGGTGCTCACCAACGACCCGGCGATGGGCGTGATCCGGCACGTCGACGCCGGCTACGACATCGCCCGCGACGTTGCGGCCCGCACCGGCCTCCGCACGCCCATGATCGAGGGATCAGCATGAGCGACGACCTGCCCGGCCGGTTCCGGGCCCTGTGGGACGAGATCGCGCCGGTCGGGCGGGACGCCGACAGCGGCGGCTATCTGCGGTACGCGTTGACCGAGCCGGAGCGGGAGCTGCGCGCCTGGTTCCGGGCACAGGCCCAGCAGCGCGCCCTGCCCGTCAGCGAGGACGGCAACGGCAACCTCTTCGCCCACTGGGGTGACCCCGAGGGCGAGGACGCGGTGCTCACCGGCAGCCACTTCGACTCGGTGCCGCACGGCGGGGCGTACGACGGGCCGCTCGGCATCGTCAGCGCGTTCCTCGCCGTGGACGAGCTACGCGCCAGCGGTGTCACACCGAACCGTCCGTTGGTGCTGGCCGCGTTCGTGGAGGAGGAGGGGGCGCGCTTCGGCGTACCGTGCCTGGGGTCGCGGCTGCTCACCGGGGCGCTGTCGCCCGACCGTGCGGCCGGCCTGCGCGACGCGGCCGGGGTGAGCTTCGCCGAGGCGCTCGGCGAGCGGCCGGCGGGCGCCCGCCCGGAGCTGCTGGGCCGGATCGGCGCCTTCGTGGAGTTGCACGTCGAGCAGGGCCGGGCGCTGGTCGGGACGGACGCGCCGGTCGCGGTGGCCAGCGCGATCTGGCCGCACGGCCGGTGGCGCTTCGACGTCGTCGGCGAGGGCAACCACGCGGGTACGACCCGGATGGCCGACCGCCGCGACCCGATGCTCACCTACGCGTTCACGGTGCTGGCGGCCAACAAGGAGGCCCGGCTGCGCGGCGCGCACGCCACAGTGGGCCGGGTCGCCGTCGAACCCAACGCCACAAACGCGATCCCGTCGAAGGTGACAGGTTGGCTGGACGCCCGGGCCGCCGACGCGCAGACGCTGTCCGGGCTGGTCGAGGCGGTGTGGGGCAAGCTCAGCGAGCGCGCCCGCCGCGACGGTACGGCGGTGACGGTCACCGAGGAGTCGGCGACGCCGCTTGTCGCCTTCGACGGCGGTCTGGCCGGGCGACTGGCCACGCTGCTGGACGCGCCGGTGCTGCCCACCGGTGCGGGGCACGACGCCGGGGTGCTCGCCGCGCACCTGCCCACCGCGATGCTGTTCGTCCGCAACCCGACCGGGGTGTCGCACTCCCCCGCCGAGGCCGCGACCGACGACGACTGTGCCGCCGGGGTACGCGCGCTGGCCCGGGTGCTGGAGGAGCTGACATGCCGCTGACCCCGTCCCGCTGGCTCGCCGAGTACGCCTGGCTGCCCGAGCACGCCGAACCCACCCCCGACGTGCTGATCGAGATCGAGGACGGCCGGATCACGGCGCTCACACCGCTGGTGGGGGCCGGCGGACCGGCCGCCGGGGTGGAGGTGTTGCGGGACGCCACCCGGCTGCCCGGCCTGACCCTGCCGGGGCTGGCCAACGTGCACTCGCACGCCTTCCACCGGGCGCTGCGGGGGCGTACCCACGGCGGTCGGGGTGACTTCTGGACCTGGCGGGACCAGATGTACGCGGTGGCGGACCGGCTGGACCCGGAGACCTACCTCGCCCTGGCCCGCGCGGTGTACGCCGAGATGGCGCTCGCCGGGATCACCTGTGTGGGCGAGTTCCACTACCTGCACCACCGGCCCGACGGCGGCGCCTACGACGACCCGAACGCGATGGGCGCGGCGCTGGTGGAGGCCGCCGCGCACGCCGGGATCCGGCTCACCCTGCTGGACGCCTGTTACCTGACCTCCAGTGTGGACGGTCAGGCCCTCGCGGGGCCGCAGCGCCGCTTCGGTGACGGCGACGCGGCCCGCTGGGCCGAGCGGGCGGCGGCGTTCCAGCCGGCGGACCCGCACGTACGGGTCGGCGCGGCAGTGCACTCGGTGCGGGCGGTTCCGGCCGACCAGCTCCGCACGGTCGCCGACTGGGCCCGGGATCGGCGGGCACCGCTGCACGTGCACCTCTCCGAGCAGCCCGCCGAGAACGACGAGTGCCGGGCGGTGCACGGGCGTACGCCCACCGCGCTGCTCGCCGAGCACTGTGTGCTCGGGCCGGACACCACCGCCGTGCACGCCACCCACCCGACCAGCGCCGACCTGACAGTGCTCGGCGACAGCCGGACCGGGGTGTGCCTCTGCCCGACCACCGAGCGGGACCTCGCCGACGGGATCGGCCCGGCCCGCCGGATGGCCGACGCGGGAATCCGGTTGAGCCTGGGCAGCGACAGCCATGCCGTCATCGACCTGTTCGAGGAGGCTCGCGCGGTGGAGCTGGACGAACGGCTGCGAACCCGCCGCCGGGGCCACTTCGCACCGGTCGACCTGCTGACGGCGGCCAGCGTCACCGGGCACGCCGCCCTGGGCTGGGCCGACGCCGGCCGGATCGCCGTCGGTGCCCGCGCCGACCTGGTGACGGTACGGCTGGACACCGCCCGCACCGCCGGGGTACCGCCGGTGGGGGTGTTCTTCGCGGCAACCGCCGGTGACGTCGAGCAGGTGCTTGTGGACGGCCGGGTGGTGGTGGCCGAGGGCCAGCACCTGAGCGTGGACGTGCCGGCCGAGCTGTCGGCCGCCATCGAGGCGGTGACACCCCGGTGAGCGCGAGGAGTGAGCCGGGTTTGCGAGCCCCGCAGTCGCGAACGGAAGGAGGCGCCGCATGAGCGGCAGTCTGCTTGTCGACAACATCGGGGAGCTGGTCACCAACGGCCCCGGCAAGGGCCCCCTGGGTATCCGCCGCGACGCCGCCGTGCTGGTCGAGGACGGCCGGGTGGCCTGGGTCGGGCCGTCCGCGACCGCGCCGGCCGCCGACCGGCGGGTCGACGCCGGTGGGGCCGCCGTGCTGCCCGGCTTCGTGGACAGCCACGCCCACCTGGTCTTCGCCGGGGACCGGGCTGCCGAGTTCGCCGCCCGGATGGCCGGTGAGCCCTACACCGGCGGCGGAATCCGCACCACGGTCGGCGCGACCCGGGCCGCCACCGACGACGAGCTGCGGGCCACAGTGCGCCGGCTGCGTGGGGAGGCGCTGCGCCAGGGCACCACGACCATGGAGATCAAGAGTGGGTACGGGCTGACCGTCGCCGACGAGGCCCGCTCGTTGCGGATCGCCGCCGAGGTCACCGAGGACACCACCTTTCTCGGCGCGCACGTGGTCCCCGCCGAGTACGCCAACCGCCCGGACGACTACGTCGGGCTGGTCTGCGGGCCGATGCTGGCCGCCGCCGCGCCGCACGCGAGGTGGATCGACGTGTTCTGCGAGCGGGGCGCCTTCGACGTGGACCACGCCCGCGCCATCCTGGCCTGCGGGCAGGCCGTCGGGCTCGGTGTGCGGCTGCACGCCAACCAGCTCGGCCCCGGACCGGGCGTGCAGCTCGGCGTGGAGTTGGGCGCGGCCAGCGTGGACCACTGCACCTACCTGTCCGACGCCGACATCGACGCGCTCGCGTCCCGCCGAGTCGACTGCATGTGCCATGAGGGCCCGCACACCACCACCGTCGCGACCCTGCTGCCCGGCGCCGAGTTCTCCACCCGCTCGCCCTACCCGGACGCCCGCCGGCTGCTCGACGCCGGTGTGACAGTGGCGCTGGCGACGGACTGCAACCCCGGCTCGTCGTACACCTCGTCGATGGCATTCTGTGTGGCCCTGGCGGTCCGCGAGATGCGGATGACCCCGGCGGAGGCGGTCTGGGCCGCGACCGCCGGCGGCGCGCGGGCCCTGCGCCGCGACGACATCGGCGTGCTCACCCCCGGCGCGCGGGCCGACCTCGTGGTCCTGGACGCGCCGTCCCACCTGCACCTGGCCTACCGGCCCGGTGTCCCCCTGATCCGCCAGGTAATACGCAACGGAGTTTTGCAATGACGAACGTGACAATCCAACCCACCGGGATCACCGCCGACGACGTGCTCGCGGTGGCTCGCGGCACCGCCACGGTCGTCCTCGCCCCGGCCACCATCGAGGCGATGGCCACCAGCCGGGCCATCGTGGACGGCATCGAGTCGTCGGGCCGGCCCGTCTACGGGGTCTCCACGGGTTTCGGGGCGCTGGCCAACACCTTCATCGCCCCGCAGCGGCGGGCCGAGCTGCAACACGCGCTGATCCGCTCGCACGCCGCCGGGGTGGGTGCCCCGATGCCGCGCGAGGTGGTCCGGGCCATGATGCTGCTGCGGGTCCGGTCCCTCGCGCTGGGCCGCTCCGGGGTCCGGCCGCTGGTCGCCGAGGCCCTTGTCGACCTGCTCAACCACGACATCACGCCGTGGGTGCCGGAGCACGGCTCGCTGGGCGCCTCCGGTGACCTGGCCCCGCTGGCGCACTGCGCGCTGGTGCTGCTCGGCGAGGGCTGGGTCCTCGGCCCGGCCGGCGAACGGCAGGACGCGGCCGACGCGTTGACCGCCGCCGGGCTCACGCCGATCGAGCTGGCCGCCAAGGAGGGGCTGGCGCTGATCAACGGCACCGACGGCATGCTCGGGATGCTGCTGCTGGCCATCCACGACGCGGCGCACCTGTTCGCCATGGCCGACGTGACGGCCGCGCTGGCCATCGAGGCGATGCTCGGCTCCGAGCGGCCGTTCCTGCCCGAGCTGCACGCGATCCGGCCGCACCCCGGTCAGGCGACGTCGGCGGCGAACATCCACCGGCTGCTCCAGGACTCCCGGGTGATGGACTCGCACCGTGACGACCTGGCGCACGCCGTGCAGGACGCGTACTCGATGCGCTGCGCGCCGCAGGTCGCCGGCGCGGCACGGGACACCCTGGACTTCGTCCGCACGGTCGCGGGCCGGGAGTTGGTGTCCGTGGTGGACAATCCGGTCGTGCTACCGGACGGACGGGTCGAGTCGACAGGTAACTTCCACGGCGCACCGCTCGGTTTCGCGGCGGACTTCCTCGCCATCGCCGCCTCCGAGGTGGGCGCGATCGCCGAACGGCGGGTGGACCGGCTGCTCGACGTCACCCGCTCCCGCGAGCTGCCGGCGTTCCTGTCCCCCGACGCCGGGGTCAACTCCGGGCTGATGATCGCCCAGTACACGGCGGCGGGGATCGTCGCCGAGAACCGTCGGCTGGCCGCCCCCGCCTCGGTGGACTCCCTGCCCACCAGCGGTATGCAGGAGGACCACGTCTCGATGGGCTGGGCGGCGGCCAAGAAGCTGCGCACCGTGCTGGACAACCTCACCAGTCTGCTGGCGGTCGAGCTGCTGGCCGGCGTACGCGGCCTGCAACTGCGCGCCCCGCTGGAGCCGTCACCGGCCGGCCGGGCGGCCGTCGCCGCGCTCGGCCCGGCGGCCGGTGAGCCCGGCCCGGACGTGTTCCTCGCACCGGTGATGGAGGCGGCCCGTGCCGTCGTCGCCGGGCCGGAGTTGCGCGCCGCCATCGAACGGGAGGTCGGCCCGCTGGGCTGATCTTCGTCAGTCGCTGTCGTCCGCCGCGGGTCAGGCGGCGGACGGCAGCACCTTGGCGACCAGCTTGGCCAGCTCGCGCAGCGCCTTGCCCCGGTGGCTGATCGCGTCCTTCTCCGCCGGGGTCAGCTCGGCGTTGGTCCGGTCCTGTCCGTCGCCCAGGAAGATCGGGTCGTAGCCGAACCCGCCGTCACCGCGCGGAGCGCGCAGCACCCGACCGGACTGCCGACCGTCGACGAGGTGCTCCTTGCCGCCGGGCAGCACCAACGCCACAGTGCAGACGAACGAGGCCGCCCGCTGCTCGTCGGGCACGTCGCCGATCTGGTCCAGCACCAACTGGAGATTGGCCCGGTCATCGCCGTGCCGGCCGGACCAGCGGGCGCTGAACACCCCCGGCATCCCGTTGAGCGCGTCCACCGCGAGCCCGGAATCGTCGGCGATGGTCGGCAGTCCGCTCTGCCGGCAACCCTCCCGCGCCTTGATCAGCGCATTCTCGCCGAAGGTCAGGCCGGTTTCCGGCAGCTCCGCGTACTGCTCGACGTCGTCCAACCCGAGCAGGGCGATCCGCTGCGCGCCGAGCGCGCCGTCCAGGATCCGCTGGAGTTCCACAAGCTTCTTACGGTTACGGGTGGCAAGCAGGACCTTGTTCATACTGAGTCACCTTTGTTCGCGACTGCGGGGCTCGCAAGCTCACTCCTCGCGCTCACGTGGCGAGTGCCTTCCGCTGGGCTTCGGCCAGCTCGGCGCACCCGGCCACGGCCAGGTCGAGCAGGCTGTCGAGCTGGTCACGGGCGAACACGCCCGCCTCGCCGGTGCCCTGCACCTCGACGAAGTCACCCGCACCGGTGCACACCACGTTCATGTCCACCTCGGCGGCGACGTCCTCCTCGTAGCAGAGGTCCAGTCGCGCCTCGCCGGCGATGATCCCCACGCTGACCGCGGCCACCGACCGGTGCATCACCTTCTCCGGCTTACCGGCCAACGCCTTGCGGGCGGCCAGCCAGTTCACCGCGTCGTGCAACGCGACGTACGCGCCGGTGATCGCCGCCGTCCGGGTGCCCCCGTCGGCCTGGAGCACGTCGCAGTCGAGCACTATCGAGTTCTCGCCGAGCGCCTTGAGGTCGATGCTGGCCCGCAGGCTGCGGCCGACCAGCCGGGAGATCTCGTGGGTACGGCCACCGACCCGGCCCTTGACGCTCTCCCGGTCCGAGCGGGTGTTGGTGGCCCGGGGCAGCATCGCGTACTCGGCGGTCACCCAGCCGAGCCCGGAGCCCTTGCGCCAGCGGGGCACCCCCTCGGTGACGCTTGCCGTGCAGAGCACCCGGGTGCCGCCGAACTCGACGAGCACCGAGCCCTCCGGATGGGTGCTCCAGCCTCGGGTCACTGTCACCGGTCGAAGTTGATTGGGCCCTCGCCCGTCAGGTCGCGCCATCCCTGCACCCTATGCGGTGCGCTGATCCACCTCAGCCGGGGTGTCCCGACCAGTGCCCGCGTCGTGTACCCGGAGGAATCCGGCGACCGCCGCCGGCCAGCCGAACTCCTCGGCCCGTGCGCGGGCGACGCGCCGACGCTGCGCCTCCGGCCGGGCCGCCAGGCGGGTCACCGCCGCCGCCATCGACGCGCCCGAGCCGGACGCGGCCACGCCCGCGTCGCCGACCACCTCGGGCAGGGCGCTGGCCGCGTTGACCACGACCGGGGTGCCGCAGGCCAGCGCCTCCAGTCCGGCCAGGCCGAAGGTCTCCACCGGCCCGGGTGCCACCACCACGTCCGCGCTGGCCAGCAACGCGGCCACGGCGCGGCGGTCCGGCAGGAAACCGGTGAACGTGACAGGCAGCCCCGCCGCCCGCCGGGCCAGCGCGCCGCGCAGCGGGCCGTCACCGGCCAGCACCAGCACCGCGGGTACGCCCTCCCGGCGCAGTTCGGCGAGCGCCTGCACGGCCAGCTCCGGCCGCTTCTCCGGCGACAGCCGGGCGCAGTGCACCAGCAGCAGCTCGCCGGGGTCGGCGTACCGGGCGCGCAGCCGCGGGTCGACCCGGTCCGGGTGGAAGGTGTCCAGGTCCACACCGAGTGGCACCAGCTCCACGTTGTGGGCGCCGATCCGGTCGAACTCCTCGGCAGCCCACCGGGTCGTGCAGACGATCCGGTCGTACGCCCGGCTGGTCGCCCGGTTGAGTCGGTCGGCGGTCGGGCGGCGCAACGCGTCCGGCACACCCCACTGGCCGAGCAGCCCGGTCAGCGACTCGTGCGACACCATCACCGACGGCACCCCGTGCGCCCGCGCCCACCGGCCCGTCCAGCGCAGCGACAACCGGTCGGAGACCTCCAACCGATCCGGTGCCAGGTCGACGAGCAGCCGGGCCAACCGGCGTCGACCGGCCAGCAGCCGGTAACCGCCACTGCCGGGCAACTCCGGGCCGGGCAGGGTCACCACCCGCCCCCACGGGTACGACTCGTCGGCGGCCCGTCGGCCGGGTATCACAAGCACCGGCTCGTGCCCGGCGGCCCGGTAGCCCTCCCCCAGGTGCCGCAGCGCGGTCCGCAGGCCACCGGAGCGTGCCGTCACGAAGTTGGCGAGCCGCACGATCCGCAGCCCGCCCGCAGTCGAGGTCACGACGCGGCCGGCAGTCCGACGGTGGCGGCCACGGCGCGTACCGCGTGGTAGTGCCCGATCAGCTCGTCGCCGACGGCCGCCCAGCTACGTCGGCGGACCGCGACCCGGGCCGCCAGCCCGTAGGCCCGCCGCCGGTCGGCGTCCCCGGCCAGGTCGGCCACCGCCGCGGCCAGCGCGTCGCCGTCGTTCGGTGCCACCAGCAGCCCGGTCACACCCTCGTCGACCAGGTCGACCGGGCCGCCGCTGGCCGGCGCCACGACCGGCACCCCGGAGGCCAGCGCCTCCTGGATGGTCTGGCCGAAGGTCTCGTGCGGTCCGGTGTGCACGAACAGGTCCAGGCTGGCGTAGAGCCGGGCCAGCTCGTCGCCGTGCTGCACGCCCAGGAAGGTCACCCCGGGCAGTTCCCGGGCCAACTGGCGGCGGGCCGGACCGTCACCGGCCACCACCACCCGTACCCCGGGCAGCCGCGACGTCGCCGCCAGCAACTCCACCCGCTTCTCCGGGGCGAGCCGGCCGACGTAGCCGATCAGCAGCTCCCCGTTGGGTGCCAGCCGGGCGCGCAGCGCCGCACACCGTCTGGCCGGATCGAAGCGGACCGCGTCCACACCCCGGCGCCACAGCCAGATGCGCTGCACCCCGTTGGCGATCAGGTCGGCGGCGGAGCGGGTGGACGGGGCGAGGGTGCGCTGCGCCGAGTTGTGGATCTCCCGGATCCGGCGCCAGGCCGCCGCCTCGCCCCAGCTCACCCGGTACGCCCGCGCGTACGCCGCCACATCGGTCTGGTAGACCGCCACGGTGGGCAGCCGGTACCGGCTGGCCAGCGTGGCCGCCCGCGCGCCGAGGACGAACGGACTGGCCAGGTGCACCACGTCCGGCTCGGCCGACAGCAGCGCACCGGTCAACCGGGTGGTCGTCGGCACACCCAACCGGAAACCCTGGTAGCGGGGCAGCGGCACGCTGGGGATGCGCACCACCGGGTACGGCAGCCGGTCGACGTTCTGCCGGCCGGCACCGGGTGGGGCGGGCGCGATGACCACCGGCTCGTGGCCCCGGTCGAGCAGGTGTTCCGCCGTGCGCACCACGGAGTGCGCGACGCCGTTCACGTCCGGTGGGAACGACTCGGTCACGATGGCGATCCGCATGCCCACACCGTGCGGGTGTCACTGGTGCGTCAGACGACCGTCCGCTGACCGGGCGGCGAACAATACGGCACAACACCGCGGTCCGGTCCGCGCCAACCGGGACGGGGTGGGTCAGACGTCGTAGCTGGCCCCGGGCCGGACCACGTCGATCGGCCCGGTGTACGCCGCGGCGGCCGACTCCAGGGTGTGCGCCTCGCTCCCCCAGGCGGGCACCAGGTGGGTCAGCAGGAGCCGGCCCACAGCGGCCTTTGTCGCCGCCTCCCCGGCCTCCCGGCCGGTCAGGTGCAGATCCGGCGGATTGTCCATGCCGTCGAGGTAGCTGGCCTCGCAGAGGAAGACATCGACGTCCTGGGCCAGCCGCAGCAGCGCCGCACAGGGCGCGGTGTCCGACGAGTAGCACAGCGACCGGCCGTCGTGCTCCAACCGCACGCCGTACGTCTCGACGGGGTGGTTGACCCGGTCGACGGTGACGGTGAACGGGCCGATTGGGAAGGTGCCGGGCTGCAGTGCGTAGAACTGGTAGACGTCCTCCACCGAACCGTCGTCGCCGTACGCGGCGCTGAGCCGGTCCGGGGCGCCGGAGGGCGCGTACACCGGCAGCGCCGGATAGGGGCCGTCCGGGGCGTACCGGCGCACGACCACGTACAGAACGGCGTCGAACATGTGATCACAGTGCAGGTGGGTCAGCAGGATCGCGTCCGGGGCGTGCAGCCCCGCGTACCGCTGGAGGCTGGACAGCGACCCGGAGCCGAAGTCGACAAGGAGCCGGAAGCCGTCGGCTTCGACGAGATAGGCCGAGCAGGGCGACTCGGGGCCGGGAAAGCTGCCGGCGCTACCAAGGACGGTCAGTCGCATCGAGTTGTCTCGCTGTCACTGTCAGTAGCATCCGTGCCGGCAATCGCCTCAGCCATGATCTCTACCGACGCGTACGTCACGCTGCGCAGCCTACGCTGGGGTACCCGGCGGCAAGAATCATCCGCCGGAAGTTGTCACGAACGTGACACGTGCTCACGGTGCCCGGGACGGCGTAAGGGCCGTCGACGCCACGTCGACGGCCCGTACCGGGAAGACCAGTCCCGATCAGGCCCAGAGCTGACCCTCCAGGGCCTCCTCGGCATCGGCGAGCGTGCCGCCGTACGCGCCGGTGGACAGGTATTTCCACCCACCGTCGCAGACCACGAAGGCCACGTCGGCCCGCCGACCGTCGCGAACCGCCTCGTGCGCCACCGCGAGCGCGGCATGCAGGATGGCACCCGTGGAGAAGCCGGCGAAGATGCCCTCCACCTCCACGAGCTGTCGGGTACGCAGCACCGCGTCCCGGGTGCCCACCGAGAAGCGCCGGGAGAGCACCGAGGCGTCGTAGAGCTCCGGCACGTACCCCTCGTCGATGTTGCGCAGGCCGTAGACCAACTCGCCGTAGCGCGGCTCGGCCGCCACGACCTGAATGCCGTCGACCTTCTCCCGCAGGTAGCGCCCGGTGCCCATCAGCGTGCCGGTGGTGCCGAGCCCGGCCACGAAGTGCGTGATGTCGGGCAGGTCGTGCAGCAGCTCCGGCCCGGTCGTCTCGTAGTGCGCCCGCGCGTTGGCCTCGTTGCCGTACTGGTAGAGCATCACCCAGTCCGGGTGCTCGGCGGAGATCAGCTTGGCGGTGGCGACCGCCTGGTTGGACCCACCCGCCGCTGGCGAGAAGATGATCTCGGCGCCGTACATCCGGAGCAACTGGATCCGCTCGGTGGAGACGTTCTCCGGCATCACGCAGACCAGCCGGTAGCCGCGCAACTTGGCCACCATCGCCAACGAGATGCCGGTGTTGCCACTTGTCGGTTCGAGGATGGTGTCACCCGTCCGGAGCCGGCCAGCCGCCTCCGCCGCCCGGACCATGAACAGCGCCGCGCGGTCCTTGATGCTGCCGGTGGGGTTCCGGTCCTCCAGCTTGGCCCAGAGTCGCACCGGTGGGGCCCCGTCGGACACCGTCGGCGAGAGCCGGGGCAGGCCGATCAGCGGCGTACCCCCGCACGCGTCGAGCAGGCTGTCGTACCGCGCCATGGCGGCCGACCTCAGCGAGCCGCGACGGCGCCGCGGACCACCGCAGCGGCAGCGCTGTGCGAACTGGTCACCGCTGCCGCGGCGCTGTGCGAACTGATCGCCGCCGCCGCGGCGAAGCCGAACGCGCCGCCGGCCACGGCGGGCAGGATGGTGACGCTGTCACCGTCGGAGAGCTTCGCGTCCAGGGCGCCGAGGAAACGGACGTCCTCGTCGTTGACGTAGACGTTGACAAAGCGGTGCAGCGTGCCCGCCTCGGTGATCAGCCGGCCGCGCAGGCCGCCGTGCCGGGAATCCAGGTCGGTGAGCAGATCGGCGAGGGTGTCGCCGGCGCCGTCGACGACCTTGGCGCCGCCGGTGTAGCTGCGCAGGATGGTGGGGATGCGAACCTCAATGGCCATGGTGTCGAACTCCTTGATCGGGTGTGCCTACGGTGACGGGACGAGACGAGTGCGAACGCTGACGGATCAGCGGCCGGAACACTCGTAGTCGACAGTCGCCGGGCTCTGCCCGAACATGTAGGACTGGACGGCATGCGGGTCAACCCCGGCCTCCACGACCCGGACCGGCTCCTCGGTGACCACACCGTCGACGATCCGGAACGAGCGGATCTCCTCCGAGTCGGGATCGCGGGTCGAGACGAGCAGGTAGTGCGCGCCCGGCTCACCGGCGAAGGAGACATCCGTCCGCGACGGGTACGCCTCGGTGGCGGTGTGCGAGTGGTAGATGATCACGGGCTCTTCGTCCCTGTCGTCCATCTCCCGCCACACGCGCAGGTGCTCCATCGAGTCGAACTCGTAGAAGGTCATCGACCGCGCGGCATTGTCCATCGGGATGTGCCGGGTCGGGGTGTCGCTGCCGACGGGACCGGCGACCACGCCGCACGCCTCGTCGGGGTGATCCCGGCGCGCGTGGGCGACGATCGCGTCGATGATCGACCGGTCGATGCTCAGCACGAGGACCAGCCTAACGCCTGACGAGCGCGGGCCGAAGTGGTGCCGGTCACGCCTAGTCGATCAAGGCGTTGAGCAGCGACTCCTGTAAATACCCGAGATACGCGTAGACCGAAAGCTGGAACACCCGGCTGGAGCCCGGGTCCTCGGCGACCGCGTCGTCCAACTCCTCGCCCAGATCCGTGCCGTCCTTGATCTCCAGACGGACACCCATCGCGAGCCGGGCGTCGTTCAGCGCCCGCAACCACGCCTCGGCCGCCTCGGCGTCGAGCCGTACCTCACCACCGGCGTCGTCGGGCAGCGCGGCCAGGATCGCCCCCGCCTGATCGATCTTCGCAGTCTTCAGATCGCCCTCGGTGTACCGACGGAACTCAGCTGTCCCCGGCGCGTCCTGCGGGTAGACCGCCGGAAAGAGCCGACCCACGACCGGGTCGGTGTGGTCGAAGCCATCGGTGAGCAGGCCGACCACCTCGGAGGCGACCTTGCGCAGCACCCGCACCTCGTCGACCGCGAAGGTGGCGACGTAGCGGCCGGCCTGGCGACGGAACATGCTCACGACCGATCCACCGTCGCCCACAGCCCATACGCGTGCAGCTGCGACGCGTCGTGCTCCATCCGCTCCCGGGCGCCGGTGGAGACCACGGCCCGGCCCTTGTGGTGCACATCCAGCATCAGCTGCTCGGCCCTCTCCCGGCTGTAGCCGAAAAGCTTCTGGAAGACCCAGGTCACGTACGTCATCAGATTGACCGGGTCGTCCCACACGATCGTCACCCATTGCCGGTCAGCCGCCGGCACCTCGTCAGTGTCCGGCGTCTCGACCGGTGCAACCTGTGGAGCCGCCATGCCCCCCATCGTGCCACCGGTTTCCCGGAACCGAGGAACCGGAACGCCGGCCCGGCGCGGATCGCCCACCCGGGACATCCCTGACCGGCCCCGGGCGCCCTCGGACCCGTGGTGCGGCGCGGACCCGGACCGGGGGGCGGCCACACCGTCAGGCGAGCAGGATGCCGTGATCGACTGCATCGGAGAGCACCGCGCCCAGCGAGAGGCGGATCACCTCGAACCGCCGGGATATCTCCCGGGACAACCCCAGCTCGACCTCCCGCACCGCGCGCTGGGACCAGGCCCGCGCCGCGCTGTGGTCGTCGCGGCCGGGCGTACGCCACTGCTGCCAGCACCCGCCGGACAGCGCCACCGCGACCGGCGGAAGCACCTCGTCGTGGAACACCGCCGGATAGTTGGCGAGGGCGTCGATCGCCTCCGGGCCGGTCAACCCGGCCACCCCGGCTGTGCTGGTGATCAGCAGCACCTTGTCCAGCTCATGGCCCGGCCGGTCATCGACCAGGCCGTACTGCACGGCGGTGGCAATCCGCCGCCGCACTCCTTCGATCGGCGGCGCGCCGAGCACCCGGGCCGCGGTGTCGGAAACGATGCCGCGCACCGCCTGGTCGCACTGCGCGGTGGCCAACAGCGACAGCGCCGCCATCTCCCGATCCAGGAGGTCCGGTAGGCCCGCGCAGCCGACCCCGAACACGATCTCCTGGACCGCCCGCAGGTGGATGTTCGCCAGTTCCAGTGCGAGGTGCTGGCGGATCCGCTGAGCACACGTCCGGGTCTGCCGGTCGAGCTGCTCCGACCAGTCCCCCGGATCGGAGGCCACGGCGACCCGGTCGTGTTGACCGGGCAGCACCGGCGGTTCGACGCTGGCCCGCCGCAAGCCCTCCTCCGACGACCAGCCCACCAACGCCCGCCGCAGGTCGGCGGCCGAGTCGGCGGAGTGGGCGTCGACCGGGAACCACCGCGCGCCGGCCAGCGCCGGCACCGCGGCCAGCAGCGCCGCGCGGTGGGCCGCCACGGTCACCGCGGCGGCGTCCATCTCCGTCGCCCGACCTCCGACCGGCGAGACGGACGCCCCCGCGTCCTCCGTCGTCGCCACGCCGTCGGCCAGCGGTGCCCACCCTGCCGCGCCAGGGGTCACCGCGAAGACGACCTCCACCGGGGTCGGGGCGACCTCGGCGAGCAGGTTGAGCTCGGCGGCCGTGAACGCCTGGTCGGCGGCGATCACGAAGAGCAACGCGCCGGCCCGGCCCACCGCGTCGAGCAGCACCTGCTTGCCGGACACGCCGAGCGTCGCGGTGTCCGGTACGTCGATCAGCGTGAAGTGCCGCAGCAGCGGCTCGGGCACGCTCAGCTCGACCCGCCGGGGTGGCCGGGCCAACGCCGGGCCGGCGGCGTTCCGGTCCGCCCCGTACGCGTGGGGCTGGCGGTAACCGGGCACGAACGCCGCCCGGGTGGGCACCTTGGCGTTCCGCACCAGCAACCAGCTGCCCGACGGCACGGTGAGCATGACCGGGTCGAGCCCGAGCAGCGTGGCGAGCACGGCGCGTCGCTCGGCACCGGCCGGGCCGACGGCGACCACGCCGAGCGGCTCCTCCGGGGCAGGGTTGGTCACGCCGAGCCGGGCGGGCAGCGGGCCGCAGCTGGGCAGATCGGTCGGGCCGACCACGTCATCCGAGGAGTCGACCGAGGGGAGAGGGCCCTGCTTCATCAGGCGGCCTCCCGGGGCAGGTGACCGGACGCCCCGGCCAGGTGGGGAATCCGGCGAAGATACCCGGATGTCGGAAGACTACGGGCGGGCCGGCAACCAGGTGGAACACCTCGGATACTCAGCGGTAATTGTGCGACTACTCAACTTCGTTGAGTGACGGTGCGGGCGCGGACGGATTCCGGTCGATATGCTGCGCGAATGAGTCGATGGAAGTTCGTCGGCCGGACCGATGAGCTCAACCGCCTGCTGGCGGCGGTGACCGGCGAGGCTGGCCGCGGGCTCTTCTTCAGCGGCAGCGCCGGGATCGGCAAGAGTCGGCTGCTGCGCGAAGGCGTGAGCATGCTGCCCACCGAACGCTTCGCCATCTGGTCCATCGCGGCCAGCGCCACCACCGCGGCGCTACCGTTCGGCGGGCTGGTGCAGGTCCTTCCCGCCGAGCAGCCCCAGGGCCTCTCCCCCGCCGGCATCCTGCGCTGGGCGCTCAACGTGCTGCAACAGCAGGCGGCTGGTCGACGGATCGTGCTCGCCATCGACGACGCCCACCTGCTCGATCCACCCTCGGCGGCACTGGTCCACCTGGTCGCCCGCGCGGAGAACGCCACAGTGGTCGGCACCCTGCGCGACGGCGAGCAGATCCCGCTGCCGATCCGCGCACTCTGGACCGACGACCTGGTCGAGCACGTCGAGCTGACCCCGATGCCGCAGGGCGAGACCGCGGGCCTGCTGGCAGAGATCCTGGGCGGCCCGGTCGACGCCAACTCCGCCGACCGGCTCGGCCGGCTGTCGGCGGGCAACCCGCTGATGCTGCGGGAGCTGGTGCACGCCGCCAACGGCAGCGCCGAGCTGAAACAGACCTACGGGATCTGGAAGTGGACGGGGCGACTGGAGCTCGCACCCAACCTGACCGACCTGATCGACACCCGGGTCGGCAAACTCACCGACGGCGTCCGCGCGGTCGTCGAGCTTGTCGCGTTCGGCGAACCACTCGGCCTGCACCTTCTGCGGCAGGCCGCCGACCAGTCGGACGTGGAGACCGCCGAGGAGCGCGGGCTGATCAGCGTGATCCAGAACGACCGACGGACGAACGTCCGGCTGGCCCATCCGCTCTACGGCGAGGTGATGCGCCGCCGCTGCCCGGTCAGCCGCACCCGCCGACTTCAGGCACACCTCGCGGAGCTACTCGAACAGGTCGGCAAGCGCCGCCGCGACGACCTGCTGCGGGTCGCGGTGTGGCGCCTCGACTCGGGCACCGCACAGGATCCGGCTCTGCTGGTGGACGCGGCGGTCCAGGCGTTCACCCGCTACGACGTGCCGCTGGCGACCCGCCTGGCGCGGGCCGCGTTGCACGCCGGTGGAGGCTCCGACGCGGCGGAGCTGCTGGCCACCATTCTGATGTTCGCCGACCGGCCGGAGGAGGCCATCGAGGTCCTCGACGCGGTGACCCCCGAGCCGGGCGACGAGCGGCGATACTGCCGCTGGCTGACCGTCCGCGGGATGGTCAGCTACTGGGGGCTCAGCCAGCAGTCCACAGTGGAGGAGATCGCAGGCCGCGTCGAGCAGCTCAGCGACTCCGCGGACCGGTCCCGGGTGCACGCCTTCGAGGCGATCATGCGCCTGCACCGAATGGACACGACCACCGCGGTACGGCTCAGCCAACAGGTGCTGGACCGTCCGGCGGCCGGCGTCGCCGCCCGCGAGTTGGCCCGCTGCACCATCGCGTACGTCCAGGCCGCGCAGGGCCAGCTGACCCACAGCGGTACGGCGATCGCCCAGGTGCACTCCGCCGTCGCCAACTGGCGCACCGACATGCCGTACCTGCAACTGGCTCTGGAGCTGGCCCGGGGCACCCGGCTCATGCTGACCGGAGACCTGGCCGGGATCGACGCGATAGTGGCCGACGAGTTCGCCGACCTCGCCGATGCCGGTGACTTCCGGCTCGGCACCGGCTACCTGGCCATCCTCCAGGCGTACGCGGCCCGGCTGCGCGGGCAGAGCGACGCCGCCACCCGCGCCTCGCTGGGTGCCTGTGCGGTGTTGGCCACGAGCCGGGTCTACGCCGGTCTGGCCCAGGCCGAGCGAGCCCAGTCGGCCGCGCTGCGCGGTGACGCCGCGCAGGCCGCCGCGGCGATGGCCGAGGCGGACCGCACCCACGCACCGGGCATGGCGGTGCTCTACCCGTGGCTGGAGCAGGCCCGGGGTGCGACGCTCGCCGCGTCGGGCGACCTGCCGGGTGCGATCAAGCACCTCGCTGACCTGGTGGACCGGCTGCGCTCGGACGGCTTCGCCGGGCACGAGGTGCACGTCCTGCACGATCTCGTCCGGCTGGATCAGGCCGGCATGCCGGTCGGGCCCACCTGTTCCGACGGTGGTCGACGTACGGTGGCGCAGCGTCTGGCCGAGCTTTCCGAGCGGGTCGACGGGGTGCTCCCGCCGCTGCTGGCCCGGCACGCCCGCGCGGCGGTGACCGACTCCACAGCGGATCTGCTCGCGGTCGCCGACGACTACGCCGCGCTGGAGTTGACCGTGTACGCCGCCGAGGCCACCTCCCAGGCCGTGCAGCGGCTGCGCCGGCAACACTCGACGGCGACCAACGGCGCCCGGGAACGCCTGGCCGGCCTGCTCGGACGCTGCGACCTGATCCGGACGCCGGCGCTGCACGCGGGGGCACCTGTGTTGACCGAGCGCGAGTGGCAGGTTGCCCGCCTCGCCGCGCACGGAGCGCCCAGCCGGGCCATCGCGGAACGGCTCTACCTCTCGGCGCGCACCGTCGAAAATCACCTCCAGCGGATCTACAGCAAGCTGGGCGTGACCGGACGGGCCGAGCTGTGGGCCGCGCTGCGGGCGATCCCGGGCCACGACGACGGCGACACGGACTGAACCTTAGGCTGGGGCGGTGAGCATCAACCGCCCCGCGCTGCTGACCGACCACTACGAGCTGACCATGGTCAGTGCGGCACTGAAGGACGGCACCGCCGACCGCCGGTGTGTCTTCGAGGTGTTCAGCCGCCGGCTGCCGAGCGGCCGCCGGTACGGCGTGGTCGCCGGCACGGTCCGGCTGATCGAACTGATCCGCGACTTCAGGTTCGACCCCACGGAGGTCGACTTCCTGCGACGGACCGGCGTGGTCGACGACGCGGCCGCGGCCTGGCTCACCGACTACCGTTTCACCGGCGACATCGACGGGTACGCCGAGGGTGAGCTGTTCTTCCCCGGTTCACCGATCCTCACCGTCTCGGGCGGTTTCGCCGAGTGCGTGGTGTTGGAGACGCTGGCGCTCTCCGTGCTCAACCACGACAGCGCGGTGGCCGCGGCGGCGGCGCGGATGGTGACCGCGGCGCGGGGTCGAGCGCTGATCGAGATGGGGTCGCGCCGGGCCCACGAGGAGGCGGCGGTGGCCGCGGCGCGGGCCGCGTACCTGGCCGGTTTCCGGTTCACGTCCAACCTCGCCGCCGGTGCCCGCTACGGCATCCCGACGGCGGGCACGGCGGCGCACGCCTTCACCCTGCTGCACGACGACGAGCGGGCGGCGTTCGCCTCGCAGGTCGCCACGCTGGGCAAGGACACGACGCTGCTTGTCGACACGTACGACATCAGCCAGGGCATCCGCAACGCGATCGCGGTGGCCGGACCGGAGCTGCGGGCGGTACGGATCGACTCGGGCGACCTGGCGGTGATCGCCCAGCAGTCCCGGGAGCTGCTCGACTCGTTGGGTGCCACCGAAACCAAGATCATCGTTTCCGGTGACCTGGACGAGTATTCGATCGCCGCGCTGGCCGCCGAACCGGTGGACATGTACGGCGCTGGCACGGCCGTGGTCACCGGCTCCGGAGCACCGACCGCCGGGCTGGTCTACAAGCTCGTCGAGGTCGAGGGGCGGCCGGTGGTGAAGCGCTCCGAGCACAAGGCGACAATCGGCGGCCGGAAGGTCGCGGTCCGCCGGCACAAGCCGACCGGCACCGCCACCGAGGAGATCATCGTGCCGCAGGGCGTACCGGACCGGCAGCCCAACGACCGTATGCTCCAACACTCGTACGTGGTCGCCGGCGAGCCGGCGTGGCTGCCCACCCTCGACGAGTCGCGAGAGCACCTGCGCGAATGCCTGATTTCCATCCCGTGGGAGGGGCTGAAGCTCTCGGCCGGCGACCCGGCGGTGCCGGTCTCCGTCGTACCCGCCGACTGAGCTCATCGGGCACCCCGCCGCAGACAGACAGTGAGGAGAGGAACTCCAATGGCCGACGCTCTGATCATCGTGGACGTGCAGAACGACTTCTGCGAGGGTGGCTCGCTGGCCGTCGAGGGCGGCGCGGGGGTGGCCGCCAGCATCTCCCGGCTGCTCGCCTCCGAGCCGGACCGCTGGTCGCACGTGGTCGCCACCAAGGACTACCACGTCGACCCCGGTGCGCACTTCGGCGATCCGCCGGATTTCGTGGAGTCCTGGCCGAGGCACTGCCTGGTCGGCACCAGCGGGTCGGAGTTCCACCCCGAGCTGAACACCGGTCGAGTCGAGGCGATCTTCCACAAGGGCGAGCACGCGGCGGCGTACTCCGGGTTCGAGGGGCATGCCGACGACGGCGAGTGCCTGGCCGACTGGCTGCGCCGGCACGACGTGGACCGGGTGGATGTGGTCGGCATCGCCACCGACCACTGCGTCCGGGCGACCGCGCTGGACGCCGCCCGGGAGGGTTTCGCCACCACCGTGCTGCTCGAACTGACCGCCGCCGTCGCCCCGGCGACCACCGACGTGGCACTGCGCGCCATGGACGGCGCCGGGGTGACACTGCACGGCCAGCCTGTGATGAGGGCCGCACAAGACGGTAATTGATTGGCCATCGGGACGTCGTCGGTCGAGGATGTCGCCGGAGGTACGGACCCACGTGAACATGAAGCCTTACCGGCAGGCGCTCGCCCTGCCCGGCCTGCGGTCGCTCCTGCTGGTCGCCGTCCTTGCCCGCATCCCGCTCACCGCGACCGGGGTGACACTGACCTTCCACGTGGTGCTCGACCTTGATCGAGGCTATGGGGCCGCTGGCCTGGTGGGCGCGGCCGTCACCGTGGGTGCGGCGGTCGGCGGGCCACTACTGGGCCGACTGGTGGACCGGCGTGGCCTGCGCCCGGTCCTGGTGCTCACCGGCATCACCGAGGCGATCTTCTGGTCCATCGCGCCCGGACTGCCGTACCCCCTGCTGCTGCCGGCCGCCTTCGTGGCCGGCTCCCTGGCCCTGCCCATCTTCTCCGTGGTCCGTCAGTCGATCGCGGCGCTGGTTCCGGAGGACCAACGCCGCCCCGCGTACGCGCTGGACTCGATGTCGGTGGAACTGTCCTTCATGATCGGCCCGGCGTTGGCAGTGGCCCTGGTCACCGCGATCTCCGCCCAGACCACCATGTACCTGGTCGGCGGCGGCATCGTCGCCGCCGGGATCGCCCTGTGGGTGGTCAACCCACCGATCCGCGGTGCCGCCGAGACCACCGGTCCGCAGCGCCGGACGCCTCGCCGGGAGTGGCTGACACCTCGACTGCTCGCCGTGCTGGCGCTCAGCGCCGCCGCGACCCTGGTGCTCGGCGGTACGGACGTGGCGGTGGTCGCCGTGCTGCGGGCCAGCGGCGAGGTCGGCTGGACCGGCGCGGTGCTGGCCATCTGGGCGGTCGCCTCGCTGGTCGGCGGCTTCGCCTACGGGGCCGTCCACCGGTCGTTCTCCCCGCTGGCCCTGACCGCCGCACTCGCCCTGTGCACCATTCCGGTCGGGCTGGGCGGTGCGCACTGGTGGCTGCTGTGCCTGGCGCTGATCCCGGCCGGCGCGCTCTGCGCGCCGACCATCGCGGCCTCCTCCGACGCGGTCAGCCGTCTGGTTCCGGCCGAGGTACGCGGCGAGGCGATGGGCCTGCACGGCTCCGCGGTCACCGTCGGCATCGCGATCGGCGCGCCGCTCGCCGGCGCGGTTATCGACGCCAGCGCGCCGCTCTGGGGCTTCGTGGTCACCGGCGCGCTCGGCGCACTGGTCACCCTCGTGGTGCTCACGATCGAGCTGCGCCGCCGCCGCCGCAACGCCGACGCGGCCACCCCGCCACCCATCGAGGTCGACCTCACCCCCGCCGCCCGCTGACGGCCCCGCCGGCGCGGCGGAGCTGACGGTCGGTGTCCCGTGCCGGTCCCACCGGTGCGCCGTCTGAAAGCAGCGGCGGGCGCTGCGCCATCTGGCTGCGCGGCGAAGGCGCTGCACCCGGGCGGGCTGCGCCGCAGAGGCTGGGGATCGCAAGCTGGAGCGGCCGCACTGAGCAGGCCGCACTGAGCAGCCGCGCCGACCAGGCCGCACCGAGCAGGCCGCACCGAGCAGGCCGCACCGAGCAGGCCGCACCGAGCAGGCCGCACCGAGCAGGCCGCACCGAGCAGGCCGCACCGAGCAGGCCGCACCGAGCAGGCCGCACTGAGCAGGCCGCACTGAGCAGGCCGTACTGAGCAGGCCGTTGAGCAGGCCGTTGAGCAGGACGCATTATCTGAACGACGCGCCGGCACACCCGTGGGGTTGGCTGCCTCGACGGTCGACCGGAGGCACACATGCTCACAGCGGTTATACCTGTGAGGAATATTTACTTGCGTTTTAACGTGTTGGGTCGCTGGGTGTGGTGATCTTCGGCGTGGCGGCGTGACGTGAAGCGGCCACCGTTTCAAGATCGGTTCTGCGA